>JAGBDZ010000087.1 GCA_017937215.1 Akkermansia sp. | reverse complement strand
GCGAAGTATAAAGTTAGGCAGGCTGCGCCTGCAGGTGTTTTCTATTGATAACAAATGGCGAGCCGCAAGGCTCGCGGAACTTTCACTTCGTACCTCCCACCTCGTACTTCGTACTTTTGTCGGAACGACAAATATCAATTTACCGAGCTCTTCTTTCAAACTTTGGGACACGTGTGTACTTTAACGGCCGAACGAAGAGGGGATATCAGAACAAGCGCTTTTCCTTGCCGGCCTCTGTGCCTTCCAGGTAGCGCACGTAGCGGCTCACACCGGCGCCGTAGGGAGAGGAGAGGCGCAGGTCGGCTTCGCTTTCCACCAGTTTGGATGAAGTGCGCAGCCAGTTGAAGATGAACCAGAGGATGACCAGGGCGAGGATGGTACCCAGGGGATAGACAACCATAGCCAGCAGGGCCGGGTTTTTCATGGCTTCTTCTATGCGGTCCTTGATGCTGCGTTTCTTTTCCTTCTGGGTTTCCTTGAAGTCAATTTCAATGAGCGGCATCTTGCCACCGGTGCTGGCCGTGACCGGGGTGAAACTGTCGGAAAGCGGGGTAATCAGCTCGCTGATGCAGCGCAGGGCGCTCATGAGCCCCTCGGCATCGCCATCGCCGGCGGCGCTGCGCACTTTCTGCAGCCACTCGTGGCGCTGGGCTTCCTCCGGTTTGATTTCCTGGTATCCCAGCTCAATGCCGGCAGGATTGCCGGTGGGGTAACGCATGAGGATGGCGTATTCGCAGGGCTGCGCTGTAGCGGTGACGAGGATATCCACTGCCAGTTCGCTGGGGATATCCTGCCCGCCTTTGAATACCGCCACGTAGATGCGGAATTTGGCGTTGGCATTCAGGGTGCGCAGCACGTGCTCCACGTCCTCACGCTCCACGGTGGTGAGGAGCCCCTGCGGGTCGTTCAGCCCCGAGCCTTTGGGCGGGCGGGTGTAAATCTCGCAGTAGCGGCCAAGCACGCGCGTGTCGCTCTCCTCGGGCTTTTCCAGCGGGCGTGCGGTCTGGGTCGGGAGCTTGCGCTGGCGCTGCAGCTCGCGCTGCTGGCGGCGCAATTCCTTTTTGCGTTCTTCCTCGGCTTTGATTTCCTCGGGTGTGGGTTTAGGGGGGAAGAGGGAAGTGTAGCCGGTGAGCAGCTCGCCGGCCATCAGGTGGCGGTAGTCATCGGCCCGCCAGTGGGGCATGCCATCGGTGGCGGCGGGGGCTGCTGCCTCAGCCTCGGCGGGGGGCGGGGTGGCAGGGGCTGCTTCGGTAGCCAGGGAGCTGCTGCCCAGCATGATACCCAGGGCTGCGGCCAGTGCACTCATTTTCTGGGCGCGGCGCAGCTTGCGGTTCACGGAGCGTGCGCTCACCGAGATGCGGCGGGCGGCCTTGCGCATCACTTTCTTGAGGGCGGACACCATGGCGCGCTCGCGGAACTGCAGCTGGGCGCTCTTGATGCAGGTGTTGATGCGGTCCGGGTCGATGTAGGGGTCCAGCTTGTACCCCCAGGAGAAACAGGCCATTTCCAGCTGCACATCCAGCACGAGGATAAGCATCCACTCATGCCGCACGGGCGGGGGCAGGGGGTGCAGCGCATCCATTACATGCTCGCGCACTGCGTGCCAGGCGCGGGTGAGCCAGTTCTGCCGGGGTTCCTGCGGGGGGCGTGCTTCGCCGGGGCGGCGCTCGCGAAGTTCTGCATCTTCGATGGCTTTGAGCTGCTCACGCTTGCCGAAAGAAGGATGGTGAATGCGCGCGTGGTTCAGAATCCAGTGGGCATGCGTGCGCAGTTCCTGCGCCTGGCCTACATCCGTGATGTAGATGCAGAGTGCCACCGGGCGGATGCGGCGCTCCAGCTGCTCCAGCGTGTGCATCAGTTCCAGACGCTCCTGGTGGGTCAGCGCACCGGCGGCATCCACCACGCGGGTGAACTCCACTTGCCCCTCACCGAAAATCTCATCTGCCTGGCTGATGTCATAGCCGCAGGCCGGGCACTGGTCTTCAGCGCCGGCGTGGATGGTGGCAGAGCATTTCGGGCATATTGGCATCGCTGTTAGTTATAGCTGTTTTTCCGGGGCATGGGAAGTGAATTTGTTGTCATTTACATCCTCCGCATTTTTGGCCGGACAGAAAAAAGCTCTCCCGGCACCGGGAGAGCTTTTTGTAAACGGGTCACCTCGCATCAGAAGGTGTAGCCGATACCCACGCGGGCGTTGTGCTCGGTGGCCTTGTCGCGGATTTCGGCGGAGTAGCCGGCATTCACGTCAAGGTTCTCGGTGAGCTGCCAGGTGGCTCCCACGCCGATTTCGAAGCCGTTGCGGCCGGGCAGGGCGCTCTTGCCGGTGACGGTATCGCGGCCCACGGCGGTCACTTCGGCCGCGTTGCGGGCCACATCGCTGATGAAGGCCACGTTGGCATAGGGGGTGAAGCTGCCGTAGGTCTTGCTCACGCCCACACCCACCTTGACGGAGAGCTTGCTGTAGTCCTCATCGGCGGAGTAATCGGCGGTCTTGCGGCCCTGCTCGGTGAAGTCATCCATGCCGGCGGTGGTGTATTCCACGCCCACATAGGGGGTGAAGACCACGCCGGTGTCGGTGGTGATATCGCGGGAGAGCGAGGCGCTGAGCACCCAGGCATCGGAATCCCACTCGGCCTTGGCCTTGTTGCCGGTCTTCAGGGCGGTGCGGGTGCTGTCGTTCTCGAACATACCGTAGGCGGCAAAGGCGTTCAGCTTCACATCGTTCATCAGACCCTTGATCCTGAACTTGTGCACGCCGTAGATACCGATCATCCTGGCTTCCTGGTCGATGCTGCCGCCATCGAAATAGCCGTTGCCTTCCTTGGCCTCGTTTTCACCCCAGGTGCAACCGAAGGCCACGCCGACCACGGTGTTCTTAGTGAACGCGTGGTCCACACCCACGGCAGCGCCCCAGGTGTTGTAGTCGTAGCCGATGGTGCTGCTGCCGGAGTCGATGCTGTCGAACATGGCAATGGCGCTGCCCCAGGTGCGGGTGGTGCCGGCCTCGCGCAGGGCTGCCTGCGCCTCTGCCAGACGCCCGAAGTTCAGCACGGTCTCACCGGCGCTCACCAGGCTGTTGGCAATGCGGCAGGGTTCTTCCAGGATTTCGGAATACACGCGGACAATACCATCAACAAACAGGGTTGTGGTGTCCCAGAACAGACCATCCGCCAGGGTGGGCAGGGAGGATTCGCTCAGGACGGGAGTCTCGCCCAGGATGGTGAGCTCATCGAGATTGCCGCTGATGAACTGAATCTCGGCGCCGTCCTGGAGGTAATTGCCCAGGGTAATGGCGGCTGCGCTGTTCTTGTCGATGCTGACGTAACCACCCACGTTCCCCTGGCCGTCAACATAGTTGGGATCCCAGACCTGCAAGGTGATGATGACATCCGGGTTCAGGTCCTTGAGGGAGACCGCGGAATTGATGATGAGCTGGGAAATGTTACCGGTGTCATGATCGGTATTGTTGTTCATGCCATCGGCATCCCAGCGGGTGGTATCGGCGATCATGTAGAACTCGATTTCTGTACGGCCTTCGGCCTTGAAGTCGGTCAGCTCTACATAGCCGGGAGAGCTGCCCACGGACAGGCGACCGCCCTTCATCTTGGTGTTCTTCACCTTGCCGGTGCCTTTCACCTGAGAATCCACCAGGGTGATTTCCTGGAACTTGTGGTGGGTGCCCTGTTTATCCGTGTAGTTGCTTTCGCCCAGCTGCGATTCGCTGCCGTTGAGCACAATTTCACTGCCGGTGATACTGGCTTCGCCGTGCAGCTTATCTACCTTCTCCTTGATTTCAGCATCGCTGAGACCGGCATCCTTCAGGTCTTTTTCAATCTGCTCGCCGAAGTCTATCTGCTCGAACTTCAGGGTGGTGTTACCCTTCAGAGTCACCTCTGCATTGGTGATGGTGCTCTTGGTGGTCAGGTGGTGTTCGGTTTCAATGGGGACAATCACGGTTTCGGGAATGGGATTGCCGAATTCGTCTAAGATCTTCTCGCCCTGATCATCCTTTTTGTAGACAATATTGCCATCTTTATCGTGTTTCTGCACCTCTACCATGTGCAGCACGTTCACGTCGGTCTCGCCGCCCACGTGGAAATCTACATCCTCGAGCACGAGGGTGGTCTTGCCGCTGCTATCTGCACTGCCGATGGAGAGTGCGTGGGTGGCGTGCATGTCTGTATTGGTGATGGTTACCTTGGCGTTGTCTGCCAGCTGTACAATGTCCACCTTGCGCACGTCTGTTTCCTCATTGTCCAGTTTGGCGGTACCCTTCTTGGTGTCTTTGTTGAAACCGAGCTCTGCCTTGTTACCATCGGTATCTGTGGTGCCTGTGTGCGTGGTTTCGCCTTCGAATACCATGGTCAGACCGGATTGCGCGATTGTGGAGGATTTTGTTGTCGACGTATTGCCCTGCGTGATGGAGGTGTGCTGGTTCACCAGCACGCTCTTCACATTCATGCTGCCGGAACCGGTTTGTTCTACGTCCTTGCCTACGACTACTTTCTTCTTGGTCTCTTCGGTCTTGCCTTGTTCGTCCGTGCGGACTTCATCGACAATCTCAATCTGGTTAATGGCATCGGCCTTGGTGATAAGGGCTGCGGCTTCTTTGTTCGCCTCGTTTCTCTCCTTAATGTCTGCTTTCAGTTGTTCGCTGGCATTGTCGGGGGTCTCTATCGTGACTGTTTCGGCTTGCTTCTCAGACACGTCTTCTGTGGCGGAAACCACGGTTTCAGTCTTCACTTCCAGCTTCACCTCCACGTTATCGGGGAGGTCATCGATGATAACGTCTGTTTTAGTGGAGGTGTCGTGCTTGCTGAAGAAGATACCGGTGGTGCTGTCTGTTGTGCTGCCGTCAGAGGTAGTGAAATCAATCGACTCCTTTACCGTAGTCGTGATAGTCTTGTTGTCCTTCTCGGTTGTGGTGGTTTTCTCATCCAGCACAATCTGGTTGTTTACCCAGTCGATTTTATCATCCTTTTCGGCGTTGAGAAGGGTGAACTGCTCTGCATGGTTGATGGCAATGAGCTTGTCATTGACAGAGAGGAAGTTGATGTTCTTGCCCACCAGGGCATCCGGATCGGCAATATCAATGGCTACGTTGACTTTGGAAGTCGTGTCCTCGGTGAGTTCGATGACGGCGTCCTGCTCGGAGAGGCTTGTCCCGTCAATCAGAATGGTGGTGGTGCCGGTGCCGCTGAGGGTGCTTGCATCGATGCGGCCCAGGCCCTGCACCTGGATGATGTTGCTGTTCTTGATTGCCTTCTGGTCAGTCTGGCTGGTGATAATCCAGCTGCCGGTGCCGGTGATTTCGGTGGTGCCGGTGATTTCGGCGGTGCCGGTGCTGGAGACGGTGCCGGTCATGGTGCCGGTGGTCAGCTTGCTGCTCACGTTGAGGGTGCCGTAGTTAGCAATGGTGCCGACGGTGCTGGTGGTTTCACCTTTGGCGTTCCAGGTACCGGTGTTGGAGATGGTGCCCAAGTTGGTGAGAGCTGCGGTGGTCCAGGTGCCGCCGTTGGAGATGGGACCGTCACTGAGAAGCGAGGTTTTGATGGCAAGTTCACCGGCGTTGGAAAGGGTGCCACTATTGACAAGGGTGTCGAATTCCATCTTGCCGCCGGCATTGTTGGTGATGGTGGCACTGCTGAATGCGGTGGCAGATGTGATGTCGGCTGTGCCGCTGTTGGAGATGGTGCCGTAGAGCGAGTGGTCGCCGGAGGCCTTCCAGTCGCCGCCGTTCTCGATGGTGAGAGTGCCGGCTACAATGGTATTCTGAGTACCGCCATCAGCTGTGGGGGTGGTGCCGCCGGAGGTGGTCAGAGTGCCGCCGCTCAATACATTGACCTTGCTGCCAGCCGTGGTGACAAAGGCTCCGTTCACGGTTGTCTTGCCCTCAATCGTCAGGCCCTTGTAAGGATCAGTAATGCTCTGAACCAGAAGGTAATCGGTTGTCAGGGAGCCACCTTTCTTTATTTCCGCCATGCCATTACGCCCGATGATGGTATTACCTACTGTGAGGGTGGTGTTATTATCCAAGTGCCCGTTTTTGCCATCGCTACCAATAAAGAGGTTATCAATCCTGCGGGTCCCATCAGTCCCCTGAATGCCAACCTGTGCTCCGGACGTGAGTGTAAGGAGGCTCCATGAGGTATCTGTGCCATCAATCACGATGTCATGGACCTCAAGGATGGCATCCGTCTCGACCTTGACGCTGCTCCGGCCTGCGCCACCGATGATGAGGTTTTGCGCAATGGCTTTGCCGCCTTCCAGGTGCAGATCCGGCGTAGACTCTGCGTCCTCCGGATTGGCTCCCAGTTCTGCGCCGAGGAGGATGGTACCCGTGCCGGCATCGAGGATGCCACCTTCAATCTTGACCTTGCCGGAGCCCTTATGACCGATGACCAGGATGTCATCCTTGCTCTTGGCGCCGACGTTGACCGTGCCGTCATAAATGTTGATCGTGCCGTGGGCCCCGGATTCGTAGCCGAGCACAGTGGTGGAGGCCAGCGTGAGGGTACTCTTGCTGGTGGCTGTATCCCCTTTGCCCACGTTGATGGTGCCATTGCTGCCGCTCATTTCACCCACGAGGAGCTGGTCATAGAAATGGGCTGTGCTGCCGGCTTCGAGATTCAGCGTGGCCGTGCCGGCGCTGTGGCCGATGGAGGTGTAGTCGCGCACGCCACCGGCGGCACCCACGGTGATGGAGCTGCCGCTCAGAGTGACGGTGTCTTCGAGACCGGAAATGTTGCGGTGGCTCATGGTGAAGACAGCGCCGGTTTTGTTGGTACCCACCTTGATGACAGCGCCGTTGGTTGTCTCGATGGCACCGCAGCCTCTGTTGACACCGACATAGAGAGAGCTGGTCACATTGACGGTGCCGCCGTTCATGGCCAGGGTGCCCGTGCCTCCCACCAGACTGTTGCCCAGGCTCAGATGGTTAACATTGAGCACGGTGCCGGTGATGGTGCTGAGTTTGCCGTCATTGGCGACTTCCTGGTTAGAGTCGTAGCCTACACCGCCGATGTAGATATCCTTGCCGTTGTTGTAGGTGCTGCTGCTCAAGGTGGCATCTGCCGCTCCCAGGTAGTTGCCGATAGTGAGGGTGCTGGGCTTGGGGGTGGCGTTCCAGATGCTGTTCCAGAGATCAGGGGTCAGCTCCCCGCTGCCGTAGAGGTAGGTGTGCAGATTATTCGGCTCGGTTGTTAATTCTGCCTGCGTGGTCTGCAGAGATACGACAGCCATGGCAGCCATGAGCGCCCGGCGCAGAGTGAGATTCAGATGAAGTTTCATATTGGTGAAAGAAAATGAAAATTGAAGATACAGCAATAATGTGAGTTCAGAATCACCTGGTAGAATATCCGATTATTGCCCATCATGTAAAGCGAAAAGTATGATGAATACATACTTAGCAGCAAAAAAACAAAAAAAGCGAACCCACAGCCTGGTGGGTTCGCTTTTGGGAAAGTATATATTGTTTTTTAATCTGAAATGATATTGAGCTCGGCCACGGCGGCGGAATCGCTGCCGTCGTGCGAGCTGAGAGCCACGAAGCGGATGAACTTGCCGGTGGCCGGGGTGAAGAAGAGGGCTTCCTGCTTCTCGGCCGTATTGGCCATGGAGCCACGGGCAACGGGCTCTCCCCAGGTCTTGCCGTCCTGGCTCACGTAGACTTCGTAGTCTTTCACTCGTGCTTCTTCCGGTTTGGCGCTCTGGAAGACGATGCCCTTCACCTTGCGCTCGCCACCCATATCGAGCTGAATCTCGTGCGGGTAGCTGGCCAGGGTCACGCCCTTGAGGGTGTGCCAGTAGGTATCGGGGTTGCCATCGAGCACGTTGCGGGCGGGACCGCCCTCGGGCAGGTCAGAGCTCACGTAGGCCACGGAGAAGAAGGCGTGCGGCGGATATTCACCCACTACGTGGGTGACGATGGGGGTCACCTCTGCCAGAGCGGCATAAGGTTCATTGCCGGAGAGCGGGGAGACAAACACCAGCTTGAAGAACTTGGTGGTCACGGCTTCCTTCAGCATTACGCGCTGCTCGTTGTCCTCATCCACCATGGTGATGGAGCAGTCCGGCCGGGCGTTCCAGGTCTTGCCATCGTTGGAGAGGTAGATATCAATCTTACCAGCGCGGGAGGCGGAGCGGCCCTGGCGCGGGGTGAGGGCAAAGCCGCGCAGCTCGGAGAGCGCCCCCATATCGATGATGATTTCATGCGGGTACCCGGGCATGGGCTCTTCGCGCCACTCGGAGTGCCAGAAGGTATCGCGGCGGCTGTCGATGAGGTTCCAGGGGGAGTTGCTGCTGCCGGCGTAGCTGGAGCAGTGCGTGATGCGCATCACATTGTCCGGTTTCCACTCAGGCAGGTTCTGGAAGGCGCTGACGCTGTCCATGCAGCCGGGGCTGCTGGCATAGGCGCGCACGATGCCGTCCTCGCGCTGCAGGAAGGGTTCCTTGTAATCGAAGCGGGAGCCATCCGGCAGGGTGACCTCGATATTCGCATCGCGTGAGCCGCAGCTGGCGTGCACATAGCCCACGCTGTCGCGGGAGATGGTGACAGCACCGGTGAGCGGCAGCATGCGGCGGCCTACCTCGGCCGGATCTTCACCGCGCAGCACCGGGCGCAGGGAGAATACGAAGGTGGTGGGCCCGGAGAGCGGGATATCGCGGTCCATGGGCAGCGGGCCGCAGGCGGCACCGCCCAGGCCCAGGGTGAAGGCATCCACACTTACCACCGTGGCGCCGGCGCGCTTCACATCCTCCGGGTGGGAGGCCTCGAAGATATCGCGGGCGGTATAGGGCAGCGCGGAGAAGTTGAAATTCTCGTGCGGCTCAGCAGCGATGAGGAGCCCCACACCATCATTATCCGTGATGGAGACCCACTTGGTATCCATGCGGTTACCCATTTCCATGGGGAAGGGGTAGCGCTCCACCATGGCTTCCACGGTGCTGTTCCAGATACCCATGTGGGAGCCGGCCTTGCGGTCGGTGTAGTTCTCGCCGGGGCCGCGGCCATACCAGCGCACGTTGGCGTAGCGCTCCGGCATGCTCACAGTGTAGCCCAGCTTGGGCAGCACCACCTTGTTCACGCTCGGGATGATACCGGCCTGCACGCTCACATAGCCGTTCGGCAGGATGGTGTACACCAGCTGGGTGGTGAACTTGAAGTCCTTTTCAGTGATGGGACCGAGGTCCTTCACCTTGTAGGTGCCCTGGTCGTACTCGCCGCTGTTCAGGTTTTCCTTGCGGGTGCCCTGGCTGGTCACATCGCAGGAGATGCGCACGATGCCGTTGTGCAGGCGCTCGACCAGAAGCGGGGTGGCGGCGTGCTCCAGGTTGCCCAGGCCGTTGTTCAGCCACTGGTTCATAGCCCACTTATCATTAGCCACCGGGGCGCGGAAGGCGTTGAGGTGCACGGTGGCCTTCTCGCCCAGCAGCTGCTGGCCGTTCACGATGTAGTTCTTGATGCCGCCGGTGGCCTTATCCACACAGAGGGAGAAGTTCGGCCCGATGACGAGCATCTGCCCGCTCTGGTTGCGCACGTCCACCTTGGCGGCACTGGGGTGGAAGAGGTTGGTGCGGGCATCGAAGCCAGTCATCTCTTCCGGCAGTACCATCTGCTCCGTGGCAATCACATAGCCCTTCTGTGCCCATTCGGTGTCCTGCTTGAGCTGCAGGTCCACGGTCAGGTAGTAGCGGCGGTCCTTCTTGAGGGAGAGCAGCTGCTCTGCGGTAAGCGGCAGGGTGATCTGCTGGTTGCTCAGCGGGGCAGCAGCGGGCTCAAAGCTGCCCTGCAGCACCACCGTGTTGCCCTCCTCGCAGAGCTTCCAGCTGCCGGCATACTCTGCCAGATCGGTGAAGAGGTGCTTGTTGCGGATGTTGACGGTAAGACCCTTTTCCGTAAGCTCACCCAGGGTGAAGCTGGCGTTCTGCTGCACCTTGCGGATTTCATCGTAGAGCGGGGTCACGGTGCGGTCGCTGTAAATCACGCCCTTGATGCAGAAGATACCATCGTGCGGGTATTCGCCGTGGTCGCCGCCATAGGCCTGGCGGGTGATTTTCTGACCATTGGGCAGGGTGACTACCTGGTCATAGCTCTGGTGAATCCACTCCCAGATGCCGCCGCCGATGATGGAGTCGGAGCTGTCGATGGCTTCCCAGTAATCGGCCAGGTTGCCCATGGAGTTGCAGAGGATGTGGGCGTATTCGGAGATGTACCAGGGCTTCTGGAGCTTGGTGCTGGCGATATTGCGGGTCCAGTTCACGCTGGGGTACTGGTTGGAGCAGAGGTCGGCCAGTTCGTTGTTGCGCTCGTACTGGGTGAGGCGGGAGGTATCGCGCTGCTTAATCCAGTCGCGCACAGCGGCAAAGTTATCGCCGGGGCCGGCTTCGTTGCCGTAGGACCAGATGACCACGCAGGGGTGGTTCTTGCTCTGCTCCACCATGTTCTTGTTGCGCCACACGTGCTGAGCCTTCCACTCCGCCGGGTGGGAGAGGGAGAGCTCACCGTAGTAGTAGCCGTGGGATTCAATGTTGGCCTCGTCGCAGACGTAGATGCCGAGCTCATCGCACATCTCGTAGAAGCGGTCTACCTGCGGGTAGTGGGAGTTGCGGATGTGGTTGATATTGCCGCGCTTCATGATGAGGAGCTCCTGGCGGCATTCCTCCTCGGTCACAGTGTGGCCGTTGGCGTGCTGGCTTTCGTGGCGGTTCACGCCCTTGAGCTTCACCGGCATGCCGTTCACCAGGAAGCGGCCGTCCACCAGCTGCACATCGCGGAAACCAATCTTGCGGGAGAGTGTTTCGGTGATTTCGCCCTGCTCATTCTTCAGCGTGAGCAGCAGGCGGTAGAGGTTCGGCTTTTCGGCGCTCCAGAGGGCCGGGTTCTCAATGGTGGTGGCCAGGGTGGTCTTTACCTCGGCGCCGGGGGTGATTTCCAGTGCGGGGCTGCTCATGGTGGCCACGGTCTTGCCGGCGGCATCGATGAGTTCACCTTCCACGGTAGTCTTGCCGGCGGCAGTGCTGCGGTTGTCCACATTCACCTCGATGCTCAGCTGGCTCCGGCTGTAGTCCTTCTGTCCGGGCTGGCCGTCAAAATCGGTGTGTACGAAGAAATCGCGAATCTGCACCTTGGGGGTGGTGTACATGTACACATCGCGGAAGATACCGGAGAGGCGCCACATATCCTGGCATTCCAGGTAGGAGCCATCGCTGTAGCGGTAGACCTCGGCCGCAATCACGTTGGTGCCGGGCTTCAGGTATTTCGTGATATCGAACACGGCGGCGGTGCGGCTGTCCTTGGAGAAGCCGACCTTCTCGCCATTCACCCAGAGATAGAAGAAGGAATCCACACCGTCGAAACGCAGGAATACCTGGCGGCCGTTCCAGTCGGCCGGCAGGTCCACATTGCGGCGGTAGCTGCCCACGGCGTTCGGCTCGGTGGCGGGGCAGGTGTAGCGCTCTTCATCCTTGTTGCGGGGCTTGGTCATCACGCGCGGCCAGTCACGCACAAAGGTATAGCGCTGGTTGCTGTAGATGGGGGTGCCGTAGCCGCGCATCTGCCAGTTGCTGGGCACATCAATTTCAGCCCACTGGCTCACATCGGTCTCGGGTTTGTAGAAATCAAGCGGACGCTGCTCCGGGCTGGGGGACCAGTGGAACTTCCAGTTGCCGTTCAGGGAAAGCACCAGGGAGGAATCATTGCGGTGCCCCTTGAGCGCCTCGGCGCGGTTGGCAAAGGGAACATAGAACGCGCGGGCCTCCTCGCGGCCTTGGGAGAGATTCTGCGGGTTTTCCCAGTCGGGATGCGGTTCATACGCATTCTGCCCCATTGCCAGGGCCCCGGTCATTGCAATCACAGCGGTCATGCTTTTGAGCAAGTTCATACGAGATATATACTACAAAAATGCGCTTTTCCTTTCAAGTCTAAAGATTTTTTATGCCAGCAAAGGGCTTTTTTTCTTGTTAGATGGGGCGGAGGGTGCTAGACTCACCGGACACGACATGGTGGGAAGTAGCAGGTTTTATTGGTTGCGTCTGTATCCATTGCTTGATTTAGCATTGGCTGCGATATTTGCATATTATTCTCCCTGTGTGACCAATTGGATTGCTCCGCTGTTCGGATGGAAACAAGGGCAAGTTTTCAATATCCTGCTGGCGTCGCCTTTTCTGGCCGGTGCAGCCCTGATGTCTATCCCCATCATCCTGCGCCATGTGGGCTTTTATCACAAGCAGAACTTGCAGCGCCTGGCTACGGCGATGCGTCAGCTTCTGGCTTTCGGCACCTATTTTCTCTGCGCCATGGGCATCTATACGGTTGCCATGGAGAGTGATATTCACAACAGTAAGATTCTGTTGGTAAACCTGGTGGGTATAATCCTGGTAATTTTTCTGCGTTACTCACTCACCAGGTTCATCAATCTGCACCGTTCAGATGCATTCCGACGCCAGGTGGTATTGGTGGGTGACTCGGCAGCGGTGCAGACTGGCTGGGAATCGCTCCCGGAACACTGGCGCTGCAATTTCAAGGTGGTGGGGCGTTTCTGCGATGCTGCGCCGCACGAAGAGGAACTGCAGACTCTTATTGAGCAGCACAATGTGACGGCTCTTTATGTGTTTGGCGGGTTGGCCGCTCACCATGATTTTGCCCCGCTCATTGAGCAGTGCGAAGTGCAGGGTATTGATGTGAATCTGGTGCTGCGCGATCGCTTGTCATCCAGTCTGCGGGTGGACATGAACGAGGTAGGAGACACACGCATGGTGGTGCTGAGCTCCACGCCTGAGGTATCGTGGGCGTTGCTGTGCAAGGGGGTGCTGGACCGCCTGGTGGCCCTGTGCCTGCTTATCGCATCATCCCCTTTCTGGCTGGTGGCGGCCATCGGCATCAAAATCAGCGACCCGAAGGGGCCGGTGTTTTTCCGCCAGAAGCGCTCCGGGTTGTATGGCCGCGTGTTCAGTATGTGGAAGTTCCGCTCCATGTATGTGGATGCCGAATCCCGCCTGGAGGAAGTCAAGGCCAAATACGGCAACGAGATGAATGGCCCCATCTTCAAATTGACGAACGACCCGCGCATCTTCAAGTTCGGCCATTTTATCCGCAAGACCTCCATTGATGAGCTGCCACAGCTGCTCAATGTTCTGGTGGGCGATATGAGCATTGTCGGTCCGCGACCGCTGCCGGTGTATGAGACGGAGGCTTTCCCGAGGATTGAGCACCGCCGGCGCCTGAGCGTGAAGCCCGGGCTCACCTGTTTCTGGCAGATTGAGGACCGCAGCGATAACTCTGATTTCGACAACATGATAGCCAAGGACCTGCGTTATATTGACGAGTGGAGCCTGTGGCTGGATTTCAAACTCTTCTTCCGCACGATACCGGCCGTTCTGTTCGGTAAAGGCGCCAAGTAAGCCGGTATGTTTCATATTGTCCTCTTTCATCCTGAAATTCCGCACAATACCGGGGCTGCCGGCCGCCTGGCTGTGGCTACGGATGCGCGGCTGCACCTGATTAAGCCACTGGGCTTCAGTCTGGATGAAAAACACGTGCGCCGCACCGGGCTGGATTACTGGAAACACGTCGACCTGCAGCTCTGGGATTCCCTGGAGGAATTGGAGGCTGCCGCGGCTCCCGGCTCCCGGTTCTGGTATTTGTCCACCAAGGCTACCCACAGCATCTGGGAACCCTCACTCCCCTTGCAGGATGGTGATTACTTCGTGTTCGGCCCGGAATCCAAGGGGCTTCCGGAGCGCTGGATTGCTGCTCATCCCGAAACCGCCCTGCGCATTCCCATGCCTGGTGAGCGCGCCCGCTCGCTCAATCTTTCCACCTCTATTGCCATTATGCTCTATGAAGGGCTGCGGCGTACCCTGCCCGAAGGTCAGTTATGAAAAATATCGTCTACTTTGATTTGGAAACCCGTCGCTCTGCTGCCGAAGTCGGCGGCTGGCATGAAACTGCCAAGATGGGTGTATCCGTGGCGGTCACCTTTTCCACCAAGGATGATGCCTACCACATCTACACCGAGGAGCAGATGCCCGAACTCATTGAGGAGCTGCGCAATGCCGACCTGGTGGTGGGCTACAACCACGTCGGATTCGACTATGGTGTGCTCCAGGCTTTCACCTTCTGGACCGTGGCCGATGTGACTAACAATCTCGATATCTGCACCTACCTCTCCTCCCGCCTGGGGCACCGCCTCAAGCTCGACTCAGTGGCCAAGGTTACTCTGGGTGGCAATTCCAAGACAGCCGAAGGAACGGATGCCCTCAAGTGGTGGGCCGAGTATGAGAAAACCGGCGAGGCGCAGAAGATGCTCGATATTGCCCGCTACTGCTGCTACGATGTGAAGGTCACCATGGAGGTGTACAAGTTTGGCGCGCAGAACGGCTACGTGATGTACGAGAATAAAAAGGGCGAGCCCGAGCGCATCGACGTTGATTGGGAGTTGTAAGGTACTCACTTCGTTCGGACTTCGAAGAATCCGCCGCCCAACAACTTTTCTCCGCGTTTGTCATCCGGGGCATAGAAGGCGCACACCTGGCCGAGGGCCAGGGCACGCACGGGGGTATCGAAATCGAGTTGCACTTTGCCGCCGCCCAAGTGGGTGCAGGTGGCAGGCACGGCAGCGGCTCGGTAGCGGGGCTGGGCCATGACGCGTTCGGGCAGGGGGGCGAGGGTGTTGGAAATGCCGCCGACAATGGCGCTGCGGGTATAGAGCCCCGGGGTTTCCTGACCTTCGTAACCGAGGATGAGGCGGTTCCGCTCCAGATCCTTACCGACCACCACATAGGCCACGCCCTCGCGTGGGGAGGCCACATGGTGTCCCTTGCGCTGGCCCATGGTGAAGAGGTGCAGCCCATCGTGCCGGCCGAGTATGCGGCCGTTGATATCGACGATGTCGCCGGGGTTATCGGGCAGGTAGTGGCGCAGGAAATCACTCATCTTCACCTGGCCGATGAAGCAGATACCCTGGGAATCCTTCTTCTCTGCGTTGGGCAGGTTGAAGCGGCGGGCAATCTCGCGCACCTGGGGTTTGGTGATGCCGCCCACGGGGAAGATGGCGTGGGCCACTTGTTCCGGGCGCATCAGGGCCAGGAAGTAGGACTGGTCCTTATTCACATCGACCCCGCGGAGCACGTAGCTGCCCTCGCCGGGCACATCGAGCCGCTGGGCATAGTGGCCGGTGGCCACGCCGGTGAACCCTTGCTCCAGTGCGTAGTCCAGCAGCACCCCGAACTTCATCTCGCGGTTGCAGAGTACATCCGGGTTCGGAGTGGAGCCGTTGCGGTAGCCCTCAATCAGGTAATTGACGATGCGCTGGCGGTACTGCTCAATGAGGTCCACCACGCGGAACTCGATGCCGAGCTTGCGGCAAACCCCCAGGGCATCCTCAATATCGCGCTCCCAGGGGCATTCGCCGGGTATGTTCTCCTCATTCACCCAGTTTTTCATGTAGGCCGCCACGACTTCGTGCCCTTGCTCCACGAGCAGGGCTGCGGCTGCGGCGCTGTCTACGCCGCCACTCAGGGCTGTGAGAATACGCGCCATACGCGGGGTTATGCTTCGTTTGTGTCCGGGGCGGCGGCGCTCTCGTCCGTGGCGCCGATTCCCTGCTCAGCCAGGCTGCTGAACAGACTTTGCAGGGCCTGAACAATGAAGGCGCTGCGCTCCATCTGCTGGTCAGAACAGAGCTGGTTCATCTCTTCGAAGATTTCCTCCGGGCAGCGGAATGATATGGTGCGTGTCTTCATGGTCGGCGAGCCGCTATGCTAGCAGATGGCGGGGCTTTAATCAAGGGCGAAATCATCTCTCACCCGCATACATGTATGCCCGCTTTTCGGGCGGCGGCTTTTTCTTCGGCGCTGAGCGGGATGGTGGATACCAGCACCATGGGGGCAGGTGGTGTGCCGGGGCGCCCCAGCAGCACGCGGCACAGCCAGTTGATGAGCCGAGCAAAGCGCAGCCGCTTCATGTAGGCCCCCGCGCGGCGGATACATTTCAATGGGCCATCCGCATCATCCACGGCGATGACCACGCCATCGCACACCACAGCGCAGTGGCCTATGCCCAGCGCTTCAATCTCAGCAGCCATGGCGGCGGCGTGTGCCTCATCGGTGGCAATGTGGCCGGGGTCATTCCCTTCCTGTGCGGGCAGAGGCACTTCCATGGCATGCAGGGTGATGCCGTGCTCGTTGCAGAGCCTTACTACCTCCTCGCGCTGGAAGAGGATGGTGCGGTGTGCCTCGAAAACAATGTGCTTCACGTTGGCCTTGATGGCGTTGTGAATCGTGCCGGTGCCGATGCAGGGCACGTCGAACCGCATATCGTGCCCGGGTTTGGTGACCTTGCAGAGGGTGACACTGTGCGGGCGGTGGCCGCCGGCATGCAGGCATTCATTTGTGCCCTTGTAGGCTTCCACGCAGACGACCCGGTGACCGTGCACGATGATGCTCTGGCCGATATCGAGGCGGGCGATTTCGCGAGCCATGCCCAGGCCGAAGCGGGCTTCCTCCAGCTGTTCGGCGGTGGGGGCAGGTCCAGCCAGGTGGCCCGGTGCCGGCAGGTGGTCCTCCATAAAGGTGATGGAGGGGAGCACCGCCATGCCGTGGGAGGCGATGAAATTGCACGCGGCGGTGAAGATGGTATGGGCGTTGCGGCGGTCCAGCTGGCCAAGCAGGCGGCGGGCGGTGGCATCCGGCCACATGGTGTAGATGCAGGCGGGTTTAATCTGCCCGGTGAGCATCACGTGCGTGACTCCCTGTTCCTTGAAGAAGCGGGCCGGGGCTTCAATGGCTCCCACGCGGAAGCTTTTGTATGCATCCACCATGCCGGGGATTTCCTTACCCACGGCGCCGCGCACACCGGCAGCCACCACGCGCACGCCGGCGCGGCGCGCACCCTGAATCACCATGCGCGGGAACTCACCCGCACATGCGATGATGCCCAGCACCATGTTCTGTGGCTCTCCGGTCATGGAAAAAGACTTGAAATTACAGGAATTCCGGGTGCTCCAGGTAGTGCGCAATGCGCAGCATGAGGCGGCCTACATCGCCGCCGTCTACCACGCGGTGGTCGAAGGAAGCCACAATCCTGGCCTGTTCCACCGGCAGGAAGCACTCCACCTCATCGCTCCACACCGGCACTTTCTGCACAGCGCCCACCCCCAGGATGAGGCTTTCGCTGGGCAGAGGCATGGGGGTGGCATCGGTGAGGCCGAACCCGCCGAAGTTGGAGACCGTGGCAATGCCGCCGCCCTGGTAGGCGGGGTCCAGGCGGCGGTCGCGCGCCTGTTTCACGACTTTGTTGTATTCATCCACCAGTTCATTCAGCGTGTATTCATTCACGTTGCGCATGACCGGCACCATCACGCCGTCTGCCACCTGCACGGCCACGCCCAGGTCAATGCGCCGCGGGGTCAGGATGCGGCCGCCCACCATGTAGCCGGCGCATTCCGGGGCCTCGGCCAGGGCCAGGGCCAGGGCACGCAGGAAATAGAGGGTGATACCCGGCTTGCGCGGGTGGTTCTTGCGGTGCAGGATGATGGGCGCCATGAAGATGGGACGCCCGCAGCTGGCAATGGGGCGGCGCCAGGTGCGCTGCATGCTGCTGGCCACGCTGCGGCGCATGGGCGAGGCCGGGTGCGAGGGCCAGCCGTCCACGTAGTTGATGAAGCTCTCGAAGTCATCGATGGTGATGCGGCCATTCGGGCCGGTGCCGATGACGTAGGCCATGTCTGCCTCGGTGATGCCGAGTTCATCCATGCGGGCGCGGATGCGGGGGGAGAGGAAGCGTGAGCCGCGCTTGCCCATGGGCACGGGCAGCCCGCGGCCGCCTTCGCCCAGCGCCTTGCGACGGCCGCCGCCGGGCATCCCTTCGCGGAATTCGCCTTCGGTGCGGAAGTGGGCGCCGTCCTGGCCGGTGTTCTTTTCAGCTGCGGGGGCTTCCACCGGGGCAGGGGCGGCACCTTCGCCCAGCGGGGTGGCGCCGGAGCGCTCAATTTCTTCCTCCGTGGCTTCGATGATACCCATGATGGCACCCACGGGCACGGTTTCGCCGGCGCTCACATCCAGCGAGACGATAGTGCCGCCGCACACGGTGGTCACACCCATGACCGCCTTGTTGGTTTCGACCTCGAACACCTCCTGGTCGGCCTGCACGGAGTCGCCGGGTTTCACCAGTAACTGCATGATGGTGGCTTCGGCTATGGATTCGCCCAGCTGGGGCATGAGAATGGGAACTTGTGGCATGGCTTGGGAAAAAATTTAGAGGGAAATGAGGTATCGGGCTGCTTCGGCGATGCTGGCGGCACTCGGGCGGTGCGCCTTCCATAAATCCGGGTGGGCCGGAATCGGGGTATCATGCGCACTGAGACGCAGGGGCGGGGCATCCAGCAGGTGGAAACCATGCGCACTCACCTGCGCCACCACTTCGGCCGCCACACCACCCCAGGGGAAGTCTTCGCTCACCACCAGCAGGCGGGCGGTGCGGGCTACGGAATCCAGAATAGTCTCCACATCCAGCGGCTTCACACTGCGCAGGTCCACCACCTCGAGTTCATAACCACTGGTGGCGGCCAGTTCCTCGGCGGCGCGCAGAGCCTCCGGCACCATGGCGGAGAAGGTCACCACGGTGGCGTGCTGGCCGGGGCGGGCAATGCGGGCCTGGCCGATGGGCAGGGGATTCGGGTCCACCCAGGTATCGGCTTTCAGCCAGCGGTAGAGGAACTTGTGCTCCAGGAACACCACGGGGTCAGGAATCTGCACCGCCTGCTTGAGCATGTAGTAGGCATCGGCCACGGTGGCGGGGGTGAAGACATGCAGCCCCGGGTAGTGCGCAAAGAGTGCTTCGAGGCTCTGGCTGTGGTAGGGACCGCCGCCGGGAGTGCCGCCGCAGGGCATGCGCAGGGTGATGTTCACCGGCATGCCGGTGCGGTAGAAATGGGCGCCGGCGTTGTTGCCGGTCTGGTTCAGGGCCAGGGTGCCGAAATCGGCAAACTGCATTTCGAGAATCGGTTTCATGCCGCCCAGCGCGGCGCCGATACCCACGCCGGCAATGGCGTCTTCGGCAATGGGGGCGTTCATCACGCGCCCGGGGTATTTGGCATCCAGTCCCTTGGTGGCCTTGAAGGCGCCGCCGAATTTGCCGGCAATATCCTCACCCAGCAGGAACACGGCCGGGTCTTCCGCCAGGAGTTCATCCAGCGCCTGGTGTATCGCATCGATGTAGGTTACGCTCATGGTCGGGGAAAATCAGTATTCGGGGTTCCACGAGGTGGCGCGCCAGTCCTCGTCTGCGGGGTTCGGGGTTTTCTCGCGCTGGGCCTGGGCTACCAGCCGCTGCACTTCATCGCGGCATTCATCGTCCCAGGCGGCGGCTTCTTCTTCCGTTATCCAGCCGGCTTCCAGCATCTGACGGCGCGCTACGGCCAGCGGTTCCTTATCAGCATAGGCGGCTTTTACTTCCTCCGGGATATAGGCTGCGTCGTCGTGCTCGCCGTGGCCGCACATGCGCAGCGTATTGGCCACGACCCACTGCGGGCCTTCCCCTGCGCGGGCGGCGGAAATGGCGCGCTGCATGGTGGTCAGTGTGGCCATGAAATCGGTGCCGTCGCATTCGTGGCAGGTGAGCCCGTAGCCGCGGCCGCGGTCCATGAGGTCGGCTGCAAACTCCTGACGGTTCGGGGTGGAGTAGGCAAACTGGTTATTGGTCACCACAATGACCACGGGCAGCTTTTCCACGGCAATGAGGTTCACCGCCTCGTGAGTGGCGCCCACGGAGGTGGTGCCATCGCCGATGCAGGCCACGCCCACGCGTCCGGTCTCGCCCCTGAACCGCTTGGCCAGCATCATGCCCGCCACCACGGAGACCATGGCTCCCAGGTGCGAAATGGGGGCGGGGTTGCCGTGCTCCGGGCAACCCCAGTGCACATTGCTGTCGCGCCCGCGCATGCGCCCCTCGATGCTGCCCAGGTAGGAACGCGCACTTTCCAATACGCTGTCGCCCCAGGCGCAGCGCCCGGCCTGTTCGCGGATGAAGGGGGTGTACACATCCTCCCCGCGGGTCAGGAATACAGCCTCGCAGGCGGCCACGGCCTCGTGCCCGCGCCCCAGAAACACGCCGCCGAATATCTTGCCGGCCTTGTAGAGCGCGGAAATCTTGGTGTCAAAGGCCCGCGCCATCACCATGGCCCGGTAGGCCCTCCGGCCTGCTTCCTGCATGTCGATTCCGTTCACGCTGCCTATTTTACCGCGTGTTGCAAATCAATGCAAGCGGAAACGAATTCTCATGCCCGAAAAACACGCGTGTCCCAAAGATTTTGTAGAGAAAAGAAATATCAGCAACATTTTGGAAGAAGCCCCCCCCTGCGCAATAAATTGGAATTGGGCGAGCCGCAGGCGAGCGGAAATTTGAGCCCGTTAGGGCGGCATAATCATAGCCCAGGGTGCAGCCGCGCAGCGGCGGAACCCTGGGTAAAACGAAGAACATATCAGAACCCCG
>JAGBDZ010000086.1 GCA_017937215.1 Akkermansia sp. | reverse complement strand
GTTCCGCCGCTATCGCGGCTGCACCCTGGGCTAAGAATATGCCGCCCTGACGGGCTCAAAATTCCGCTACGCTGACGCTCCGCAAACTACTCCACAAATTCCAATTTATCGAGCTCCGTACTCAAACTTTGGGACACGTGTGCCAAATTCTACACCGTCGCGGCCAGCCACAATGCAAAAACCGCAAGCAGCACGGAAAAGGCAGCATCAAACGCCATCGTATGGCGCAGGTAGAAGCTGCGTACCGGAGCCCATTGCAGCAGAGCACTCCAGAGCACCCAGCCGAAGAGCCCAGCCCCCGTGAGCACCAGCACCACCGCAGGCGCATACCAGGCAAAATGCCCACCGAACTGCTCAATAGGCCCGATTGCCAGTCCGCAGATAAACAGCGTGCACTTAGGATTCAGAATATTGCAAAGGAACCCCTGTCCGAACAGCACCGGAATGGATTCGCGCGCGCTTGTTTCAAGCTTATCCTGCCCTACAGCTACCCGCTTACGCGGAAAAATCTTCCAGGCCAGATACAGCAGCCACGCCGCAGCAGCATACAGCACCCACTGGCTCCAGGGCTGCGCCATCAGCCAGCCCCCCACCCAGGCCACCAGCGCAGCCTGAATAAAAAAGCCCGCGGCAATACCAGCACCCACGGCACTCCCGGCGCGGAACCCCTGCGCCAGAGCCGTGCGAAATACAAAAAACACATCCGGCCCTGGACTGAGCTGTGATACCATGAGCAGCCCGCCCAGTGCTACCAGACTGAGCAGAGCCTCCATCATAACTGCACCTCCGGCAGCGGCAGCACCACGTTGGTCTGCATCGGCGACTTGCGCTGCAACACCCGTTCCGAAAGCGGAGTTGCGCTCTCATAGGCCGCGCGGAACATCTCCATCTTGGCATCCACATTATCAGCGTGGTGCAGAATGAGTGCCTCAGGTACCTTGGGCAGCACCGGGGAGCCATACTCCAGCATGCCATGATGCGAGGCCACCAGGTGCAGCAGATGCAGACGCACCTGGTCAGAAGCCGGCACCAGCCCCTTCCACTCGGCTCGGCGCTCCGGAGTCATCATGCAGCTCCAGAGCTTGTTGATGATTTCTATCCCCATGGGGATGTGGCTGAGCAGTTCGCCGGATTCGGTGTAGGGCATCTCCAGGCTGTGCTCCTCGTAATCATTCTCCACGATCTTGCCACAATCATGCAACAAAGCACCGGCCATGACCAGATCGCGATTCAGGCGGTCGGGATACACACTGCAGAGGGCTGCCGCCACACGCATCACACTGGCGATATGCTCCACAAGACCGCCGCGGCGGGCGTGGTGAAAATTGCGGGCAGCCGCAGCACGCCGGAAGCGTTTCTCCTGCTGCTGCAGAAAAAGGCGGCACACACCGGCCAGTCGCGGGTCTTTCATCTCCTCCACAAAGGAGCAGATAGTCTCCCAGTCGCGCTGTTGGCGAGCCACCAGTTCCGGACTTCCGGTAAGCACCTGTTCCTCTTCCTCGGGCGCAAGCGGGCGCAGGTAGGCATCCCCCAGCTCCATGCCGTACTGGCTGAGTTGCCACTGCCCGGTCACAGCCACGGCGGCGGGCACCTCCAGCATGTCAAAATCGGTGTACCAGGGGGAGGTTTCCCATATTTTGAACGAAATCGTGCCGGCAGCATCTGCCAGCACGATTTCAAGAAACGGTTTGCCTGTCTTGGTGGTGCGGGTGGTTTTCTGGGTAAGCTGAGCCAGCAAAGTACCCTGCACCGCGGCATTTGCAGCCTCGGCATTCAACTCTGTCGTGCTACCGAACTGCATGAGCGCTATCGGGTGAATGATTAAGCAGCAGGCTGCTCTGCCGGGGCCGCATCGACCGCCGGGGTGGGCAGACCCTCAGGCCCTTCCACCGAGGCTGCGGGAGTCGTATCTGCCGGCGCCTCAGGAGCAGGAGCCAGATTCTCCAGATTCTCCACCGGAGCCGCGGCAGGAGCCTCAGCCGGAGCCGTCACAGGAGCCTCCACCTGCTTCACATTCAGGTCAGACTTGCTGCGCTGGAAGCGGGCATTCATCAGCACAGCCAGCACAAAGCACAGCCCCATGAAAAGCGTGCCGAACAGCACCGTGCCCTTCTTAAGCACGTCTGTGGTCTGGGCACCAAAGGCCTGGTCCGTCATCTGGGCTCCGAATGCGGCACCCAGGCCTTCCTGCTTCGGGCGCTGCATGAGCACCACCAGCAGAAGCAAAGCGCAGACAATCAGCAGAATAGCAAAAACAATGTAAATAGCGGCGTTAAGCATGGCGGGGATTATATCTTATTTGAAAGGTTTTGTAAAGGAATCAGGCAATGATTTCATTCAATTCATTGCAGATGACGCGCTTGGGGGTAATAGGCTTATCATCCCAGGCAAAGCTCATGACGATAATGCGCTCCCCCTTGCCGATAAGGTGGGCGGCAGCGCCATTCACGATAATCTGCCCAGTTCCGGGAGGCCCGACCAACACATAGGTCTCGAAACGATTACCGCTCGTAACCGATGCGACCAGCACCTTCTCCCCCGGCCAGAGCCCGGCGGCTTCCACTAAATCCTGCGGAATCTCAATACTGCCCTCGTACTCCACGTCGCCACGTGTGACCATGGCGCGGTGAATCTTGGATTTTAACTGACAAACTAGCATGACTGTGAATGCGGATGACCGCCAATCAAACTACTTTTTACCCAAAAGGTCAAGCACAATCAGGGGAAACCCGGCATTTTTTATGACAAAAGCCGCTCGCAGACCGCACAGGCAGGCTTGCAACCCCGAGCCGGACAGTATTGCCGCCCCCAAAGCACCATCTGCAGGTGCAGCTTGCCCCAGGTCTCCCGGGGGAAGCATTTTTTCAAATCGGCCTCCACTGCCTCCACCGTCCTGCCTCGCGAGAGGCCCCAGCGCCGGGCAAGGCGAAAAATGTGCGTATCCACCGGGAAAGCGGGGTAGCCGAACGCCTGATTCATCACCACGCTGGCCGTCTTGTGCCCCACCCCGGGAAGCGCTTCCAGCTCCCCAAAGGTGGAAGGCACCTGCCCATTGTAGCGCTCTACCAGAATCCGGGCCGTTTCCACCAGGCGGCGAGCCTTCATCTCCGTGAGCCCGCAGGTGGCTATCAACGGCTGCACCTGCTGCCACTCCAGCGCAGCCATGGCGGCAGCATCCGGCGCCAGCGCAAACAGCGCCGGAGTCACCAGATTCACACGAGCATCCGTGCAGCGGGCCGAGAGCATCACCGCCACCAGCAGCGTAAACGCATCGTGATGGTGGAGCGGCACCTCCGGCTCCGGAATGCCGCGCTCCAGCTCTTCCAGCACAATGCGAGCTCGTTCCGCGCGTCTCACAGCTGCAGCTTAGCGGCGGTTCATATCACCCAGCGGGCCCAGCACAGCCTCGCCTTCCTTGCGGGTGGTGTTGTTCCAGGGTTTCACCGCATCGGAAGAACCTCGCGGGCCCACCACTTCGCGATTGCTGGGGGGCACAGCCGGCATAGGCGGCTGGCAGGAGCACATCATCACCGCTGCAAGCGGCGCCAGAAGGAGCATTTTCTTCATCATTTTCTTATTTGCTAACATGTTATAAAAAGCCGCCTGTCCGAAACCGGGCAGGCGGCGAAAGTCTTGTGTTATACCTGCACGGCAAGCATCAGTTGCCCAGCGGCTTCACGCGGAACACGCGGTCACCCACCTCGGGACGCACACCGGGAACCAGCTGCTTGGGATCGTACTCGGCCACCACCATGCCCTTGGAAATGGTCACGATGCGCAGCGGAGCCACCACCACATCGCCGCGCTTCACCAGCAGCGGGGTAGCATCACCGGCAATCAGACCGCTTTCCGGGCCCACATTGAACACCACGAACTTCCAGCGGCTGTCAGCGGCCAGCAGCGGATACTCGTCATCGTTCTTGGAATAATCCGTGAAGAACTTGTCGTTGATGGCGGTCAGGCGGTTAAGCTCCACCTTCTCCTTGGCCAGTTTCTCCGTGGCAGCAGTGCGGGCAGCCTGCCAGTCGTTGAGCTTCTCGGTAATTTCCTCGGTGCGCTTCTGTTCCTTTTCTACAATGCCGCGGATACTTTCCAGCACAGCCTCGGTAGAAGCACCTGCACCCAGGTCAAGGGAAGCAGAAGACTTGATTTCAGCCATGGCAGATTCGAGAGAAGCGCGAAGCTCCTCAACGCTCTTATTCATAGCCTCCACCTTACTGCGCACTCCTTCCAGAGAAGTCTTGTGTTCATCAAGCTTAGCCTGAGCTTCATCACGCTTTACCTGGCTGTCACGCATTTCCACGCGGGCAGCCTCAGCACCCTTCACCGCAGCGGCGCGTTCGGAAGAAACCGTGCCACGCTCAGCATCGAGGTCCTGATTCAGTTTGCGCAGACCGGTAGCGCTGGTGGCATCCACCTGCTGACCGCCACCATGTGTGGCAATCATCACATCCATAACCTTCTGCTGATCGGCGGAATACATGATAGCTGCACCACCCGCCAGAAGCACCAGAATAGAAGCAAGAAGTTGAGAGATTTTCATAACTTGGGGTATAAGTAGGTAAATTCTTAGTTATTGCGGACAGAAACAACCGTATCGCCGGGGCGCACCTTATCGCCGGGACGCATGGTGCTGTACACCACGTCGCAGCTGGACTTATTGCTCTCCACCAGGGTCACAGAAAGCTCACACACCTTCTGATCGCCGCGCATCACGGCCAGCCGGGAACCAATCACGATACCCTTGTCGATACCGCCGTCAAGAATCACGTAGTCCCAGGTGGGGTCAGCTGTAACCACGGAGCACTTAAGCTCGACCGGAGAGAGACGAGCCATGCGATCAGCGGCCAGCTTCTTGGCAGCCTCAATCATAGCCAAAGTCTTCTCTGTCTCGGCGCCCAGATCACTGGTCATCTTTTCCTCAGCAGCAGCCTGAGCTTCCAGAGCATTGTTGGATTCCACAAGCTCAGCAATGCGCTGACCAATCAGCCTCAGTCCCTCCTCATCATCGGAAGCATCCTCCACACCGGCAGCCTCGGAGGCATTCTTCTGGAACACCTTAAACTCGTCGTTGTAGCGCTTGAAATCAGCCTTTGCCGCTTCCAGGTCAGCATTGGCCTTCGTGATTTCCTGATCAAAAGGAGCGTCCTCAGCCTCAATAGCGGCGCGTTCCTCGTTGTACTTGTCGCTCTGCTGCTTGAAGTAGGCAGTACGCAACTCGGCATAGCGCTTGATGGCCTTGTCCTTCTCAATATCCACAGCCTTCTTCTTGGCCATGTCAAACTGGGACTGGTACGCAGCTACCTCGCCCTCCGGGCCGGTGAGAGCTTCATTGTTCTTATAAAAAAGGAAACATGCCCCCAGGAAGAGCACGACGGCGGCGATGATGATGTATTTCCACATGGTGTAAGTAAAAATTTGCAGCTGTTCGCTAATATATCTATACCAGAACGCCACCAAATGCAATCAAAAAAATCCTGTATCGGCATTTTTTTTACACTTTCTACACCGTGGCGCGAAAAAGCTGCCTTCCACTTACGCAGAAGGCAGCCTGAAATCTACTAATTCGGCGGCGGAATTACTCCTTTTCGGCAGCTTCCTTAGCCTTGCGGTCGCGAGCGGCGGCTCGCATGGACATCTTAACGCGGCCCTTGTCATCAATACCGATGCACTTGGCGGTCACGATATCGCCCACCTTCACCACATCCTCAGTCTTCTGAGTGCGGCCTTCGGCCAGCTCAGAGATGTGAATGAGACCGTCCTTGCCGGGCAGCACTTCCATGAAGGCACCGAACTCCTTGGTGGAAACAATCTTACCCTCGTAGGTTTCACCCACTTCAATCTCCTTGAACATGCGGTCGATGAGGTAAAGAGCGCGTTCCACGCCTTCCTGACGGCTGCCGTAAATGCGCACGGTGCCATCTTCCTCGATGTTGATATCCGTGCCGGTCTCAGCCTGCAGCGCCTTGATATTCTTACCGCCGGGGCCGATAAGCTCGCCGATGCGATCCTGAGGAATGCTGGTGGACTCGATGCGCGGGGCATTCGGGCTCATAGCCTGCGGGCCGGGGATGCAGGCATTCATGGTGTCGAGCACATCCAGGCGACCCTTGCGGGCCAGGTGAATGGCGTCTTCCAGAATGTACAGCGGAATACCGGGCAGCTTGAGGTCCAGCTGGTAGCCGGTCACACCCACGGAAGAACCGCAGAGCTTGAAGTCCATATCGCCGTAGAAGTCCTCGGAACCAATGATGTCGAGCAGCGTCTTGTAACGCTTGGGCTCGCGATCACCCTCGTTCTCAAACTCAGTCACCAGACCCACGGAGATACCGGAAACCGGGCGTTTCAGCGGCACACCGGCTGCCAGCAGGGACATAGTGCCGGCGCACACAGAGGCCATGGAGGTGGAACCGTTGGATTCCATAATCTCGGAGGACACGCGAATGGCGTAGGGGAAGTCGTTCTCATCCGGAATCACCGGGGCAATGGAGCGCTCAGCCAGGGCGCCGTGACCAATCTCGCGGCGGTTCTGACCACCGAAGCGGCCGGTTTCACCCACAGAGAATGGGGGGAAGTTGTAGTGCAGGATGAAGCGCTTCTCATCCACAGAGCCGGTGTAGTTGTCCAGGTACTGCTTCTCCTCCACGGGAGCCAGCGTAGCCAGACACACAGACTTGGTCTCACCGCGGGCAAAGAGGGCAGAGCCGTGCACCACCGGGGGCAGCACGTTCACCTCAGCCTGCAGCGGGCGCAGCTGCTTGATGGCGCGGCCATCAGCGCGCTTGTCCTGCTCCATGATGGAAATACGGAAAGCCTTCTTCTGAATGTACTCGAACACCTGCTCCACGTCGAAGTCAGTAGCCTCGGGGTAGGTAGCCTTAATGGCAGCCTCCACCTCATCGCGCAGGGCGCCCGTCTGCTTCTGGCGCTGAATCTTGTTCGGGGCGTAAATAGCCTCCTCGATGCGATCGCCGGCCACCTGGTAGCCGATTTCCAGCAGCTCAGGCTTGGCCACGGTCAGCTCATACTCGCGCTTGGGCTTGCCGCAGATACCACGCAGCTCTTCCTGGGCGGCGCAGATCTTAGCCACGTGCTCCTGAGCAAAGTGCAGAGCAGCAATGAAATCTTCCTCGGGAAGCTCCTTGGCGGAACCCTCAATCATAATCACCTGGTCCTTGGAACCGGCATACACCAGATCAAGGTCAGAATCTGCACGCTGGGAATTGGTGGGGTTAATCACGAACTCACCATCGATACGGCCCACGCGCACAGCGCCCACGGGCTCAGCAAAGGGAAGATCAGAAATCACACAGGCAGCAGAGGCGCCGTTGATGCTCAGAATATCAGGCTCGTTCTCGCCGTCTGCAGCCATAAGCAGGGAAATCACCTGCGTATCATAGAAATAGCCCTTCGGGAACATGGGACGCAGCGGGCGGTCCGTCATGCGGCAGGTCAGAATTTCCTTCTCCGTGGGGCGACCTTCGCGCTTGAAGTAACCACCGGGGAACATACCCGCGGCAGCAGCCTTCTCCTTGTATTCCACCGAAAGGGGGAAGAAGGTCTGGCCTTCCTTAATCTTGGTAGCGCTCACTACGGTGACCAGCACCACGGTATCACCACAACGGACAGTAACGGCACCATCGGCCAGAAGGGCAAGCTTGCCCGTTTCAATGGTGATGGGGTTTGTGCCAACGGCACAAGTAACGGAATGTATACTCATTTTTTATTTTCTTTCTCTTCTGAATGCCGGTTCCATCTTCACCGCCGGAGGCCGGTACCGGCCGCTGCCTTCCTTGGTTCCGTGGAGCAGAATCACGTGCTTCCTGCCCCACATGCCTCACTGCCACTGCCATGCAGCAACACCGAGCCGCGGCCATTTTACACTGCCATGCCACGCAGCGCAAGCAAATAATTCACGCCGAAGCGTTTTAGCTTCACAGATGCCCGCATTTCGTGTATAGTGAGCAGCAAGCTATGGAACACCCCGATGAAACAGCCCCGCTGAAGCTGCTGGATATGGCAGAGGACGAGCGCCCTCGCGAAAAACTGATGCAGAAAGGCCGCAGCTCCCTGAGCGACGAAGAGCTCATCGCCATTTTCCTGCGCACCGGCATGAAAGGCTGCAACGTGCTCGAACTGGCCGCACGCCTGAAACGCGCTGCCGGTTCACTCACCGCACTGGGGCGCATGGAAGCACGCGAAATCACCAAATGCTGCAAGGGTATCGGGGCCGCCAAAGCCTCCACACTGGCCGCTGTTTTCGAACTGGGCCACCGCGCCGTCAAAGAAAAGCTCACCAAGGAAGACCTGAGCACGCCGGGAGCCGTCTACGAATACCTGGCCGGAGATTTGCGCTACGAGCAGCAGGAAAACTTCGTCGTCCTCCTGCTGGACACCCGCCGCCACCTCATCCGCCGCTGCACCATTTCCAAAGGCACCCTGAACCGCACCATGGTGCACCCGCGCGATGTGTTCCGCGAGGCCATCATCGGCAATGCCTGCTCCATCATCATTGCGCACAATCACCCCAGCGGCGATGTGAACCCCAGCAAGCTGGATCGCGAACTGACCCGCGAGCTCGTCAATGCCGGCACGGCCATTCACATCCCGATTCTGGACCACATCATCATCGGCACCAGCACCACCACCGGCACCCTGCCCTACTTCAGCTTCCGAGACCACGGCCTCATCAACTCATGAAAGATTACCACACCCACCACCCCAGCCCCCACGGCGGCTATATCTGCGCCGTTACCCGCGCCGACTGGGAGCGCATCTCCACCGCCGAAGGCATGATTCCCTGCTTTGGCGTGCACCCCTGGCATGCCCACGAGGCCGACCCCGCCGAACTCGCTTTTGAGCTGGATGAATGGCTCACCCGCCACCCGCAGGCCGGTGTGGGCGAAACCGGGCTGGATGCCTCCCCCAGGCACGCCGGCACACTGGAAACCCAGCGGCTCCTGCTGCATATTCACCTGGGTGCCGCTTTCCGCCACGAGCGCATCGTACACCTGCACGGCGTGCAGGCATGGGCAGAGCTGCTCGGGATTCTGCGCGACCGCCACCGCTGCGGCACCCTGCCCCGCGTGTTGCTGCACGCCTGGAACGGCCCTCACGAAATGGCCCGCGAGTTCCTGCAGCTGGGCGCATTCTTCAGCGTGGGGCTGCGGGAGCTCTCCCACTCCAAGGCCGCGGAGCGCTACGCCCGCATCCCCGAGGGCCGCCTCTTCCCGGAGACCGATGACCATCCCGAAAACTGGGCGCGCACCGTCGCCCTGCTCGGCCTCATCCGCGGCGGGCTGAAATAAATCAGCCCTCGAACTTCACAAGAACCGTCTCGCCACAAACGCTCACCGCCCCCGGGGCCGGCCAAACCGGCATTCCCTCCACAAACTGGCCAAGTTTCTGCTGTTCCTCGGCAGTAGCGCGTCTCAGCTGCACTGTCAATTCTTCCGGGAAACGCCCATCCGGCAGTCGCATCAACACCTTATCGTCATAGCGTTTTCCCCAGCGGCGCTCATAACCATTGTGAGCGCTTACAGAGACTTCTCCGAAATATACAAATTGCGGCGTGACCAGCTTTGCATTTTCTGCAGCACTCACCAAACGAGCATTGAGCTGAACGAGGTTATTCATCTTGCTGGCATACTCATTACTTTCATCCTCTGCAATAACCGCAACCCGATAGGCACCCTTCAATACAACAACGCCGGCAAACACAATCAGCACCCATTGAAGTTTCCCCCTGAACCAACCCTGGCTCCCCCAGAGCATCCAGATACATGCACAAGCCAGCGGCTCTGCCAGACTCGTGCGAGCCCCCTGGTCCGTCATCACAACCAAAGCCATAGCGAATGGTACCACCCATACCCCGGTCAGCAGTATCACCTTCAGCAAACTACGTTCCTTCACTCCCCATCGCCACAACAAACTGATTACAGGAACAATGGTGGTGGCATACACCCATTGGCCCTCGTATTTCATTCCCAGCAGATTTTTCAGGATGACCTTGATATAGCATACCGTGTACATCATCCACAAGGAAAACCTTTCCTCCGGCATTGGCGCATCTGCTATCTCCTTCCACTTGCTCATATTGAGCTGCACCGCGTTCATATAGGACACATCCTGTTCCGTCAATACAGGAAGCATCACAGAAACCCACCTGCTTACCAAATACACGCAACCGGAACAAAAAAGAAAAATCATTCCCCTCAGTAATTCTCGGCTCAACAATCTGTCGTTTTCCTCCCCTCTCAACATCACAGCGAAGAGCAGCACCACCAGATACAACATGCTCGTCTGGTATACCGCACAGGAACAGACCACCAGCAACGATGCCACGAGAATATTCTTTTCGCCACCCCTGCGATACAGGCACACCGCAACTGTGGCAAGCAGCAGAGCAAAGGCCACTGCGTCGCTCTGATGCGAATATTCCAACTGAGTTGCCCATTGCACGCAACCGATATACAATGCGCCGTATGATAAGCGCCCTACAGTGTCCACCACTCCCAACAGACGCACCTGCAACACCAGAGCTGCGGCGATATATACACCTGCAACGAAACCGGAAACACTCGGCATGTACCCCAGGCCTAGCACATACCGGTACAATGCCAGCATCCATCGCCCGGCTGCCACATAGGTTCCATTGGCCGCCCCGGCCACATCAAACATTTCATCCCAATGAAGGCCATTTCTCAGACACAATGGGAAATAAACAAACAGGTATATAGCAAAATAGCCAATAAACAAAGCTATCTCGCGTCTTTCAAACAAAGGATGCGCGCCGCTGTCGTCTGACTCACCCGCGTATTTCCTACCACATAGGGGGGGGTATTGCATAAATTAATCAGATTCCGTCTCTGCAATAATATAATGCGGGCGGCGCTTGATTTCCAGGTACATCTTGGAAATATACTGGCCGATGATACCCGCGCAGAAAAGCTGCAGGCCGCTCAGCAGCACAATGATACAGACCAGCGAAGTCCAGCCGTCCACCGAGCTGTGCCACAGCATCTGGCGCACGCAGAGAGAAGCAATAATCACCAGCGCCACCAGCATGCACAGCATCCCCAGCAGAGATGCCAGCGCCAGCGGCACCGTAGTGAACGCCACAATCCCCTCCAGGGAATACACAAACAACTTCCAGAACGACCACTTGGTCTCACCGGCCACACGCTCCACATTCTGAAACTCAATCCATTTAGTGCGGAAGCCAATCCACTCATACAAGCCTTTGGAAAAGCGGTTATACTCCGGCATGGAAAGGAGCGCATCCACCGCCTTGCGTGAGAGCAGCTTGTAATCGCGAGCACCATCCACCAGCTGCGTGCGTGAAACCATGTTGATAAGCCGGTAGAACAAGCGCGCAAACATCGAGCGGATAGGCGGTTCCCCCTTGCGCGTGGTGCGGCGGGTGCCGGCGCAGTCATACCCTTCCTCGCGCACGGCGCGCAGCATCTCCGGCAGCAGCGCGGGCGGGTCCTGCAAATCAGCATCCATCACCGCCACATAGTCCCCCTTTGCCGCAGCAAAACCGGCCAGCATGGCACTCTCCTTACCGAAGTTGCGGGAGAAGGAGATATAGCGCACAAAATCATACTGCTTTGCCAGCTCACGAATGATGGGCAAAGTATCATCCGAACTGCCGTCATTCACCAGAATCACCTCAGTCTGCACATCACCCAAAGCAGAGGCAACCTGGGTAAGCTCCTTCATAAAAGGATGCAGGGCATCCTGCTCATTATAACAAGGCACTACAAGCGAAAGCAGCGGCATGGTCGCATTATAGGCCCGGCCTCACGCGATTGCAAGAAAAAAGCCTGCCCTCTTCGGGCAGGCTTGAAATGTTTTTGGCGCTGAACCTTGTCAGGGCATATTCACCATATCCTTAACGATGTGCAGAGCCTCGCGCAGCACCGGGTCGAGCTTCGAGGGATACTCGGGTGTCTCCGTCAGCTCATCTTCCGGGTCCTCGTTCTCATCCATGTACTCGTCATCGTCGTCCTTGGAGGCAATCGGCAGCTTGGGCAGCTTCACATCTGCCAGCTTCAGGCGGTAAATGGTGAGATTCTTCTCATCATCAGCCGCCATCTTCTCGTAGCGCACCTTGCGCTCGGCATCGATGCTCTTCTTACGCTCCAGCAGCTGGGCATTCTCGGCCTGGCGCTCCGCCTTGTTGAGAGACACAATATTCTTCTCCTGGCGTTCGCGGGCGCGCTCAATGTCCTCGCGGGTATACTGCATATCCTTATCCTGAGCCATGCGGGCCTTACTGCGGGCCATGAGCTCCGGCAGAATGCGGGAAATACGGCTACTCTTCACATAGCCACCGGCGCGGGGAATCTCATCATACGGCATAGCGTAGTCCTGCTCACCCTCGCCCAGACGCAGCCCGGCTGTCACCGTAGGCAGCACAATATCGCTGCTCACGCCCTTCAGCTGGGTGGAAGCACCACCCACGCGGTAGAACTTCTGCGTGGTCACCTTAATCATGCCGCATCCCTCGCGGGAGGTAAAGTAGGGCATGTAATCCGCCAGGCCTCGGGGGACCTGCACCGTGCCCTTGCCGTAGCTGGCTTCATCGCCCACAATCACCGCGCGGCCGTAATCAGCCATGGCACCGGCAAAGATTTCGGAGGCCGAAGCGCTCAGCTTGTTGATGATGACCACCAGCTGGCCATTGTACAGCGGGCGGCCGCTCACCGTGAGGCGCTCCACGTGGGCGCGGGAATCCTTCACCTGCACCACCGGGCCGGCACCGGTAAAGAAGCCCACCATCTTGCGCACCTCATCCAGCGAGCCACCGCCGTTGAAGCGAAGGTCGAGCACAATACCCTCCACCTTCTCCTGCATCATGCGGCGCAGAAGCTTCTTCACATCCGCCGCGCAGTGCACATCACCATCATCCAGGTCAATGTAAAACGAAGGCAGCGTCAGCACGCCCAGGCGGTACGTGCGGTCACCATCCTTCATGTCGATGATACGGCCGCTGGCCAGCTCTTCCGACATCGGGATCTCGTCGCGCACAATAGTCACCACCTTTTCCTCGCCCGTGTCAGCGCTCTGCACACGCAGCTTCACCGCCTCACCCTTCTGGCCGCGAATCAGGTCCACCACCTTGTCGATACTCAGGAACATCACGTCCGTCCAGTTATCGTCACCATGCTGCGCCACGGCCACAATGTGGTCACCCAGCTGCAGCTGGCCGCACTTGGCAGCGGGGCCGCCCTTCACAATACCTTCAATCGTGGTGGAGCCATCGTCATCCGACTGCAGCTTGGCACCAATACCCACGATGGAGGCCTTAATCATATCCTTGAAGCGCTGTTCCTCGCGGGCACCCATGTAGTCACTGTGCGGGTCGTACACGTGGGCCACTGCATTCAGCAGGTAGGAAACCATATCCTCGCGGTCAGCCTCCTGAATCTCGTTGCGCATGCGCTTGATGCGGGCCAGCATCTTATCCGTGACCGACATTTCCTTGGCCACCGGCGAGGGCTTGCCCTTGGCGGCAGCCAGCTCGGCCAGATTCTCGCGGCGAAGCACCTCAGTCAGAATCATATCCTCCACCTGGTCGCGCCACACCTGGTCCAGCTCGGCGGCATCCTTGGCGCGGGGCAGTTTGCGGCGGCTGCGCGGCACCGTGCGGGTGGAATCAAACGCAGGCATCTGCGTGGCATACTCCTGCAGCAGCTTCTCCGCCTGGGCAATGCGCGGCAGCGCGCGCTCACTGAAATAGGCATACAGCTCCTCCGCCAGGCGGGTCGTCTGGTTCGCCAGCAGGTAATCACCAAAGCTGCTCGCATAGCGGTTGCGCAGGTACTCCACATCCTCCTGCGTCAGGAACAAGTGCTGCATATCCAGCGACTGCACATAGCAATCCAGGAACTGCTGGTACAAATCCTGCGAGAAACGTGCCCGCGAGAAATGCGCATTCTGCAGCACCAGGGAGAACTGCTTGCCGATGATATCGTAATCCGGCTCCGCCTGGCTTATCGAAGTGCAGGAAACCAGGGCAGCCGCAGCGGCCATGCCCAGTGCCCTTGCACGCACTTTCCAATTAGCTATAAAAGTATTCATCTCAGATAGTGGTCATTCCGGTCCGGGTTTGTCTCCGGGGCCCATTGCTTCCCCTGTGTACTAGTATACACAGGCTGCGCAGCGGTTCTGTCATTGCATTTTCTGCATGACAAAAACACTGCTGCGCCGGCAGCTGGAAAGACAAATGCCTATCAGGCCTTCTTGCGACGCGGGCGCACAGCCTTCACCAGCTTGCAGCCCATCACACCGGCCAGGTCGCGCACACTGCCCTCCAGGGCAGCCACGCGGGCCTTTGCATTCTTGAGCGCCGTTTCCAGGCGGGTGGCGCGGGTCTTGGCCGTGCGAGCCTCAATGCGGGCCTTGCGCAGCTCTTCCTTGATGTCATCCGGCGTCACCTCCACCTTGCGACGCCCGGGACGCGTGCTGGCAAAGCGGTCCAGGATTGCATCCTCAGCCTGCTTCTTCCACAAAGAAACAAGTGTAGCAGCAATATTCTTTTCCTTGGCAATCTTCTGAATCGTCGTCTTGCGGGTCAGCACAGCAAGAATGATTTCGGCCTTTTCCTCAGCGCTGTAAGGAGTACGAGTTCTAGTTTTTTCAGACATAGCAAAAAAGTACGGATATATTTCACTAAATACTACGTTTCGCGGTTCATTTCAAGCATATATTCAGTATTATCCCCCATTGCTGACACAACATGCAGCATTTTGTCACCTATTTCACCCGGAATCCGTGCTTTTATGATGATCCGGCAGGCGCCTTCTCCATTCCCGCGCAATGCAAAATCCCCTTGCAACATACCATTGCAAGGGGATTTTAATCATACGCACGAATGGACTCGAACCATCACGATGTTACTCACTAGAACCTGAAACTAGCGCGTCTACCAATTCCGCCACGTGCGCTTTTGATTGGTGCGGGCGCAGTTTATCACATCTTCGAATCCGATGCAAGCTAATTCCGCAAAAAAATAAAAAAAAGTTTTTCATCCCCGGCAAAAAAGCGGCGGAAAGCCGCTTGCGCCGGAGCGCGCGGCATGGTATAATGCCGCACAGATGGAGCCAGACAGCACAGCCGTGACCCCCAGCACCCGCAGCCAGCGCGGCGTGCACCGCCGGAGGTCGCAGCGGCCGGAAGGCACCCAGCCCAGCGTACCCGACCACGAAATTCTGCGCAAAATCGGCACCGGGGCCTATGGAGAGGTCTGGCTGGCGCGCTCCGTCACCGGCGCCTACCGCGCGGTGAAAGTCGTGTGGCGCGAAGACTTTGCAGATGAACAGGTCTTCATCCGCGAGTTCGATGGCGTGCTCACCTACGAACCCATCGCGCGTGGCATTCCCGGGCTGGTGCACATTCTGCACATCGGGCAGCACGGCGGCCCCTTCCCCTACTATTTCTACGTAATGGAACTGGCGGACGACGCCTACACCGGCATCCACACCGACCCGGATTCCTACGTACCCCGCACCCTGTTCAGCGACATGCAGCAATACGGCAACCGCCCCATGCCGCTGGATTACGTGCTGGAAGTCGGCTGCCAGCTCTCCCGCGCGCTCGCAGGGCTGCACGCCCAGGAGCTCACCCACCGGGATGTGAAGCCCACCAATGTCATCTTCGTCAATGGCCGCGTCAAACTGGCAGATGCCGGTCTGGTGGCGCACAGCAACCAGCGCAGCTTTGTGGGCACAGAAGGCTACATCCCTCCGGAAGGCCCCGGCACCCCGCGAGCCGATGTGTATGCCCTGGCCAAGGTACTCTACGAAATGGCCACCGGCATGGACCGCCTCAACTTCCCCTCCCTGCCCGCTGAACTGCCCGAGGGCGCCACCCACCGCCGCTGGATTGAGTTCAACCGCATCATCTGCGCCGCGGCCGCCCCCCAGGTGCACCGCGACACCATTGTCAACGCCAAGCAACTGGCCGAAAAACTCGAGCGCCTGCGGGACGATGCCCTGCTGCGCCGCCAGCGCCGCCTCTCCTGGCAGCGCTCGGGCATCTGGGCCGGCAGCATCATCCTGAGTCTCTGCCTGCTGAGTGGTATCATCTACATGCTCATGCCGCAGGACATGCCGGAGCGCATCAGCAAAGCCAGGGATACCCTGCTGGGCCACGAAATTCCGCCCCCGCCGGCACCGCCCGCACCTGCCCCGGAAACCGCACCCGAACCGCCCCCTGCCCCCGAACCCAAAACCGGCCAGTACTTTGTGGGCAGTGTACCGGCCGGCGCCTCGGTCTACACCGAAGACGGCGTCTATCTGGACGAAACGCCCTACGGTCCCCTCACCGCCGCCACCGGCAAGCGCATTGCCTTCATTCTGCGCAAGGAAGGCTACGCCGACTCGCACGTGAGCGGCATCATCCCCCCGGGCGGGCTGCTTTCCCTGGGTGGCGAGCTGCAGCCCTACCGCCCGCCCCGCACCGGCGAGCCCTGGACCGATGCGCAGGGCACCCGCTACCGTCCGGCCGGCGGGGTACACGAAGCCACCACCCCGGTCACCGCCGAGCAGTTCCGCGAGTTCCTGCGCAGCGAACCCGGCCTGGGCAGAAAATTCATCTGCAAGGAAGCCGGCGGGCTTCTGCTCACCTCTCAGGAAGCCATCAGCGCCTTCACCCTGTGGCTCACCCGCCAGTGCGAGAAAGCCGGCACCATCGGTCGCGACCACTCCCTCATAGCCCGCCCCGACCCCGGCACCGCTGCCGGGCCCGACCTCTGCGGCTACCGTCTCTGCACCGTTCTGTTGCAGAAAACCCCGGTAAGCATCTACACCAACCCCGCCGGCGCCAGTGTCATGCTCAACGGCATGCCGCTAGGCATCACCCCCATGCAATCGGTCAGTCTTCCCCTGGCGCCGTACTACCTGGAAATCCGCCTGCCCGGCTACTCCACCGTGCGCCGCAGCGGGCTCTCGCCCAAAGACCTGGTGCTCAATCTCCACCTGCAGCCCAACCACTCCGTCAACTTCGGCAGTGAGTGGATCAACAGCATGGGGCTCAAGCTCCTCCCCATCCAGCCCAATCTCATGGTCTGCGTCACCGAAGTGCGCGTGGCCGATTACCTCCGCTACTGCCGCGAAACCGGCGCCCCCGAACCACCCTCACCCGGATTCGAGCAGAACGAGCACCACCCGGTGGTCAATGTCTCCCGCACCGAGGCCGAAGCCTTCGCCGCCTGGCTCACCCGGCAGGAGCGCAGCAACGGCCTCATCGAAGATACCGATACCTACCGCCTGCCCACCGATGAGGAGTGGAGCAACATGGTCGGCTGCAAGGACAGCAACGGCCACAGCCCCTACGAACGCCAGCGCGTGCGGGCCACCAGCGGCGCGGAGTACCCCTGGGGCCGCAAGTGGCCCCCCACCCGCAACACCGGCAACTTTGCCGACAGCAGCGCCGTGCCCGGCGTGCGGGCAGACCACATCATCCCCAACTACCACGACGACTTTGCCTACACCGCCCCCGTCGGTTCCTTCACCCCGAATGCCCTCGGCCTCCACGACCTCGGCGGCAACGTGCAGGAATGGATAAGCGGTGAATACGGCGGCCCGGAAAACTTCCACTTCCGCAGCTACGGCGTCACCCGCGGCGGCGACTACACCTCATTCCGCCCAGGCCAGCTCAGCTCCCACCGCCGCACCCCGCACCCCACCGATGCGCACCGCCCCACCATCGGCTTCCGCCTCGTGCTGGAGCGCCATCTCGCCTCCCCCCATTAATGCGGCGCACCGTACCGCATGGCTCAGGCGCTAGGCGCCAGAGCGCACAACGGAGCCCGGCTCAGTCCAGGTGCCGGGCGGCAGCACGCGGCCGGGGAGAATCACGCACTTGCAGCCTATGCGGCAGTGCTCACCCACCACGCACCCCAGTTTATTGCGGCCGGTGGGTCGCAGTTCCCCCTGCCAGGGCATGCGGATTTCGCCGGCATCGTGCCGGAAATTGCTGAAAATGCACCCGCCGCCCACATTCACATCATCGCGGATAATGGAATCGCCAATGTAGGAGAGATGCGAAACAAAGACCTGATTTCCCAGCAGGCTGCTTTTCACTTCCACAGCATTGCCAATGACGCAGTTATCGCCGATGCTGGTTTCGCCGCGCAGGTAGGCATTCGGGCCGATGCGGCAGCCGCGGCCGATGCGCACATGCCCCTCAATCACCGTGCCGGGCAGCACCACCGAGCCTTCCCCCAGCTCCAGCACACCGAGCACATGGGCACCGGGCAGTACCTCGCCGGCCATCAGCGGCTGCAGCTCCAGCAGCGCCGCACAGTGAGCCTCCAGTTCTTTCCAGGGTTCCTGCATCACTTCCTGCCTATCTTGAAACGCTTGCATGCCTCCAGCAGCAGCTCATGGGGCGATTTCTCCGCCCCCGGCGCCTTCTCCATCAGCAGCGGTTCCGGGTATACATGCGCAAAACGGTCGCCATCCTCATCACGCTGCCGGCCGGAGTAGGCCAGATTCGCATCCGCCTGCGGGCAATGCCCCCAGGCCCCCCCCAGCCAGGCCGCCACATCGCGCACATTCCGGTAGGGGCTGCAGTAGGCATTCACCCAGTAATCCACCATCGGTGCGCGCTCGCGCGGCTTGGAGCGCTCCCGGCGGCTCACGGGGTCCAGCGTCACCACCAGCACCTTGCCGCTGTGGGGCACATCCCCCAGCTGCCGCAGCGCATCCATGATAGCCGAGCCGCCGTAGCTATGCCCCAGCAGCACCACATCCGCCTGCGGATTCAGCTGCAGAAACGCGCGCAAATCGCGCTGCAGCTTCCAGGTGCTGTGAAAAAGCAGATTACCGGTGCCGCTGTCCCAGGCATAGTAGGCGCGCAACTGGCGCCCCTCGCAAGGCAGCGGCGGCATCTGCTCATACACCTGGCGGAAATGCAGCAGCACCTGCTCCGAAAAACCGCCCACAAACACCACCGCCACATCCGCTTTCTCCGCCGGCAGGGGCAGCTGCTTGCGCCGCCCCACAAAACCGCTCAGCGGCGTGGGCTCCAGCCCCTCCACCGGCGGGGTGGGCTGGGCGCAGGAACTCAGCAGCACCGCTGCCGCGGCTATGGAAAGCAACGCCCTCACGATGCCTTGGCAAATACCTTACGCAGGTATGGTTTCAGAATGGTGAAAAGCTCCTTTTCCTGCGCCTCCTGCAGCACCACATCGTGCATCACCACCCGCTTCTCCAGCAGGGTGCCGGCCAGACACTGGCCATTCCGCGCGTAAATGTAGAAACGATTCTGCACCAGCGGCGCATGCTCGTCATCCGTCTGGTAGGCCAGCTCCGGCACCTCGCGGGCCTCACCGCCCTGCAGAATCGCGCAGACCTTGAGGCGGTCCGCCTCGCTCAGCGGCCAGATTCCCTCGCCATCCTCATTCAGCCAGGCCGGTTGATACGGTGTCACCGCCAGGTGGGGAGAAGCCAGCATCTCCTGCACCGCCTCCTCGCTCACCGAACCTACCGGGTGCAGGCACCCCGCCAGCAGCAGAGCTGCCACCGCAGTCATTCCATAAAAAAACTTCTTCATATCATTCGTATTGATTCATCTTACGACTCGGCGCGTGCAATATCACCTGCCATCTGTTTCGTGGCAATGGTCAGCAGCTCCACCACCTCATCAAAACCCTTCTTATCGCCGTAGTAGGGATCCGGCACCTCGTGCAGCGGGCAATCGTCCGGAAACCAGGCGCTCATCGGCACCACCTTGGCCATCTCCTCCGGGGTGCCGGCCTGGGCTATGATATCCTCATAATTCGCATCATCCTGCGGCACAATCAAATCGAAAGCCTCAAAATCACGGCGGCTGAACTGGCGACCACGGTGCCCATTGTACTCAAAACCGGCGCGAGCCAGAGCCTCCAGCATGCGGGCATCCGGTTTCGAGCCCACGTGGTAGGCCGCCGTGCCGCAGGAATCCGCCTCCACGTGGTCGGCCAGGCCCGCTGCCGCCACCGCTGCGCCGAAAGCGTGCTCCGCGGCCACAGAGCGGCAGATATTGCCCAGGCACACAAACAGCACGCGGAAAACCTGCGGCGCAGATTCCGGTTGACCATCATCGCCAATTCTGGTATGTACATCCATGTCACTGTGTATCCTACCACACCATGTTAAACATTGCACGCCTGAAATCTGCCCCCGAGATATTTTACTCCCTGCAAGGGGAAGGAACCCGCTGCGGCACCCCCGCCGTCTTCCTGCGTCTGGCCGGCTGCAACCTGGCCTGTAAGTGGTGCGATACCAAGCACTCATGGGGAAACGGCATCCTCTGCTCCACCCGCGACACCGCCGCCTGTATCCGCGATTTTGACTGCGATTCCCTTGTCATAACCGGTGGGGAACCCCTGCTCCAGCAGGAAGCCCTCGACCGCCTGCTCCGCCTCCTTCCCGACTCCCTGCACGTAGAAGTCGAAACCAACGGCACCATTGCCCCCACCCCGGCGCTCGAGCAGCGCATCAACCAGTGGAACATCTCCCCCAAACTCAACCACTCCGGCAACCCGCGTGAATCCGCCCTCAGACCCGACGTGCTGGCCCATTTTGCGGCCCTGCCCCGGGCCTGGTTCAAATTCGTCGTCCAGAGCGAGCACGACTGGCCCGCCATCGAGGCCCTGGGGCTCCCGCTGCAGCGCATCATCCTCATGCCCTGCGCCACCACACGCGCCGCCCTCGAAGCCGCCCGCCCCGCCGTGGTCGATATGTGCCTCCGCCACCGCGTGCGCCTCGGCGACCGCCTCCACCTCACCCTCTGGGACGATAAAAAAGGCGTGTAAACATTTCTCTCCCCCTCCCATGCGGCACACCGTGCCGCTTTCATACCTCGAGTAAAAAGTTCCACAAATTGGAATTTGTAGAGTAGTTTGCGGAGCGTCAGCGTAGCGGAATTTTGAGCCCGTCAGGGCGGCATAATAATAGCCCAGCGTGGAGCCGCCACGCGGCGGAACGCTGGGTTTGGTGTTAATTATACCCGGAACCCC
>JAGBDZ010000001.1 GCA_017937215.1 Akkermansia sp. | reverse complement strand
CTCTCACAAAAAAACATCGCGGATGTAGCTCAGTGGTAGAGCGCAACCTTGCCAAGGTTGATGTCGTGGGTTCGAATCCCATCATCCGCTCTCAATAACGAAAGACCTGCTCAACAGCAGGTCTTTTTTGGTACGACCGACGCGATATGCGCACTGCGGTGAAAGTCCGCGCGGAGCCGCGATGATGCGGAATCCCAGACCTGAAGAACAACTGCGGGGCGGTAACAAACCGTGGGAAAGGAAGTTCGAGGGGAAATCCCGACTGTACGAACAGGAACTGCATATAAGGCCGGATGGACGGACGAGGTTGCCAAAAGTGCCAAAATCCGATACATCATCAAGAGTCCATAAGGTAGATGCAGACGGCGCGGGAGGAAAGTAGCATAATCATATTCGGTGAGAACCTGCTAAGGCCTGAAAGGGTGACGGGGAAGAAACGCCCGGAAGCAGGTAGTCAGCAGAGGCATAGTACCCATCCCTTGGTGGGGAAGGCCGAAATCCAACACAGCACAGTACAGCCTGAAACTCATGAACGTGGAGAGGCAGAACCAAGACACCTTATACCAGATGGAGTTCGACTTCGATACTCCATCCGGGGAGGTGCGCCCACATGGAGGCGGTGAGGGTGCGACCCCCACAGCTGCGCCATCGCGGGAGCAACAAGCGTTCGCGGCGTGGAGGGAGGAACTGAACTGGGAGGAGCGCATACTCGAGAACATAGCACACCGCTACAATCTTGAGCTTGCATGTCAGCGAGTGAAAAGCAACAAGGGAGCCCCGGGGGTAGACGGCATGACCGTGGAAGAACTGGGACGATGGCTTAACACTCACATGGCAGAACTGAGAGAGCAACTGCTCAACGGCAGCTACCAACCACAAGAGGTAAAGGGAGTGAGCATCCCCAAGCCAAACGGCGGGAGGCGGCAACTGGGCATACCAACGGCGATAGACCGCCTAGTGCAACAGGCCTTTGTGCAAGCACTCACCCCCATACTTGACCCGCAGATGAGCGAATCGAGTTATGGATTCCGACCGAATCGAAGCGCTCACCAAGCACTTAAGGCAGGCTCCGCGTACGTGGAGCAAGGCTACACTGTAGCCGTAGACCTGGACTTGGAAAAGTTTTTCGACAAGGTCAACCACGACATCCTGATGTCGAGACTGGCACAGCGCATCAAAGACAAGCGAGTGCTCTACTACATCCGCCAAATGCTCAAGGCGGGAATGATGGACAACGAAGGCATCAAGCAAAAACGAGAGCAAGGCACACCGCAAGGCGGACCGCTCTCACCGCTGCTTGCTAACGTACTGCTGGACGACCTTGACAGGGAATTGGAGAATCGAGGGCTGCATTTTTGCCGCTACGCAGACGATTGTATCATACTCGTTAGAACAATAGAAGCAGGAGAACGCGTGCTGGCAAGCATCAGCCGCTACATCGAAGATGAACTGAAACTCAAGGTAAACCAACAGAAAAGCAAGGTGGACAAGGTGTGGAACTGCGTCTACCTCGGCTACATCATAGGAGTAGAGGGCAAGTTGAGAATAGCACCGGCAAGCGTGAAGAAGCTGAAAGCGAAAGTGCGATTGATAACTCGCCGAAATCGCCCGACTCCTTTACGCGAAGTAATCGCGGAACTTATCCCCGTGATAAGGGGGTGGACGAATTACTTCAAGCTGGCAGCAATCAACAGGCTATGTCAGGAACTCGATGAATGGACGCGCCGAAAGCTACGGTGCCTGCGCCTCAAACAATGCAAACACCCGAAAGGCATCCGCCGTTTCCTCGAAAGTATAGGAGTGAAGCGGAAAATGCGCGAGAGTATCGGGTCAATGGGGCGGCGATGGTGGTGGATATCATGCTCACAACTTGCTCATATCTGCATGGATAACGCATGGCTGCGAGCAGAGGGATATATCTCGTTTTATCAACTCCTCAAACGCTGATTGGAAACCGCCGTATGCCATAAATGGCACGTGCGGTGGTGTGAGAGGGGGCGAAAGCCCCCTACTCGATTTTCAGGTCTGCGTGAAGCGCCGGAGGATTCGCGTCTCAAGCTCAAACTCCCGCAGAGCATCCGGGCTGGTGCGGTTGGTTTCGATAGTGAGCATGGCCCCCGGGGCAAGAATAGAGGGAATGAACCGCGCCATATCCAGCACACCCTGCCCCAGCCGGGTGTGGTCATCGATGCGCAAAGCCGTATCCATCATATCCGCCAGGTGATACATCGTGGGGTGCAACGCGTTCATTTCGTGCAGCACCTCCATCTGGTCCAGCCTCAGATAATTCGCCGCGCAGAGCGCGTGCGGAATATCCAGACAGAATCCACAGCCGGCCTCCTGCAGCACCTGCCGGATTTCCTCGACGGAAGCCCCGCGGCACTGCAGAATCTTTCCCTCATTGCGGGTGATGCATGGTTTATTTTCAATCAACGCCCTGGGTTCATGCAAAGCCGCCAGCTGACGGGCGGTTTCCGAAATACAGCCGAAGGTTCCGCCGTGAAAGATGATATAACGGGCTTCCAGTTCATCTGCAAATCGGCGCATTTCATCGTAAATCCGGCGATTCGCTGCGGCACAATCAGCCCTGGCCAGGTTAAAACCATGCATGAAATGCGCCGCATGAATGATACAGGGAATCTGCAAGTTCTTCCACCCTGGCAGCGCATCTGCCGACCCCGGCACAGCATACAGCTCCAGATAATCAAAGCCGCCGGCATCATACAGCCGCCGGGCTTCGCGCTGGCTGGCTCCTGTATTCAACGACCATAATTTCAGGCCGACCTGGTATCCCGGTACCGCGCCCATATACCTCAAAGGCTTCTAAAAAACTCTTCCACCGGTTGCGAGGGGCCGGGTATGGGCACATTCCCTAAATCGCGGACGGTTTCGGTCTCGAAATTGAAATAGTGAAGTGCGCCGGATTGCTGGCGCAGGTACAGTTCGGTGGGATAATTTTTCCACGCAGCCGTGCCACCCTGGAAACCGACGCAGCAGTACCAGGGCTCATTACCATCAGTCCCCAGCCCCTCCCAAGAGGAGGTCTTCACGTTGTAAAAGAGCACTCCATCGATATCGCAAGTCTCCATGTACCAGCAGCGGGAATCGCTGACATGCAGAATCTTTGAACTGAAAAAACTGCTGATGGAGGCACTCAGCAACAGCACCGCAATCACGCCGAAACACCCGAGGGAACAGCCGGAGCCACACCCCTTCCCCCGCGTCCTGAACATCCAGCGGCCCACCACAGCCAGCACAACCAGGAGGGCTACAAAGCTCACGTAAGGCTGAATGTAGTACCACATGATTTTATCAGGCCAGTTCCGCATCCGGCACGGTGGCTCCGGTCATGCGGTCGTGCAGTTCGATGAGTTCAGATTGCATCTTGCGCCCCATAGCGTCCACCAGGCGGCAGACCGCTTTGCCCCGACTGGCGGATTCGTACCGCTGCAGCCACTCCTGAGCCTGCGGGGTCGTCACCGACTCCGAATCCACCGGGCGGGGATATCCGGGCACCCCCACGCGGTAGGGCTTGGGAGTAAGTCGCGCGCGCCAGCATTGCTGGCGGGAGCAGAGCGATTCATACAAGGGGTCGGCATGCAGGGTTCGGCAAATCTGATGCATGCGCTCCGAATCAGATGACAGCCCCCTGCCCGTCAGCATGACGCGCCAGCCATTGTGCGTGCGGTACAGGCGGGCGCCCAGCGATTCATCCGCCGCGCACATATCACGCAGCGTCTGGAGCAGCTTCTCCTCCGGCGTGGTCTTCCTGCCGAAGATACCTTTCAGCCTATCCCCCAGCGAGAGCGGGAAATCATCCACATCCACAAAGCAGAGGGTAGTGCTGTTGAGCACCTGCACCCCATATCGATTGCGAGTGATAATGTTCTCCGCATCCACCTGCTCCACCACCGGCTCCAGCAGCAGGGTGGAGTATTCCTCCGACTTCAGCTCATCCAGCGCGCGCAAGCGGGCGCAGTGTTCAGCCACCGCCTCCTCGCTTACCCCGCGCCGCGCGGCAAACTCAGAGCGGATGCGGAAGCGCACCTCCAGGCGTTCCCTGGCCTCCTGCATCGAACTATAGGATATACCACGCAGTTTCCACGTACTTCCGTCATTTCCGCAGCGCTTCTCTGTAACCCAGTAGGGAGGAATCTTCATGCTCCACATCATACGCGCCCATCACAGGCTCTGTCAATAGCAAAGTCCCCCCCCCTCGTACTGAATGCCGCACGTGTCCCAAAGTTTGGAAAGAGCGCTCGGTAAATTTGAATTTATCGGGACGAGGGTGCTACTTCCTGAATGGTGTTGATGTTTCTATTGCTTACAAAATCTTTGGGACACATGTGACTGAATGCGGCATGTATGAAAAACCGCAGGGGGCAATATCATTACCTCAGCGCACCCACTTGCCGGCACCGGCGGGGAGCTTGCCTTCGCCCACGGGCTGGTAGCGGGTGGATTCGGTGTTGCCCCACATGCCTACGCCAAAGGCATCTTTCCAGTACTTGCTCATGCTGCGGCCGGTGTAGCAGCCGTAGCTCCAGCACTCGGCATCGGGGGCAAAGATGTTCTTGTTGATTTTGGAGGCCAGGTCTTTCTCATGCATCCAGGCCTTGGAGGCTGCCATCACGGAGTTGCTGTAATCCAGCATGAAGGCGTGCGGATTGCTGTGACCGAAATAGTAGAAAGCCGTCACCTTGTCCTTCTTGTTGCGCGGAGCCTGGTTGATAGCCTTGTAGGCTTCATCGGCCGTATCCACAAACCTGAGGCGGAGGTGGCGTTTGCCGGCCGTCTCACGGATGCGGGAAATGTAGTCAATCTGGTTCTCCTTGCCGCGGGTGATGTAGGACGGGCGGTACACGATCCACACGATATCCTTCTTCGGGTCCTTGGCCAGGGCGCTGTCGATATACACGGTGGAAGCGCGCACGAAGTTGGCCCACCAGTTGTCATGAGCTGAGGGGCCGCGCAGGTTTTCCCATGAGCGCAGCGCCACCCCACCGCAGAGCACAACCTCCACAGCCTGGGTCAGCGAACAAGCTGCCAGCAGAGTGGCCATCAATACATTTCGCATCAACTTCATGACAGGCATGGAGCATACAGCAATCGACTGTATGTGTCAAGACCGCAGCGCGCGTCAGCATAACGAAAAGGCTTGATATATGATATCAAAAGGAGTAGAATCGCGCCGTCATGACTGAATTGCCCAAGGCTTACGAACCGACCTTAGTTGAAGAGAAATGGCAAACCCGCTGGATATCAGAGGGTTGCTTCCACGCTGACCCGCATTCTGACAAGCCCGCTTACAGCATTGTCATTCCCCCGCCCAATGTAACGGGTGTGCTGCACATGGGTCACGTACTCAACAACACAATTCAGGACATTCTGGCACGCCGCGCCCGCCAGGAGGGCAAGGAAGTGCTCTGGCTGCCCGGCACCGACCACGCCGGCATTGCCACCCAGGCCCGAGTGGAAAAAGAGCTGGCCAAGGAGAACCCGCCCCGCACGCGTTTTGATGTGGGTCGCGAGGATTTCGTCAATATGGTGTGGGACTGGAAGGAAAAGCACGGCGGCATCATCATCAACCAGCTTAAGAAACTGGGCTGCTCCTGCGACTGGGAGCGCGAGCGTTTCACCATGGATGACGTTTATGCCCCGGAGGTTGCCCGCGTGTTCACCGAGCTCTTCAACGAGGGGCTTATCTACCGCGGCCACCGCATGGTGAACTGGGACCCCGTGCTCCTCACCGCCCTGTCGGATGAAGAGGTCATCATGACCCCCTCCAAGAGCAAGCTTTACACCGTGCGTTACAAACTGGCAGACGGCAGCGGCCAGCTGCTTGTGTCCACCACGCGCCCGGAAACCATCATGGCCGACGTGGCCGTGGCTGTGAACCCGAAGGACCCGCGCTTTGCCCACCTCATCGGCAAGACGGTCATCCGCCCGCTCTGCGAGGCAGAAATCCCCATCATTGCCGATGACCACGTGGAAATCGACTTCGGCACCGGCGCCCTGAAGATTACCCCTGCCCACGACCGCACCGACTTCGAGGTGGGCATGAAGAATAATCTGGAAATCATCGACATTCTCACCGCCGATGGCCACATCAACTGCCCCGGCTGCCCCGAGCTGCATGGGCTGGACCGCTTCGTCGCCCGCGACAAGTCCATCGAGCTCATCGATGCCAAGGGGCTGCTGGAGAAGGTGGAAGACTACGAGAACAACGTGGGTATCTCCCAGCGTTCGGATGTGCCGATCGAACCGCGGCTGAGCATGCAGTGGTTCCTGAAGTACCCCTGCGTGAAGGAAGCCGCCGAAGCCGTGGCCAACGGCGATATCGTGTTCCGCCCGGCCCACTGGGGCAAGACCTATGCCCACTGGCTGGAGGGTATCCAGGACTGGTGCATTTCCCGCCAGCTGTGGTGGGGCCACCGCATTCCGGTGTGGTACCGCAAGGAAAAGGCCGCCGAGCTCCAGGCCGCAACCAAGCTGGATGCCGACGATGCCGCCGCCGGCGACATCTACGTGGGCGTGAACCCGCCCGCAGACCCGGAGAACTGGGTGCAGGACGAAGACGCGCTGGATACCTGGTTCAGCAGCTGGCTGTGGCCATTCTCCACCATGGATAAGGAGTGTCTGGCCAAGTTCTACCCGACCAGCGACCTGGTGACCGGCCCGGATATCATCTTCTTCTGGGTAGCCCGCATGATTATGGCCGGCTACCGCTTTGCCGGCGGCAAGCCCTTCGGCAACGTGTTCTTCACCTCCATTGTGCGAGACCTGCTGGGCCGCAAGATGAGCAAGAGCCTGGGCAACAGCCCCGACCCGCTTGACCTCATCGCCAAGTACGGCGCAGACGGCCTGCGCTTTGGTCTGATGCGCATCGCCCCCACCGGCACAGACGTGAAGTTCGACGAGAAGCAGATTGAGGAAGGCAAGAACTTCGCCAACAAGCTGTACAACGCCGCCCGCTTCCGCATGATGCAGGGGGCAGCCAGCACCGAGCCGGCACCGAAGTTCACCGCCGTGCACATCGACATCCTCTCCAAGCTCAAGGAGCTGCACGCCACTGTGGCAGAAGGCCTTGGCAAGTACGAATTCAACACCTACACCCAGGCTCTCTACACCTTCTTCTGGAACGAGTACTGCTCCCTGTTCCTGGAGGCCGTGAAGAACGATCTGCGCGAGGGCGACCCCGCCGTGAAGAACGCCACGCTCTTCACTATGGACACCGTGCTGCGCCACTACCTGGCCCTGCTCGCCCCCATCATGCCCCACATCGCAGAAGAGCTCTGGGCCAGCCTGGGCTTCGCCAAGGATGACAAGCCGCTCATGGGCACCGCTCTGCCCAATGCCGATGCCCTGCTCTCCGGCCTGGACAGCACCGAAATCTCCAAGGCCCGCGCCACGGCCACCGCGCTGTACGACACTGCCAACAAGGCTCGCAACCTGAAAGCCGAATATAACCTGGCCACCAACCGTAAGGTGAAGTTTGTGCTGAAGCCGGCCCTGCCTGTGGATGCCGACCTCGCGGCCCGCCTGGCCCTGCTGGCCGGCGCCCAGAGCGCCGAGGTGAACACCGCTTACGAAGCCCCGAAGGGCACCCCCACTGCCCTCACCCCGCTGGGCGAACTCTTCCTGCCGCTGGAAGGCCTGGTGGATGTGGAAGCCGAACGCACCCGCATCACCAAGGAACTGGAGAAGATGGCCAAGGAAATCGCCAAGAGCAAGGGTAAACTGGGCAACGCCTCCTTTGTGGACCGCGCCCCCGCCGCTGTGGTGGACCAGGAGCGCGCTCGTCTGGCCGAATGGGAAGCCAAAACGGCCCAGCTCGAAGCCATGCTCAATGCCCTCGGCTAAGCCGCAATGGAGCAGGATATTCTCAGCACGCTGACGTCGCAGGAGCGCGAAGACCTCGCGCTCTGCGGCATCACTGCTGAAGCACAGCTCGAAAAATGCTCTGTCTCTGCTGTTTGCAAGGATCTGGAAACGGCCAGAGGCTTCTTCCCTGAACGTGATTTCTGCCTTACCGAATCACGTATACGTGAGATTTTTCAGAGCAAGGCTGCAGATTGCAGCGCTGAATCAACCGCCGCTGAGAATGCGCAATTCCCCCCTGAGCAGGAGTCCGTTCCGACCACCGGCTTCAAGTCCGGTGGTGACGCAGAGAGCGCCGCAAAAACAAAAATAATCCGCAACCGTTCTGTGCTCATGCACAGCCCGGTGCACTGTGCCCATCCTTTCATCACCGTTGTTTCAGCACTGGCCACCCTGGCCCTGCTGGTGCCGGTAATCAGCGCTGTCATTCTCATCTACCTGATGATAACGGATCAGATGCCCGAGATTACTCCTACTGTTCTCGCAACGCTCATTCTGGGTATCCCCTGCGCGGTCTACCTGTTGCTGGGAGGGAAAGCGAACTGTCCGGTGTGTCACATGAGGCTGTTCACTTTCCGCAACTACAACCGCCACCGCGCTGCCCATTATCTGCCCCTGCTGGGCTACAATTTCACCACAGCCCTTCACATTCTTCTGCTCTGGAACTATACATGTCCCGCCTGCGGCACACCCGCTAAATTCATCGGGGCCAAAGGCCGCAAATCCCGCTTCTGATTTATGAAACATCTTCTCCTTGCCTTCCTTTTTGCCCCCTCGGTTCTGACTGCTCAGGAAGTAGCCCTGCCCGCGAACCACGTGGATATGACCACAACCATCATCGAGTTCCTTTCCCGAACAGAACTCTGCCTGAATACCTGCCGGGATGAAGCTTCTGTCAAAGCGGCCATCCCCCAGCTTCAGGAGCTCAAACAAGAGTGCGATAAGATTGTGGAAGCCCAGCGGGCCCTCCCCGAGCCCACCATACAGGACTACATGGCCGTGCAGAATCAGGTGGAGGCTTTCAACACGGTCTGGAACGCCATTCGTGACCACATCGAACGCCTGGAACAGGAACAACTCCTCAGCGATGAAGTGCGCAATATCCTCCACATCGCTGCACCAGCAAAGGAGAAACACTAACACCACCCATCGAAACAAAACTTTTTTTGCACCCCATTTCCACTATATATTGTACACCCCCGGCGCAAACTGTGCCATATAAGCCAGGGCACAAAGTTTGGTTAGCCTAAGCTGAAATTTTGGGCTTGCAAAAATTACGCAAAGCCGTAATATCTTCAGTGAACAGCCCACGTTGAACATGACTAGAAGCCACAACTCAAGCGCAGAATTCCAGAAAGAACAGGACGTGCAGAGTCTTACTGATTTTGTTCTTTTCTCTCAGCGGAGCTGCATTCTGCGCCTCTCTCCTGAATTGACAAAAGGCAAAGTCTCGTTTCCGCAGTTTTTCCTGCTGGCCTACCTGGCAGAGGAAGAGTGTCTGTCCATGAGCAACATTGCCAAGATGATGGGACACTCCACCGCCGCCGCCACCGGCATGATTGACAAGCTGCAGGAACTGGGGCACCTGAAACGCTACACAGCCGCTGCCGACCGCCGCAAGATTATGGTGCGCATCACCGAACAGGGCCGCGCCCTGGTAACCCAGATGCGGAGCAACATTGCCGCCGACCTGGCGCAGATGATGAGCCGCGAGGACACCACCAGCCCCATGAGCACGGCGCGCAAAGTCATTTCCCGCCGCACGGCAGCCGCACGCAAAAACATTGTCTAATTCACCACTATGAGCCAGTATTCACCCGATTATCTCCAGGTTCTCAACGATTATCCTGAGAATTTTGCGCGTTTCATCACCCGCGTTCCCGGAATTGCCACCACCACGGACCGCGCAGCCGTCATTGCCGCGCTGACGCCCACACACGAAGCCGTGCTGGCAGAAGGCGGCATTGCCCCCAAGATGCTGCGCCGCGCCCAGCAGGTGCATGGCAACAAAGTAGCCCTGGTGGGTGACATTGGCTGTTCCTACCCGGTGGAAGGGGTGGACGCTCTCTTCTGCGGCGGCAAGGCCGACTGCTGCCTGGGTATTTATGTGGCCGACTGCGCCGCCGTGTGGATATACGACAAAGAAAGCCAGTGTCGCGCGCTGATTCATTCCGGCAAAGCAGGCACGCTGCAGAACATTGTCGGAGAAACACTCAAAGCCATGCACAAGGTGCTTGGCGTGCACGCCGAGACCTGCATCGCCGTCATCTCCCCCTGCATCCGCCCGCCTCACTACGAGGTCGATATCGTCACCATGATTAAACAGCAGCTGGTGGAAGCCGGCATTGCCCCGGAAAACATCACCGACAGCGGGCTGGATACCGCCGCCGATCTGGACACCTTCTATTCCTACCGCGTGGAAAAAGGCAACACTGGCCGCATGCTGGCCCTCTTCGGCCGCACGCCTTCCACGGAAGAATAAATGATACACGCCAAGAAAGCACTGCGCCGGGAGGTTTTGCAGCGGCTCAAAGCCGCAGCAGCAGCCGACCCGGCGCAACTGCGTTCGGCTGCGCTGCGCAAGCAGCTGGCGCCGTATCTTCAACAGAAAGAGCTCTGCGTAGCCATCTATGCCCCACTGGAGCACGAGGTAAACCTGCTGCCTCTCATGCAGGAATACCCGCAGCATCGTTTCGTCTTCCCGCTCTGCCTCCCCGGGCACAAGCTGCGCTTTCACGAGGTCCGGGACATAGCTGCGGATATGCAGCCGGGGGCCATGAACATTCCTGAACCGGCGCCACACACGCCGGCCGTGGCACCGCAAGACATAGATTTACTCATTGTACCCGGGGTTGCCTTCACACACCGGGGCGACCGCATGGGCTACGGCGGTGGCTTCTATGACCGATTCCTGCCGCTCTGCCCCCAGGCGCAGGTAATGGCCCTGGCCTTCGCGGAGCAGATGGTGGAATTCATTCCCACAGAGCCGCACGATTTGCGCATTGAAAACATCATCACCTGCTGAACAGAGTTTTGGCTTGTCAGCAGGGGCTGGCTGTGATTAGATAACCGTGTACCGCGCAGGAAGATGCTGCGCGTAGAGCCCCCCGGAGGCGGCGGGAAGCCGCAGGAAATAGATGGGGAAGACGGTGAGAATCCGTCGCTGTGCCGCAACCGTGTTGTGCCGCCAAATGCTGCGAGCACTCAGTCGGAATGCCAGCCATGGGGGTTCGCCAACGAAACCTGGCGGCGATGCACCGCCTCTTCAACGGCCACCAACAAAAATGAAGAAAACAAAAAAGGCTCCCGTCGGGAGCTCCATGCGCGTTGTACCTGCCCTCTTGCTGGCAGGTTTGAGCACTGCGGCTCATGCTGCAGAATTACCAGTCACCGAACTGGCGCCCGTCACCGTCTCTGCCCACGGCGGCACCGCCATTCCCTACGACCAGAGCGGGGTCTCCATCACCGTGCTGGATGTAGAAGCCCTGCGAGAGGAAGGAATCTGCACCCTGAGCGAGGCACTCACCACCGTGCCGGGTGTATCAGCCCTGCCAGGCGGAGGTCTAGGCGGCCGCGGCAATGTCTCCAATGTTGTCGTGCGAGGTATGGGCAGCCAGACCTACCTGGTCCCCATGATGGACGGCATGCTCATATCCGGCAGCAACGGAAACGGCAATGTGACGCCCAACATCATCGGCCGCAGCAATCTGTTCGACGTAGGTAATGTAGAACTTCTGCGCGGCGCCCAGGGCGCCATCTATGGCGGTGGTGCGGTCAGCGGCGTGCTCTACATGGAAACACCGCGCGGCGAAGGAGCCCCCACCCTGACCATTTTTCAGGAAGCCGGAAGCCATGACTCCTACACCGCCAACGTGCGGACACAAGGGCAGACAGGTGCGCTCCACTACTTTATTTCCAGCACCTACGAACACACGGACAACGATATCCGCAGCGCAAGCGGCTCCAGCCCGGCAGATTCACAAATTGGCCGCTATGAATGCTACGCCCAGGCCCTGCGCCTTGATTACGATATAAACGAAGCGACCACCTTCACCACCACCTACAGACGCGAAGACGCCTGGTATGACCGTGGTTCTTTCTACGGCAGGACCTGGAAGCGCACGCCCTACCGTTTCCGCACCAACCTGGTTACTGCAAGACTGGAAAGCAAAGTCACCCGCCACTACACCAGCAGCATCATGGCCGGCTACTGCGGCAACGACAACATGCTGGGGCACGGCACCAATTATGATTTACGCAACGTGCAGTTAGAATGGCGCAACTCACTGCGGTGGTGCCCGCACCAGACCACCCTGCTCTCTTTCCGTTGGAACCGCAGCCAGTATGATTGCGACATCTACCCCAACAGCAACACCAAAGAAAACCTGTACTCTGCTGCCATCGAACATATTTACCGCCCAGTGAAGCAATGGGAGAGCTCCCTGGCCATGCGACTGGATTACAGCAGCATCTACCACGCCGAACCAACCGTACGCGCCGCCAGCAGTTACACCTTCGACGGCAGTGATACCCGGTTATTTGCATCCGCGGGCCGCGGCTACCGCGGGCCCAGTTCGTTCGAACGCAGCAGAGGCATGTTTGATTTCGGTGGATACGCCTATCAGGGCAACCCGGAACTCGATTGCGAAACGAGCTGGAGTGCCGACCTCGGAGTGGAACAGGCTATCGGCGACAATCATTCCATCACCCTCACCTATTTCTGGCAGCAGCTAAAGGATTCCATCTACGCCCCATCATCTGACGGGTATCATTATCAATACAACAATGCCCCCGGTCACTGGACCAGCCAAGGTGTGGAACTGGCTCTCGAGGGTGAGTTTGGCGATGCCTGGAACTCCGGCTACAAACTGGCCTTTACCTACACACAGCCCAAGCAGCAGGACGACAGCGAGATTCCCAACAGTTCCCGCCAGGTATGGAGCGCCGATATCCACACCTCTCCGCTTGCTGGGGTGACTACCGGTCTGGGGCTGACCGCGGCCTCCGGGCGCCGCGACTGGGACTCCTCTCGTATGGATTCCTACTACTCCCTGCGCTGGTACGCCCGCTATGAGGTAAATGACACCCTGACCCTGCACCTGCGAGTAGAAAACCTGACCGACCAGAAATTCGTGACAGATAGCTCCAGCGGCGACATCCTCGCCCCGGGTGCATCGGTCTACGGAGGCTGCACCTTAAGCTTCTGATGAAACGTATCATTGCCATTGCAGTGTGTCTGGTGGCGGCAGCAGCCTGGTGGGCAGTCAGCACTACGGCACCTCCCCCCGCTTCCTCCTCGAACTGTACAGAGCCGGCAGCGTACCCGGCGGATTTCAGGATGCGACTCAGCAAAGTCCGCCGCGTGCACCTGCAGAGCGGAGCTCCGCTGCCCGACAGCCTGCAATGGCAACGAGCTGATGTCCACGCGCCCATCAGTTCACCCGAAGCAAAAAAAGGAGGAAGGGTCCGGCTGAGCAATGCCGGCCCCTTCCCGGCTCATTTCCTGCGTTTCGGTGGTGGAGCTCCGCAGTTCTTCCACCAGAACCTGCAGGCTGCCACCGAAATACCACTTCTGACAAAGCACCCAGCTACCGGTGAAATAAGTGCCGGCGTGGCGGTGGCATGGGCCCGAACCGGCAGCACGATTTATTTCCGACTCCATCCGAAAGCCCGCTACAACAACGAACGTCCGGTGAGGGCGAATGACTATCTGCTTTCTGCCATGCTGCAGGCGGAACAACACTGCACAGAGTTTGACGAGCTTGCCGCGGCCATCACTGAAATGCGAAGCCATGGAGATTCCGTGTTATCGGTCACCTTGAGGGAGAACTGCGACCTCCCGGCAGTGTGCGCGCTGCTCCATGCTGCGGAACCGGCATTTTACAGCGAGTTTGATTCTCGCTTCCGGGAGCGGTATACCCAGCGCATCCCCCCGGGCACCGGGCCATACCGAGTGGACAAACTGGAGCGCGGACGCATGATTGAACTGCAGCGGGTGCAGAACTGGTGGGGAGAAGCACTTCCCCTCTACCGCCACCGTTTCAATGCCGACACTCTGGAATACCATTTTCTCACCTCCGAAGCGCAGGTCTGGGAATTCCTGCTCAAAGGCAAGCTGGATGCCCTGCAGACCCGTAATATAACCGCCTGGCAGGAACGCGTGACAAATAATGACGAACTACTCACCCAGGTGTATGACGCCGAGTACCCGCTGCCGCCCTACGGCATTGCATGCAACACGCGCACCCTGCCCGATATCCACCTGCGCCGGGGGCTGATGCAAGCCATGGACATGGATGGGGCACTGGCCATTATGATGCGAGGCGAGGGGCAGCGGCTCACCACGTTCAGCAGCGGCTATGGCAAGCTCACCCCGACGATCACCCCGCAATACAAGTACGATGCCATTGCCGCTCGCGCATGCTTCGCAAAAGCAGGGTTCACAGACTGCGGCAGCGATGGCATTCTTCGCATGCCGGACGGCACACGCCTGAGCGTGAAGTTGCTTTATACTCCACACGAAAAAATCAGCAACATGGTAAACTTTCTGGTGCAAAGCGCAGCGGTTTGCGGAGCAGAAATTGTGCCGGAACCAGTGCCATGGCAGAGCTGCCAGCGCCAGTTACAGGAGAGGAGTCACCAGCTTGTCTTCTGGGCGGTCCCCGCACCGCAACAACCAGCTCCAAAAATCTTTTTCGGCGCAGACGCAGCACCGGAATACTCACCTTTCGGGCTGCAAGACGAGCGCATGGCTAATCTGCTGGAGCAGATGCAGACCGCCCCGGAGCACACGCTGGAACAAATTGACCGCCGCGTATATGAACTAGCCATCTGGCTGCCGGGTTGGAAAGAAAACCGGGTTTATCTGGCGCACCACAAGAGGCTCTGCATCCCCCCCAGTCCCTGGTGTTTCGATGCCTTGGATGCGCACTTATTCTGGGTTGAGACCAAGCCATGATTCATATCATCCACACACCTGCCGCCACTCTGGCCAGTCGCCGAAGACGCCTTGCCGGTCATTGCTCGTGCTGGGTGGTGGCGCTGGGCTGCATTGTCGGCGGGTGGGCTGTGCAGATTCCCGTATTTCAGGCGATTAGCGCAACCCCATGCAACTTCACCGGCGTTGCATTCATTCCGCAGGAGGCCCCCCCTGCAGAATCACGAAAAACGCTGTTTTTGCAACCCGCAGCCTCTGCCGCACCGCTCCTTCCGCCCTTACCGATGCTCACCCCTGATTGCGATGTAAGCACAGAGGAAATGGAACTAATGCAGAATGATGCAGCAGATGACCTGCAGCTGGAAACAGATGCCGCAGCGCTGCTGAAACCGCAGGGTTCCTCCGGGAATCGGCAGGAACAGGCTGATGCCCAAGTCCCCGCTTCCACTTACTCGCCGCCCGCCTTCCGTCACTGCCCCGAACCTCCCTACCCGGCACGGCTGAAACAACGCAGAACTCAAGGCAGCGTGGGAGTGCTCATTCTCATCAATGCCAAAGGATTACCCTCGGAGGTCATAATCACTGATAGCAGCGGCAGCCCTCAACTGGACCGCCATACCCGCAACTGGATTTTGCGAAACTGGCGTTTTTCTCCCGCCAGGCTGGGAGATATACCCCAGGCATCGCAGGTCAAAACCAGTGTTGTCTATTCTCTGCTGTAATGACAATACCCATCACTCTCCGTTTTGTCAGAATTGAGCTTACATCCGCACGTCAAGGATTTCTCTTTAATTTCTCCTCTCTCAACCAGCCCACATGTTTCCCAAAGATTTTGTTAGCTATAGAAACATCAACATCATTTTTGAAGAAGCTTCCCCTCTGCGCGATAAATTGGAATTTGTAGAGTAGTTTGCGGAGCGTCAGCGTAGCGGAATTTTGAGCCCGGAGGGCGGTATAACCATAGCCCAGAGTGGAGCCGCGTTAGCGGCGGAACTCTGGGTTTGGAATAAAAAATAACCGGAACCCC
>JAGBDZ010000085.1 GCA_017937215.1 Akkermansia sp. | reverse complement strand
TTCCGCTACGCTGACGCTCCGCAAACTACTCTACAAATTCCAATTTACCGAGATGAGGGGGCTTCTTCCAGAGCGCTTTTTGGAAGGACTTGGATTTATGGGCACTTGCGTCTCTCAGAATAAATCTTTGGGACACGTGTGGGAATCCGGACCCGGTGGTGTAGCGTTACAACTCCACGGCATCATTACAAAGGGCCGGCCGCTGAGTATACGTCTCTGTGAAAAAAATCGAAAAAATATAAAAAAATCACTGTCAGGGATTGACCTTGACCAAAGATATGGTATTATGTCACTCACGTATGCATGCCGACCTTGAAAAATTAGCATCTTCCGGTAAGATTCCGGCCGACTTTGCGGCCCGACTTGACCAGTTCTCCCCCGGTAAATATGTAATGCACCAGGATTTGGGCGTGGGTAAGGTTACCGCCTGGTCCCTGGCGAAGAGCAAAATAAAGATTGATTTTGAGAAGGGTAACGAGGGTAAAATCCTTGGTCTCAAGCTCGCCTTCAATCAGCTGACCCCCATTCCCGCAGGCCACTTCCTGATTGCCTGCTTTGATGATCCCGCCGGCTGCGCCAAGCAGGCCACCGATAAGGACACCATGCTCGATTTCGTCCGCATGGTGCTCACCAACAACATTTCCCTGCGCGAAGGCATCGACGATGTGCTGCCCATGCAGCCCGAAGACCTCGAAAAATTCCTCAGCGGCCGCGTCATTGCCGAGGCCGACTGGAAGAACTGGTGGGAAAAGGCACGCACCGCCATGCGCGACAATCCCAGCTTCCGTCTGCCCACCAAGCGCGGCGAGGCTATCGTGCTGCGCACAGCCACTTCTGCCGCCGAGGCTCTGCTGGCCGACTACACAGACGCCACCTCTCTGGAATCCTGCGTGCGCATTCTCGACCAAGCTCGACTGGAAGTACTCAAGGGCGAGTTCGAACTGGTAGCCAAGCTGGTGAAGTCCATGGAAGAGGACATTGCCCGCGGCTTCACCGAACCGCAGCACGTGCTGGAGCTCATCATCATCCGCGATGATGTGCTGGAAGCCGTAGCCTCCACGCCTGAAGACAAAGCTGCCATGGATGCCGCCCTCACCGCTGCCGGGGTGGAGAGCGTCACCACCATGGTCGACAAGATCAAGAGCATCACCTCCGAAGAGCTGGTAGGCTACATCGGCGATCTTTCCGCCGCCCGCCAGAACGAGGTGTACGCCGCGCTGCCCGAGGCCATGGGCGACAGCTGGCTGCCCTACGCCACGAACATCTTCCTGTTCGGCGGCGCCAAGGTGACGGCACCCGCTGCCGAATTCATCATTGCCAAGGGTGCCAAGGAACAGCTCTTCACCGACCTGGCCAATGGCATTTCCCGCCAGAGCCTGAGCCCTGAAGTGCTCATCTGGCTTTGCAAGGAGCGCAAGGGTGTGGCTGCCGACGTGGTGAACAAGAACCTCATGGCCCTGGGTGCAGCCATCATGAGCGCCATCGAACGCGACAGCTCCGAAGGCGGCCCTAACCGCGCCCTGCGCCTGCGCAATCTGCTGCTGGACGACAAGGACCTGGCCCCCGACCTGGTTGCCGGACTTTCCGAACTGGAAGCCCGCCCCTTCGCCAAGTCTCTGTATGATTCCTCCGTGCTGCCCGACCTGGACCGCAACCTACTGCTGGCCAACATGATGAAGGTACACCCCTCTCTGCAGGAGATTGCCCTCAACCGCCGCGGTGGCAAGGAGAAGCAGAGCATGTTCGTTTCCCTGCGTTCCTACGCAGCCCGCAAGGCCGAGCTCGATGATATCATCAACGTGCGCATGCCCAAGAACAAGCGCGACCTGGAAATCACCCGCGCCGAAGGCGACCTTCGCGAGAACGGCGGTTACCAGGATGCCAAGGCCACGCAGCGCGTGCTGCTGCGCCGCAGCGAGGAACTTTCCCGCCTGCTGGCCCAGGCCGACCCGACCGACTTTGCCAATGTGGATTGCACCACCACCGGCATGGGTACTCAGGTCACCTTCTCTGCACCCAAGGGCCGCACCGTGGTTTACACCATTCTGGGCGCCTGGGATTCCGTGCCGGAGGAAAACATCATCGCCTACAGCTCCAAGCTGGGCGCCAAGCTGCTGGGCCACGCCGTGGGCGACAAACTGCGTCTGCCGCTTGAGATGGGTGGCACCCCGGTGATGATGACCATCAAGTCCATCGCCCCGGCTCCCAAGGAGCTTATCTACCCGGACGGCGAAATCCCGCAGGACTAATCAAGAATAGCAAGCATACTTTCACGCCCGCAGTTTCCGCATCAGGAACTGCGGGCGTTCTGCGTGTGAATCTCTCCCAGCGGGTCCGCCGCCGCAAAGCCGAACAAGGGCGCCAGAAAACGCGCAGAAGGAGTCACCAGCGCAGCATTGTAGTCTTTCGCCGCGCGGTTAAAAAGCTCGGTCATCTGCTCCTGTTGGAAAAGGGAAACGGACATGCTGCTGCACAGCCGCTGCAGATGCTCATGCTCACGCATCACAGGCGAATCCTCCACCGCCTGCACGGAGCGTTCCACCGCCTGCCGCAGCAGGCTCTCCGCCCCGCCTACAAAACCATGCAGGCGGCTCCAGCGCGGCTCCCGGGTCAACGCAAGGGTACGTTCCGAATCCGCCGCCAGACGCCTCAGGTTGCGGGGGAGCGGGTCCCCCTGGGGCAGAAACAAAGCAAAAACCACGGCAAAATCGGTCAGGCATTCATTGCGATGGTGCGTAGCCTTGCGCCACTGCCCCCAGCAGCTGCACACCACTCCCCGCAAGTGATCCAGATTGTTATAAATCCGCACTATCCAGGCTGCCACAGCCACCAGCAGAGCAAATGAGACAAGGTATTGCATACCCCGCATTCTGCTCCCTTGCAAGCTCGTTAGCAAGCAGATAGAAAAACTTTTAGCTCAGCGGCTATCCTGCGAGTTTGCCAAAAGGCGTCAACGCCCTTGTTTATTCCTCATCAAAATCCGGTTCCTCGGCGCCATCGGCAAAGAGCTCGTAGGCGATGGAATCCACGATTTCAACCTCGGCAAACTCGCCCACGGGGAGAGCGGGATCCACATGGATAGTGCCGTCCACATCCGGGGCATCCCAGGGGCCGCGGGCAATGCCCGGAGCATCCACGAGCACACGCATGCGGGTGCCGATGCTCTCCTGCCCGATTTCGTCCGCAATGCCGGCCAAGAGCATGGAAAGCTCGTTGCTGCGGCGCTTCTTAGTGGCGTGGTGCACCTGGTTCTTCATCTTGGCGGCCAGGGAGCCTTCCTCCTTGGAATAGGGGAACACGCCGGCACGCTCGAAGCGGAACTCCTTGATGAACTCGCGAAGCTCGGCGTGGTCCTCCTCCGTCTCACCGGGCAGGCCGGAAATGAAGGTGGTGCGCAGGCCGATACCCGGCACCGCAGCGCGGATATCGCGGATGAGGTTGCGGATGTAGTCGCCATCCGTCTTGCGGCGCATGGATTCCAGAATGCCATCTGCAATATGCTGCAGGGGGATATCCACGTACTTCACCACCTTCTCGCACTGGGCAAAGGTATCGATGAGCTCGCGGCTCCAGTGGGCGGGGTGAGTGTAAAGCACGCGAATCCAGAAATCGCCGGGTATGGCGTTTATCTCGCGCAGGAGGCTGGCCAGCGATTCACCGCGGGTGGAATCCACCCCGGCGGTCTTGCTGCCACGCTTCTCCCACTTATCCATGCCGTAATAGGTGGTATCCTGAGCAATGAGGTTGATTTCCTTTGCCCCCTGCTCCACCCAGTGACGCACTTCCTTCAGGATATTGGCCTGCGGGCGGCTGCGGTGGCCGCCGCGGATGCGCGGAATCACGCAGTAGGCGCAGGCGTGGTTACAGCCCTCGGCAATCTTCACATAGGCATAGTGCGGCGGAGAGATAAGCTTGCGGGGCACCCCCCAGTCCGGCAGATAGGTGGAGACCTTGCTCGTGTAGCACTTTTCAGCCGTGCCGTTCAGGCAGGCGGTGGCAATCTCTGCCACGCGGGTGATTTCATCCACACCCATGAAGCAGGCCACCTCGGGCATCTCCTTGGCCAGTTCCTTTGCATAGCGCTGGGAAAGGCAACCCGCCACGATAATCTGCTGCTCCGCCGGGGCTGCGCCCGCCTCGCGGGCACGCACGGCATCGAAAATGGTATTGATGGCCTCCTCCTTGGCGGGATCGATGAAGCCGCAGGTGTTGATGATAAGCACCACAGCCTCCCCCGGCTCCACCTGGCGGAACCCGGCTGCCACCATGCAGCCGACCATGTGTTCGGAATCCACCTGATTCTTGGCACAACCCAGGGAAATAAGAGCGAAGGATGCGTTCATGCGCCCATTATACCCGCCAAACACCGGATACGCAAGCACAGCTTTTCTTCGCGTGCGGGAATTTGAAGGAGTCGCCATGGGCTTTTCAACACAGGGCAGCGCGGAGGACGAGCGCCTGTTTCAGCTCGGCCACGTCGTGCACGCGGTGCAGGTCTGCCCCTCGGTCGGCAGAGAGCAGGCTCATGACTACCGTGGGCACAGGTGAAAGCTTCGGCAACTCTGCATCCCCGAGCAGTGAGCCCATAAAGCTCTTGCGCGAAAGCGCCATCAGTATGGGCAGGTTTCGTACTCTCAGCGATTCCAGGTGGCGGATGAGGCTCAGGTTATGCTCCACCGTCTTGCCAAAGCCGATGCCCGGATCCAGGCAGATACGCTCCGGCGCAATACCATCGGCCACGGCCAAGGCCACGCGAGTTTCAAAAAAGGCCCGCACTTCCGCCACCACATCATCATAGCGCGGATTCTGCTGCATGGTGCCAGGCTCGCCCTGCATGTGCATCAGCACCACGCCACAGGGCAACTCTGCACAGACCAGGCGCATAGCGGGGTCTGCAAGGCCCGTGATATCATTCACCACATCCGCACCAGCCAGCAGCGTGGCTCTTGCCACCTCGGCATGCCGGGTATCAATGGAAAGGCGGGCATGCGGAAACTCCGCCCGGAGAGCCGCCACCACCGGCAGCACGCGATCCAGCTCCTCCGCCACCGTAACTTCGGCCGAACCGGGGCGGGCCGATTCCCCGCCGATGTCAATCATATCCGCACCGGCGTCAATCATACGGCGCGCATGTGCCACGGCTGATGCCACATCGGCATGAACCCCGCCATCCGAAAAGGAATCCGGCGTGACATTCAGAATGCCCATGATTGCCCCGGCGGCCGGCAACTGCCAGCTTTCCCGGGCTAACTGCCAGATTCGCGACGCCATATTACTCCAGGGTATCGTGGTGAGAAACCGCATTCTGCGGCTTGGCGGCCATATCTACGGCGCGGTCCGCTACCCGGCCGGGGTCGGAATCAAAACGGTAGGCCAGGCAATCCGGGCAGGTGGGGGAAGCCTTGTCCACAATAGCACCGCAGACCACGCAGACTTTGTAGTTGGTGGGGTCATTCACCACTGTCGTGGCGATTTCTTTGTAATCCTGGCGCATAAACTTGAACGAAAGACAGGCGGAGCACCGGTCTGCACCGATACCCCGCCGTGCTCAAAAACGGAAAACCTGAAAAGGAACTCAGGCGATGGTAGCCAGGGTCTTCGCAGCCTTGCTCTTGTAGTTAGCGGCGCGGTTGGCCGGCACGGTGCCCTTCTTGGCGGCCTTGTCGATAGCGGAAGCGAAGTTGTTGTAAGCAACAGCGGCAGCAGCGGCATCCTTAGTCTCCACGGCCTCAGCAACCTTCTTGCGCAGGGTGCGGACGCGGGACATGATGGAGCGGTTGATAGCGGTGCGCTTGATCGTCTGACGGATACGCTTCTTAGCGGACTGTGTGTGAGCCATAATTCAGTTGAAAAGTAATGTGGTTTTTCGTTTTGGTGGGGAGAGTTTACTCACTTCCGACAAAATGTCAAGCGAATTGCGGCGAAATGGCATATTTTTTCTTTCCGACAACCGTCATGCGACATGAATAGAGCTTGCCATGGTGGGTGTCTGCGTGTTAGTATAGGCGCGCATGAAAACTTTCTATTCCATACTCTGTCTGAGCACAATCATGGTGCTGAATTCCTGCAACACTGCCCAGCCGCAGCCGAATCCCATTGACGCCAAGGGCGCAAGCGTGCAGGTAGTAGAGGCTCCTGCCGCCGCACCTCAGTTGTACTCCACACGTGGTCTTCACTCAAAGAAGAATTAAGTTCTCACCAAAAAGCATTCTCCCCTCAGCGATGGGGGAAACCAGGGTCCACAGTAGTGGGCCCTGCTTCTTTCTGCACTGCCCTGCTGCAGCGATGAAAGCTGCAACAAAGGCGGCATGGGTGCTTATTTCGTCATTTGAATGCATAAGAGGCCGCGCGCGACAGGAATCGTGCTTGCCACAGGGGTATGCCGCATGGTACTATACCCGCACATGAAAAACTTTGGCTCCATATTCTGCATCAGCTCAGCGCTCATGTTGAGTTCCTGCACCCTCACCCAGCAACAGCAGCAGCAGGCGGTCGATGATAAAATCACCGAACAGCCAATCGAGGGCAACCAGGGTACCGAACAACCCGAGGTGAGCAAGAAGAATACAGAAGCCCATGAGGAATCTGCTCTGCTGGCTCTTGAGAAAGCAGAAGAACAGGAGCTCAAGGAAGCAGAAGCAGCCGCAGCAGAGAAAACAGCCCACACCCCGCAACTACTGAGCAGCCGCCGCCGAGCCAAAGCCGATGCAGCCGCACCGGCCCCCGAAACGGAGGCACCCCGGGAAACCGAAGACGAAAAGCCGGCTGAGGAGATTGCCCCCACACCGGAGCAGCAGGAAGCCGCCCGCAAGATGCTGGAACAGGAAGCTGCACCAGCCCCCCGCAAGAAGGCAGCCCCCGCTCCCGTGCCGGAGCCGGCCCCGGTCCGGGACGAACTGCAGCTTCCCGGCAGCGAGTTGGGAGGCGGACTCCGCACACGCCGATTTGCCCCGCCGGAGGAAGCCATCAGCCGCGATGACAATGACGCCCCCCTGCCCAACTCCGTTGAGCTCCGCGGATTGCGTTCCCCTGTCATGAAAGGCCGCCTGCCCATGAACATCGACGGTAAAATCATCAAGGAAGACTAAGCCACGCCATGGATACACCTCCCCGCAAATTCATACCGGAGCCCTTTGCCTACCATCAGGAAATAGAGCTCACCATCGACAACCTTTCCAACCAGGGCCACGGTGTCGGCAGAGTTGACAACTGGGTCGTTTTCGTGCCCTATACCCTGCCCGGCGAGCGCGTTCGCGCCCGCATCTACCGCAACGAGAAAAACTGCTCCATGGCTGATCTGGTGGAGGTGCTCGTGCCCTCGGCCCAGCGCGTGCAGCCGCTATGCCCGGTGTACGGCTACTGCGGTGGCTGCCAGTACCAGCACCTCGAATACAGCGCCCAGCTGGAGTGGAAAACCGCCCAGGTGGCAGACCTGCTGCGCTTGCAGGCCGGGCTGGAGCTGCCGGTGTTGCCCGCCATTGCCTCTCCGCAGACCTACGGTTACCGCAGCAAGATTACCCCGCATTTCCACAAACCCAAGGATGCCAAGGTGGGCAATATCGGCTTCCTGAAAACCGGTTCCCGCAGCGAGGTGTGCGATGTGAAGCAGTGCCCCATTGCCATGGATGAACTGAATGCGGCCCTGCCCTTGGTGCGCAAGGCTGTGCACCAGGCTGCCGCGCAGTACAAGCGCGGGGCCACCCTGCTCATGCGCGTGAGCGAGGGCAGCGTTATCACCAACAACAACGCCGTGTGCACCGAAAAAGTCGGCTCACTCACCTTCAACTTCCTGGCGGGCGATTTCTTCCAGAACAATCCCTACATCCTGCCCGCCTTCACCGGTTACGTAGCGCGCCAGGCCTGCGCCGAGGGCGCCCGCTACCTGGTGGATGCCTACTGTGGCAGCGGTCTATTTGCTCTCACCCTGGCCCCGCATTTCGAGAAGGTGCTGGGTGTGGAAGTAAGCGAGACCAGCGCCGACTGGGCACGCGCCAACGCCCGCAGCAACGGCATCAACCACGCCAGCTTCCTGGCCGCCAGCGCAGAGGCCATCTTCGAACAGGTTGATTTCCCGGCCGAGGAAACGGCCGTAGTCATCGACCCGCCCCGCAAGGGCTGCGACCTGGTTTTCCTGAACCAGCTTTTCGCTTTCGGCCCAGCCCGCGTGGTCTACGTATCCTGCAACCCCGCCACCCAGATTCGCGACCTGGCCGAGTTCGACAAGGCCGGCTACGAAGTGGTGGAGGTGCAGCCCTTTGATCTCTTCCCCCAGACCAAGCACCTGGAGTGCGTAGCCACCCTCCGCAAGAAAAAAGCATGAGCACTCCATTCACCAGACTGAGCCGCAGCGCCGAAGACTACCTCGAAGCCATCGGCCACCTGTGCCGCGAAAACGGCAAAGCCCAGGTGAGCGATGTCGCTGCCATGCTGAAGGTTAAGAAACCCAGCGTGACCGCCGCCGTGCACCAGCTGGCCGAAGAAGGGCTCATCACCTACCGCCGCTACGCCCCGCTGGAACTCACGGAGAAAGGCAAACAGTATGCTGACCGGGTCATCCGCTCGCACCGCATTCTGCAGCGCTTTCTGGTGGAGATTGCCGGACTCGCGCCCGAGCGTGCCGAAATAGCGGCCTGCAACATGGAGCACATCCTCAGCTTCGATGAGATTGACGCCATGGGGCTGCGACTGGAACAGCTCACCGCCGGCCGGGAAGCATAAGTTCCGAGCCTTACTTGAACACAGCCCCACCTGGTTCCATCTATACCCTTTATCATGAACGAGCGCAAACTCAGTGTCACCAATTCCCTCATCATCATCAATGCCGTGGTGTTCTTTGTCGGCATGATGGTGCAGCGTGAGGCGCTGCTGGGCATCCCATTCCCGCAGGCGCCCAGGACCTCCATTTTTGAAATCACCTGTGCCTATTCGTGGTTCACCTGCTTCCTGGAGGGGGAAATCTGGCGCATCATCACCTACCAGTTTGTTCACGCCAATTTCGGGCATGTGCTCTTCAACATGTGGGCGCTCTACTTCTTCGGTCCGGCAGTGGAGCACGCCATGGGGCCCCGGCGCTATCTGGCATTCTACCTGGCATGCGGTGTGGCGGGGGCGCTGTTCTCTTCCCTGCTGGCGGGGCTGAACCTCTACTCCACCCTGCCCGATGTGCCCCAGAATGAGATGATCTGCAACCAGATTGCCGCCTTTGCCGGCTACGAGGGTCACGTGCGCTGCTGGGAAATGATTCCGCTGGTGGGTGCCTCCGCCTCCATCTACGGTGTCATGGTGGCCTGCGCCTTCATGTACCCGGACGTATTGATATCGCTCATTTTCCCGCCGGTCACCCTGCGTCTGCGCACCTTTGCACTCATCGTCATCGGCATCGCCAGTATCACCATTCTGTTCAACCTGGGCAATGCCGGCGGCGAAGCCGGTCACCTGGGCGGCATCATCATGGGTGCCATCATCATGCTGGCGTGGAAATACCGCATTCTGAACCGCTTTCGCTGATACACCCATGACCGCTCTCTTTGATATGGACGGCACCTTGTTTGCCGGCGATTCACAGCTGCGTTTTGCCCGCTGGATACTGAAGCGCCACGGCTGGCGACGCTTCTACCTATTCTGGCTGCTGCCCATGGGGCTGCTGCGTGGCCTCCACATCATCAACACCGAGCGCATGAAGCGAGCTTTCCTGGCTTACGCCTGGGGCATGAAGAAAGAGGTCCTGCAAGAAGAATGCCGGGTCTTTGTGCAGCAGGAGATTCTGCAAATTCTGTACCCCCCGGTGCTGGAGCGGCTGCGAGCCCACCAGGCTGCGGGCGATACCACTGTGCTCTGCTCCGCCTCTCCGGATTGGTGGACCCGGCTGGTGGGGGCAGCTCTGGGCTTCACCCATACCATCGGCACGCCCACGCACCTGGCTGCGCGAGTGGAACTGATGCCCGCCATTCCCGCCCCCGGCAACAACAAGGGGGCCAACAAACTCGTGCGACTGGCCGCCCTGGGCATTACCCACGCCGAAACAGGCTACACCGACAGCGCTGCCGACCTGCCTATGCTCTCCATCTGTGATAAGGCCGTGCTGGTCAACCCGAAAAACAGCTTTGCCGCCCGAGTTCCCGGTGCCGAAGTCCTTACCCCGGAAAAAGGCATCAGCACCATCCCCTTCACCCTGGGGTGCCTGCTGGGTATCTGAACACGAGCTTACATCCCGAGACGGGCTTTCCAATCGCGCATGATGATGGCGAAAGGCTCCGTGCTCTTCTCATCGGCGGCGTAGGGGTTCTCGCGGAACGCGCCCTCAAAATCTCCACTCAGAATCAGCGCCACACAATAAAATTCATTGGGCACATTTTCCGTCTTGCCCAGTCCGGCGGCAGCCGTCCGCAAATCAACCGGGGCCATACCAGGCGACACATTGCGGTTCTTTTTCTGAAGCATCTCGTGAATGGCCTGCATGATAACCGCAGCCTCGCCCATCACGTTGATTTGCGTCTTTTCCTCATGACTGAGCTTCTGCACCAGCAAGTCAGGAAGCAAGTTACCGGCCTCCTCCAGGCGCCCCTCGCGGAAAAGTGATTTCACCCGCTCCAGCTGCATGCGGGCAGCTCGGCGCGGCACAGCCTGCCGGTACTCATCCACGCGTGGCATGAGGGCTCCGGCCTCGGTTGCTTTTAACGATTCTGCGGCAGAGGCGATGAGTTCCTCAGCCCTGGCAGGATTACCGGCATGTACGTACTGATCTGCCGCCAGGAGGCGGACAGCCGCCTGCAGCAGGGGGTACTCAAGTGACTGGATCAGTTCTGAAGCGGCTCCGGCATCCTGCTGCATGGCAGCCACCAGCTTCACCAACTGGTCAAAAAGATTTGCGCTGATGGGGGCGACCTGATCTCTGCGACGAGCAGTCACCTCGGCGAATCTCTTGTAACCGTTGGCCGTGGCTTTGCCCTCCAGCACATCCAGAGCCGTGCGCAGCAGGATGGCAGCAGCCGCCACGGTCGGCTCTGTGCTTTCGCCGGCAAGTTGCTCCAGCACCTGTCCCGCTTCACCGGCATTGCCACTCCGGAGCTGATATTCAGCATCCTGCATCAGCTGCAGCTCCGGCCACTGCAGCGAATCTGCGCTGATGACCTCCTGCACGCGGTCCTGCGGGGTCAGCAAGGCTACCAGCAAGGCACCGGCTGAGCCCAGAGCAATGCATGTGGCAGCACCCACTGCCGTATACAGCCTGCGACGCAACTTCTGCTGCACCAGCACCGGGTCCGTATCTTCCACCAGAGCTTTCTGCACCTCCTCCACCTTATTCAGCACCTCGTCATAGTTGGCCGGGCGGTCAGCCGGCTCAAACTCCGTCATGGAATCCACCAGCTTACAGAGGCGTGGGTCCAGGTCCGGTGCCGCCATCCTGAGCGGCTGCAGCGTCTTCTTGGACACCAGCATATCTGCCACCGTCTGGGGATTTTCCGGGAAGGATGCCTGCCCCGTCAGCAGATTGCGCAAGGTCATGCCCAGAGCATAAATATCCGCGCGCACCGTTTCTTCCTCGCGGCGCAGTGTCTCCGGCGGCACATAATAGGGTGTAGCCCAGATGATTTCTTCCTCATCCGCGTCGTTCTTCTCGTCCATCGAGAGGCCGAAATCCAGTACCTTGGCGTGACCATCAGCAGATATCAGCACATTGCCGGGCTTCACATCGCGGTGCAGAATACCCGCCTCGTGCGCGGCTCGCAAGCCCTGAGCCACCTGGCGGATAATCTCGATGGCCTCCAGCGCCGGCAGTGCACCGTGCTCAGCCACAATCAGCTCCAGGTTACGCCCATCCACCAGCTCCATGGCAATGAAGAACTGGCCGCGGGCCCAGCCGGCAGAGTACACGGCCACCACGTTCTCGTGGCGCACCTTGGCCATCATGGCACACTCATTTTCAAAGCCGGCAATGCGTTCCGGAGCATCGCGATACGTATCATTCAGCACCTTGATGGCCAGAGGACGCCCCAGCACCAGGTCACGCGCCTGGAAAACCACACTCATGCCACCGATACCCAGAACGGACTCGACCTTGTAATTGGCCAACATGCTGTGCACAAAGGAATTGCGACCGCACTTCGGGCACTTGATTTCAGCAAAGAAACCAAGCTGGGCAATATCCTGCTGCGTGCCGCAGTGCGGGCAGGTCCAGAGTTCGGGTTGTTCACTCATGGGAGTATTCCGGAAGCAGGTTAGAGAGAACAGGGTAGTACAAGAAAAAAGGGGCAGAGGAAGATATGTGACCCTCCCCTGCCCCAGAAAAGCAGTTTATCTTAGCCCAGCTTGGGCAGAGAAGCAGCGGCTACGGCCTGGCCGTGGCGCTTGGTCTTCTCATCCGGCACGCAAAGCGTGATGTTGAGCTGCGGGAACTCAGCCTTGAGCACCTCATTGGCCTTGTCGATGATGAGCTGGCCGCCGTCACCCGTGGCCACGCGGCCCAGGAACAGCAGGTTGCGCACATCGTAGAAATCGGCAAAGTAAGCGATGGTGTAACCAAACTCCACACCGATGGTCTCGTAGATCTTGCGGGCGCGGTCATCGCCTTCGGCCATGGCGGCCTGCACCTTCTTGAGCTGCTCCGGGTAGGGCATGGCGCCGAACTCGAAACCGGCGCGGGGAGCCAGGCGGGCCACAGCCTGCTGGGAGAAGTACATGGCACCCACGCCCTTGTCCTTGGACCATTCGTCCACGCCGCCATCCTCCTGGTAGTCCACCGGCACGAAGGCGAGCTCATTCAGCCAGGGCATGATGTGACCCTCGGGGTCCACATAACCGGCAGCCAGGGAGGTACCCATGGCAATGCCGAGCACGGCATCATCGTTCATGCCCATGGCGCCGGCCAGGGCGGTCACTTCACCGTCGTTCACCACTTCGAAGGGAACTTCCTTGCCCATGCGCTCGGACCAGCGGTCCTTGAGCGTGCCGAACATGCCGCGGATGACGTTCTGGAAATCCTCCGGAGAAATACCACGGAAGAGGGAACCCACGCGGGGCTCGCTGTTCACGTACACACCGGCGGCAGAACCACCGATGGCGTCCACCTGGGGCAGGTGCTTGGCAGCGCGCAGCAGGGAATCATCCACACCCTCAAGCTGGTACATGGGGTCGGTCTGGTGGTAGGGGTCCCACACCACCTCTTCGGAGAACACCACCTCACCGTTCACCACGGCGGCGCACTTGCGGTCGGAGCCACCCAGGTCGAAACCGATGCGGTAGCCGTCCAGGTTGCGGCCCAGGGAAACGGAAGTGCTGTTTTCGGCGGGCAGGTCAGCGGCGGAGGCCACCTTCACCACCTGAATCGGCTGGTCGTAAATCTTCTTACCGATGAAGTCCCAGTCGAACTCGCGGGCACCACCGGCGCAGTAGGTAGCAGCCAGCATATCAGCAATCTGGTCATCGCCGGCCACCATGATGGTGCAGCCGCCCTTCATCCAGAGCAGGAACTTGACGATACGCTCGATGTACTGGTTGTTCAGAGCGATGTTCTCGCCCTCCTGGGGCAGAATCTTGCCGCTCCAGCGGAAGCAGGTACCATCCAGGCGGGTCAGCGCCAGGTCCACAGTGTGGGAACCGGGAGTGGCAGCCACCTTATCAGCAAAAGCCTTGTTCCAAAGCACCGGGGCCACGAAGGCCGGGTCGAGCACGGGAGTGAATTTCGGTTGAATATCCATAACGTTACAGGGCGAGTATACACCACCCTGCCCCCTCCTGACAAGCTCAAAAATCTGTTTACACCGTTTTGCCCGCAAAAACCGAGCAGTTTCACTACAGCCCCGATGCCCCGCGCTCCACCAGCCAGGCAGCCAGTTCCCTGCGGTGGGGGTCCAATACAGCCGCCGTTTCAGGAGCAAACCGGATGTGCTGCACACGTTGCAGGGGCGTCTGGCCGGTCTCTGCATCAGGCGCATTGATATCGGCCCCCAGGTGCAGCAGAAGCTCCGCCGTGTGCAGGTTCCCATGCAGGAGCGCCACGGTGAAATGGCGGTTCACCTCCCCGCAGAACCGCGATGTATGGGCGAAACAGATCCCAAGCAGGAAACCGGCCATGCCTATATGAACCACATTCCTGCGGGAGCAGGCGCGCCACACCACCGCCACGACAATACCCAGTGAAACGAACCATGCCGCCGCTACCAGGGTCAGGCAGCCATACTCATACCATGCCGATGGAAACATCCGGATGAGCTGCCCCCACACGTAATCCGGATTCAGGAAGCTGATGACGAGAATCAGCAGCAGATAAATCAAGGCTTTCTTTATCATATTGTAACGATAGCTCCGTTTCATCACATTGTATCAGCTGTGAAGTGGAATTCAAGCAACTCGCATAACTTTCATTCCTTGGAATTGATATATTGGTAAGTCCATCTCGGTTGGGAGAATCTGCCGGAAAAGACAGGAATCCATTCCCCACCGCTGAGCATTTCGACGTGGTACTGGTCGTTTTCGATTGAGCAGCGACAGTCCTGCATGGGATATCCGGCGTTCATCTGAGTGTAGTTGAGCAGCACACAGCTGCCGTCGGACTGCTTTTTTACCAGGCTGAACTGATAAATAATAGCGCCGGAGCCGACTTCTACGCCAAGCAGATAACAACCAGGCGCTATTTCACGATGCAGAACCGGCACGAAGACCCAGTTACACCGGGATTCGTACTGCCCCCGCAGCTCCGGAGTCTGGCGATAGATATCAATGACCCTCTGCTCTTGCCCCGCCGGCAAGTACAGTGGCAAATCCCCGGCCTGCAGTGCAGCCGCACCCACCACCAGAGACAGGGTTGCCGTGCTCAAAGCTCTATGTGCAGAAAACATGTGTTACTCCTTTTGCTCAAAAATTATACTTTCCATAGGCCATCCGCTGCTATTTTTTTGCAGGAAGAAAGCATTTTCTACCAGATAGACGCCTGCGGACAGCCTTTTTGTTGAACCGAGCCGAATTTTCCTATTGTTCGAAGGTTGCTGCCTTTGCACCTCGGCAACTGTCCGACAAATTGATGTTTATCGGGCAGTTGGTGAGCCGTAGGCGAACGGAATTCTGAGCCCCGCCTACCGGCGGGGCTCAGAGCTTCCTTTGTACAGGAAAGCCATCCACAAAGCCCCATCCACCATCAGCAAGATGCCACTGCTGATAAGGAGGAGCCCGGCAGTGTCGTCCAGCAGATGCTGGCGGCGCTCAGACCACAGCATAAGCTCCGCCGGTTCCAGCAGAGAGGTGAGGACATCGGGTGTCGTAAGACGAACATCGCCATGTATAGGTTACTATGACGCTGTGATGGGCTTGTTATTGATGAGGCAATTAAAGATTGATGTGTTATCCGCATTGGAGGTGACGGACAAATTGGAATTTATCGGGCTGAAAGCCCGAGGAATTTTGAGCCCGTCAGGGCGACATATCCATAGCGAAGTGGTGGAGCGCGTCACGCGTCAGCGTGGCGGGCGTAACCACTCGTACAAACCCAAAAGGAACCTGAACCCCGACGTAGGTCGGGGTGGCAGAAAGCGATGCAACATATTAAGGCCTCACTTTCTGCCGCCCACTCCTGACGTCGGGGCTCTGATTGTTCTTTTCGTTTACGAGGGGTTCCGCCGCTGCGCGGCTCCACCG
>JAGBDZ010000084.1 GCA_017937215.1 Akkermansia sp. | reverse complement strand
ATACACCGGAATGATGACACTAACTGCTGGTTGTTCACACATAACGCAAAAGCTGAAAGACCCGACTTTGTGAAGTCTATCGCATTTCGTATGCGATGTACAGAAAAAAAATGGTTGGGCTGTAATTTTTGCTTTTATTCAGAATTGTTTACGAAATGATACAATTCCCGGAACTTTATCCAAGCTGGCGTGTTAACAATTCTTTCGCGCGGCTACGCATAGCTCAATGTTTTTATTGTAAAGCGTTTGTGTTTCTATGAATGAGCATCGCATACGAAATGCGATAGACTTCACAAAGTCGGGTCTTTCAGCTTTTGCGTTATGTGTGAACAACCAGCAGTTAGTGTCATCATTCCGGTGTATAATGCCGCTGGTACATTGGCGCGCAGTTTGCAGAGCGTGGTTTCATCCTCGATAGAAGATATCGAAATCATTTGCATCAACGATGGGTCTACTGATGAGAGCGGAGACATTCTGTCAACCTGGGCCCGGGGGGATTCGCGCATTAAGGTAATCACCCAGAAAAACTCGGGTGTGAGTGCAGCCCGCAATGAAGGGCTGATGCAGGCTCAAGGCGAGTATCTCACTTTTGTCGATGCCGATGACGAAATAACGGATGAGTACTTGGCGAATCTGCTGCGGGCCGCCAGAACTTATGATGCGGACGTAGTTGTATGTGGGCAGCAGCAATATGATGAAGAGGGTAAATACAAGGAGACGATACTCCCCTTCCGCGATATGCCTCAAATGAGTCCGGCTGATTTGGCTGCAATGCCTCCCAGTGTGTGCTCTCATATGTATGCCGCCACGGCATTGCAGACACCTGGTGGGGTTGCCCAATTCCCGCTAGGAATACGCTATGGCGAAGACACCGCCTTTCATTATGCTGTGTATCCGCAGTGTTGTCACGCTGTCCAGATAGAAGAAAGCGGATATATTATTCATTATACCGGTGGTTCGTCCAACAGCAGGGCATCTTCGCTCGTGTTTGATATGCTCAAGGCTCTCAGCTGGCTTGCCTCTTGCTACAAGCAATATAACCAGCCGGAAGACTACAGGGCGTGTCTTGTGTGTTACGCTTCTCATACCGTGCGCAGAATGCATTCTCTGGGCGCCCACAGCTTGCAGGCTTCAGCTGCGGCTGATATGCGCCGGATTCTTCGTGAAGCGGGTATCACTGAATCAGATTTCAGTTGTTTGAATCGCCGCAGAGCCTCTGTTTTAACAGATATTCTGCGGGGAGGCAGTGGGCTGAACCTCTCGTATTACTTCAAGCGATTCAAAAAATGGTTGAAAATGTAGCATATTGGTTATCATGAAAATCGGAATACTGACCCACCCTCTTTATGGTAATTATGGCGGCATGCTGCAGGCATATGCGCTGGTGAAGATTTTGCGAGATGAAGGGCACGATGCGTACAATCTGGCATTTGAGCCCCGCAGTTATCGCAAGGTGCTCCACAGTCCAATCCGTCGAGCAAAGGAGCGTCTCCGTAGTTTTCTGTTGAAACACAATCTGGTTTTTTCTGATTTCAAGATACCGCAGATTCTCCAAATTGAAATGGGCCAGCAGTTTGAAAAAGCGAATGTGCCAAAATTGTTCCTGGGCAATACCCCTGCAGAACAGCTGAAAGAATATGGAGTGGAAGCGGTTGTAGTAGGAAGCGATCAGGTATGGAGAGCGGCCTATGCACGCCCTATGAAGTCTTTTCCATATTTCTTCCTGGACTTTGCACCGGAAGAAATAAGAAAATCCAGCATTTCGTACGCGGCTTCGTTCGGAACAGATACGTGGGAAGGCTCTGAAGAAGAATCCAAGGTATGCGGTCAATTACTGCGGGAGTTCCGGGCTGTTTCTGTGAGAGAATCATCGGGTATCGACATATGCCGGGATGTCTTTAATGTTGCTGCGGTGCGCGTGGCTGATCCTACGCTGTTGCTTCGTGTGGAAGATTACCACCATCTTATCGAGCAAGAAGATACATGGTTGCCGGAGAATGCATACCTCGGTACCTACATATTGGATACTTCTGCAGCCATTACTTCTTCCATTCTGTCCGTTGCACAGGAAAATAAACTGGCCATACAGCCATTAAAGGCAAGCTGTAGAGCAGCCGGAAAACGAGACAGGTTGCCTGTCAGTGTAGCACAGTGGCTCAGACTGATTCGTGATTCAGAGTGTCTGATAACCGATTCTTTCCACGGTTGCGTCTTTTCCATCATTTTCAATAAACCTTTTGTGTGCCTTGGTAACAAGGACCGGGGTACGGCCCGCTTTGAGTCTTTGTTATCAACCTATGGACTTGGAAATCGGATTGTCAGTGAGTATTCCTCCTTAGCCATTCAGAAAGTTATGAACATGCCCATTAATTGGGATGAGGTCAATAGAAGACACAATAGGGAGCGGGAAACTGCGCTACATTTCTTGCATACTAACTTGAACGGCCATGCCTGATTTCAAATACATCGTTGCGCCCGATAACTGCACCGGCTGTGGATTATGCAGCAATGTGTGTTCACGCAATGCTATTTCGATGGAGTGGAATGCGGATGGGTTCCTTGAGCCTATGGTCAATGCTCAGGCATGCATCAATTGTGGCCTTTGCGTAAAGAAATGCCCGGCGCTGCATCCTCCGCACCTTGGCGCTGATGATATGGAACAAGTGCTTTCATACGGGGCATGGAATCGGGATTCAGAGACACAGTTTCTCAGTTCCAGCGGAGGGGTATTCAGTGCCCTTGCTGAATCTGTTTTGAAAGAGGGTGGAATCGTGTACGGGGTCGTATGGAGAGATAAAATCACTGCGGAATTCCAGAAAGCTGAAACGCTGGACGAATTGAAGCCCATGCGGGGCTCCAAATATACGGAAGCTCATCCCGGCAAGGTATACCAACTGGCTAAAGTTGAACTGAACAAAGGAAGGAAAGTTTTGTTTGCCGGCACCAGTTGCCAAGTATATGCGTTGCTTCAGTACCTTGGCAAAGATTATAGCAATCTGATTACTGTTGATATATTGTGCCACGGAGTGCCTTCTCATCTTCTGTTGGAAAAATATGTTCACGAAGCTGAACAGGCAACGGGTAAACAGGTTAGACACGTGTCATTCAGAGACAAAGAGCATGGATGGGAGAATTACCACATTCGCACGGTATATACAGATGGGACCAGTACGATTTGCCCGCTCAAAAAGGATTACTTTATGCGCACATTCCTCTCGGATAAAGTACTCAACCGTGCGTGTTACAACTGCATGTTCAAACATTTACCAAGAGTGGCAGATATCACGTTGGGCGATTACTGGGGCGTTGCGAAACAAGAACCCGAGTGGCCTGTATACAAAGGTATTTCCGCTGTGCTTGCCCACACTGATAAAGGTGCGTTAGTCTTGCAGAATCTTAAAAATGTTGAGTTCAAAAACAAACCATTTCAGAAACTATATGAAGGGCAGCCCTCTACCTATATACTCAGCACCACACGTACAGAGCCTGAAGATCGTGGGCAATATCTCGAATTCCTTAGAACATCGCCGTTAAAGAAGGTATATAGCAGGTTGATGTATGCTGTTGATATAGGGTTCGTGCGCATCAGCTATAGAAGCGGGTTATATAGGTTATACAAGAAACTTACACGCCATTTAAAAGGAAATGAATGATAATCGTGTCAGCGTAGTCGTACCGTGTTATAATGTGGAAGCGTATATCCGGCGCTTTCTCGATTCACTTTTAGCTCAAACGTATAAGAAACTTGAGATTGTTTTTGTTAATGATGGGTCGACAGACCAAACTGGAGAGCTCATTAAGGAGTATATCCCATTATTAGAAAACGAAGGCTATAAAATTGTTTACCTGGAACAAGAAAATGGGGGGCAATCTGCAGCTATAAATGCGGGCATTAAACTTGCGAGCGGGAAATTCATGACGTGGCCGGACCCAGATGATTGGTTGACTCCTGATTCCATTGAGAAACGCGTTCATTTCTTAATGGCGCATCCTGAAGTTGCTATGGTTCGTTGTAATATTGAAAAAGTGCAGGATGGGACCATGGGTTCCCTTGGCCTGTTTGAACGCAACTTTGAGCAAGCTGGTCATATTACGGACTTTTATGAAAAACTGAAAAAAGTTAAAACATGGTTCGCACCGCTTGCTTATATGGTGCGGATGTCCCACTTTGATGCCGTTAACCCGGGGCGTGATATATACACCTGTAGAAAAGGAGGACAAAATCTTCAGATGCTCTTACCTCTTGCCAGAAAATTTCCCTGCTGGCAAATGCCTGATGTATTAGGATACTATTTAATAAGAGGTAACTCACATTCCAGAAATCAGAATACTTTTGCTGATCGGATTGCTTATAAAGATGTAACAGAGGACGTTGTCATAAATACTCTGATTCGCATGGGGGCTGATAAAGCAGAGCTCAAATGTATAGAACAGCAATTTGCCTGGAAACGTGTATTGGACGCTAAACGTCATGGGACATGGCCTGATGTTTGGTTTTACGCCAGAAAGGCGTGGCCGATTGTAGATGAAAAAATCGTCCTCATTTTGGCTCTCTTCCTGCCACGCTTCGTTTTTCGCTTCTTCAAAAAGATGATTCCCTGTGTTTCGAAATAAAAAATCTAATGCTAAGCAGATATGAGCACAAATCAAAGAAATATAACAGCTCTACTCAGAATTCCTTTTTATAAATGGGAATTATATCGCTATATAAACAAAATAGGGGTGTATACTCCAAGAGTGGTAACACATGTGGATGGTGGTTTGGGATCTCAGATGTGGCAATTTGCTCTTGGATATAGCGTATCCAGAAAAACCGGATTACCATTGACGTTGGAAACAAAATTTTATTCCAAGAATGGGAAAGATTGCAACGGCGTGAAGAATAGGAATTTCCTACTGTTTGAAACGTTTCCTGAAATCAAAAGGCTGTATGAAAGTAGCATAGAAACATCCAAGTCATACATGTCCTTTTTCAAAGACGACATGGAGCGTTCTAATTACGAATATACTCCGTCTTTGTTTATTCCGGAACGTCCCATCTATTTGTCTCAGTATTATTCAAATGTAAGATATATACAGGAGTTTCGCGAGGAGCTGATACAATTATTCAAATTTGCGCCAGAAATGACTCCAGAGGAGCAATGCCTGGCAAATGAAATCAGCAGCACGAACGCATGCATGGTTCATATAAGAAAGGGAGATTTTATAGGCTTGAGCGTTGATGTTTGCACAGATGCCTATTACATAAACGCCATTCGAAAGATGGCGGAAAGAAAACAAAATGTTGAGTTTTATATCTTCAGCAATGATGAATCTTATTTTGAAAAGTATATACAGCACCATTGCCCCGGATGTGTATTTCATGTGATTAAGAAGCGGTGCGAGGAAGATCCACGTGTGGATTTTTATCTGATGAACTTGTGCAGACATGCCATCATATCAAACTCTGGGTTCAGTTGGATGGCCGCGTGGTTGAATGACGATTCCGACTCGCTTGTCATTATGCCTGAACGATGGAATAACGATCCAGCTCGTCTGGAAAGTAGTAAAAATGCCTTTTACGTCAATCAATGGTTGAAATTGCCGGTTTAGGTATAATGGGTCAATTTAAAATCTACTTCATGCCCCTGCAGGATGGGCATGTAATTTGATTAATAATTGATTGAACCAACCTAATAGAGCCATTGAGATGAACTATCACGGCACACGGATTCATGCGGGAAACTACAGTCGTATCCTGCTGGTGGGTGATATTTTCACCAACAGTATAGTAGCACCGCTGCAAAGAGAATGCCCCAGCCCGATCGATGTTGTATATGCAGATACGGCCGATGAACTTCTGGAGCTGGCGCAGATTCAGATGGCCCGCCTCAGCTACAGCCTTGTCATCCTCTGTGCCGGCGACATCATAGGGGCAGGCATTCCGGAGGAATTCCTGTCTGACCTGCGCGGCACCCATGCCAAAACGGCATTCGCCCTGGCTACCACTCCGCCGGATTGGCTCAAATCAGACAAATACCGGAAAAACACGAACAATTCCTGCGAGCTGAACAATCAGTACCGCCAGTGCGCCGCTGCGCTCGGCCTCCCCTGCCTGGATTATGAGGCCATCGCGCGGCAATATAACTTGCAGGAGGAAAAATCAGCTACTTACCCGGCACAATTCTTTCAAAGGACAGAATTGAAGCGATTCCACTTTTCGAAAATCAAAAAAATCAAGAAAGAGGGAGCTACGCCTGCCGGGCGAGCCAGATTAACTATGCGCTTTCTTGCATTCAAGACAGCTGCTTTCATCCAGGAGCTGATGAATGGGTTTCCGCAGGGGGATGTACTCTGGAATAATTTTCAAGCAGAAAAAATACGCCCTTCCTGCTTATCGGCGATTCGAACATGCGCCGCATACGCAGCATGAACAAAGAATTGCGCAGCAAGAGTGATGTTTACAGCACCAGCGAAGACCTGCTCTCCGATACAGCATTGGACAACGTACGCCGCTGCATAAAACCGCATCACCAGGCCGTGGCCATCTCATATGGCACACACCATTTGTCTGCCTGTTATTCAGAACAATTTGAACAACGCTTGCGCCGCTTGTTCCAAACGTGTCAAAACAGCATCGCGAGGGTTATTGCCATCAATGTGACTCAACGGGCAACGGAAAGCAAACCATACCGACCAAACGATAAGTTAAACAAAATAATTGAGGAGCTGAACTCACGTTTTGAGTCAGTTGCCAGTGAATGTGGCATTCCATGCATTGACGCATACGCTCTGATGGCGTCCTGCACGTTTGAAGATAAAGTACACTACCGATACGAGGACTACACCGAGCTTTCCGCACAAGTCCTGCAACACATGCAAAATGGATTAACGTAAAAAACGACTTACGGACCGATGAAAAAAGACTATTCCATAACACTGGATATCATCCGTGTACTGGCCATGGCCGGGGTGCTGGCTGTGCACTTTGAGCAATACTTCCCCATGTCGGAGTGGATTCACAATATCTGCAGCGCCGGGCGATATGGGATGAAGGCATTTTTTGCGCTGAGCGCCTACCTGGCGTGGTCCTGGTTCATGAAGGCGGGCGCCACTACAATCTGATTACTATAAAAGGCGGGCGCAGCGCAATCTGTCCACTTACTACGCAGCCATCATAGCCTGCATGATTTACCTGGAGTTCATAGCAGGAGGCACACCGGCCGACCCATGTCACATGGGCTGGCTGCGTTATTTCCTGGGGCTGCAACTCTGGCTGCCCTCGGATAATTTCACCGTGTAGAACAACTGCTGCGCCATGTGGTGCATGAGCGATTTCCTGTTTTTCTACGCGGTAGCACCACTGGTGTTCAAATACGTGAAGAGCTTCAAAGCGGCACTTATCTTCCTCGCTATCTGCATGGTGGTGGCTATTCTGGTACGCCAGGGTTCCAAACAACTTTCGCGCGAGCTGTTCGACGAAGTACGTCTGTTCTTCCGCTGGAATCCGCTTTACCAAATGCAGTATTTTGCCGTGGGTATTGTCACCTTCTTTGCCCTCCGCGAAAACAAAATCCGCCTGGGCAGCATCATCATAGGCATACTGGCTCTGGCTCACTTCAAATCAGGTATGATGGCCGCAGGGCTCACCGGACTCTGCATTCTCCTGCTGCCGAGCACAGCCATACAGCTCAAAGGGAAAGCTCTGAGCGCGCTCCGGCTCACCTCAAAATACAGTTTCCACATCTACCTGACGCACATGCTGGCGCTCCGCGCAGCAGGGGCTTTAGCCCTACTCTGGTGGGCAGAAACCAGCCCGGAATACTACGCCTCTTTGCTGGTGGTATCCATACTGCTTTGCCTGGGGCTGACCATCTTTTTGGAAATGGTGCAACAAGGAAGCGACGTTTTTTTCAAAAAACGAGGAAACCAGACCGCCTGATATTGCGAATGCTGCAATTCCGATCCTTGGCACAAGTCATGCGCGTTTTGACCGGGGGGCTACTCCATCCGCAGTTCCATCCGTCGATGTTGTTTCGCAAGAGTTTGCTGCTGGTGATGATTGCATCCACATGTGTCCCAATGTTTGTGCTTAGAGCTGGATAAATGGGAAATTTTGTAGAAGAGGCATGGAAGAAGTATAAAGACAGGAAGCTTGATACCAGAGGTGTATTCTCTGGATAACTAATGGCGAGCCTCAATGCTCCTGTCACGGAGTAGACGATAGACGGAAACAGAAGCGGAGCTTTCACTTCTTGTTTCTGACCTCGTTTTGGAGGGCTGCCAATTAATAAAGTTGAGGAAGAGAAGCTTATATTTTGTCAAGGTTTAAACTGGTTCCCTTCTCCTAACGGAACCTATCTTCGTCCGGGCATAAAGAGAGATTTGCGTAATAATTTTCGTAGTCACCGGAGGTGATGTTGTCCATCCACTCCTGGTTGTCGAGATACCAGCGCACGGTCTTTTCAATGCCTTCTTCGAACTGGAGGGAGGGTTCCCAGCCCAGCTCGTTCTTGAGCTTGGTGGAGTCGATGGCGTAGCGCAGGTCGTGACCGGCTCGGTCGGTCACGTAGGTGATAAGCTTTTCGCTGGTGCCTTCCGGGTTGCCCAGCAGGCGGTCTACGGTCTTGATGACCACCTTCACGATGTCGATATTCTTCCACTCATTGAAGCCGCCGATGTTGTAGGTGTCGCCGGTTTTGCCGCGGTGGAAAATCACGTCGATGGCGCGGGCGTGGTCGACCACATAGAGCCAGTCACGCACATTCTCGCCCTTACCGTAGACAGGCAGCGGCTTGCCGTGGAGGATGTTGTTGATAAAGAGAGGAATGAGCTTCTCCGGGAACTGGTAGGGACCGTAGTTGTTCGAACAGTTGGTCACCAGAGTGGGCATGCCGTAGGTATCGTGATAGGCACGCACGAAGTGGTCGCTGCCGGCCTTGGAGGCACTGTAGGGGCTGTGCGGGTTGTACTTGGTGGTCTCCAGGAAGAATTCGCTGCCGTAGGGGGCGCTGCCCTCGGGCTTGTCCAGCTCCAACGCGCCGTAGACCTCATCGGTAGAGATGTGGTAGAAGCGCTTGCCTTCCCAGTTGCCGTTCCAGTACTGGCGGGCAGCCTGCAGCAGGCTCAGGGTGCCCATCACATTGGTGCGGGCAAAGGTGAAGGGGTCTTTGATGGAGCGGTCCACGTGGCTTTCCGCCGCCAGGTGGATAATGCCATCGATATCGAACTCCCGCATGAGGGCGCACATGCGCTCAAAGTCGCAGATATCGGCTTTCACGAAGGTGTAGTTCGGCTTGCCCTCAATATCCTTGAGGTTGGCGAGGTTGCCAGCATAGGTAAGAGCATCCAGATTGATGATTGTATAGTCTGGGTACTTGTTGACGAAAAGTCGCACAACGTGTGAACCGATGAACCCGGCACCGCCTGTGATGAGAATGTTCATGGTTCTGGATTTAGTTTGCGATTTACGGAGAAAAAATTAGTGATTGAACTTGTATTTCTTCTTTTTCGAGGTTGGTCTATAGGTTGTGGCGTACTTTGCCCAGATGCGTCTCCAGCCTTTTTTGTCGAACGGTCCGGTGGTAACGCTTCGGATAGGAGCGTGACAGGAGATGCTTTCGATAATGATACCGGGGACGCTGGACAAATCAGTAAACTGAGCCTGGATGGCCGGCAAGGTGTCATGAGTGACCACCAGCAGGATATCAAACTGCTTCATCCCGATGCCGGAAAGAGCATCGCGAAGCTCGACAGTTTTAATCCGCAGAGTCTCCGGATCGTTTAATTCTGCCAAGTGTGGTTTGTAGACGAAAAGGAGTGATTCCGTGGAATGGGTCAGGCTTTTGAACTTGGATTTCAGATGGGCAAGGCGGGAAATGAGTTCTGCTTTATCTTCCTGCAAGAGGGTTGGATCTGCCTCCGGCGCCCAGATTTCTGCTTTTCCTCTCCCATGGAAGCTAATCATGTGCCCGGTATCCTGCCACATCGGGGGTAAAGGGCTGAAATCCTTGCCTACGCTATCCAAGTCCCGGATTGCTTTTACTAAGTCATTTGTACTATATATGTAACACCAGTTGAATAGATGAGACTCAAGGAATCCATGGTAGGACAGGAATTGGAAAGCTACTTCGCAATTACATCCGCAGGAGATGATGTGACTGTATGTGCGCATCGGAGCCGGAGCAAATAATTTGTCCAGTTTGTCGGCAATCCTGGTTATTCTCTTGGTGATGCTCTTCTTAAGATTCATAGGAAGGAAGTCTGATGGAGAGGTGCTCTGCTATTCTTGTTACAAGGTTTCCGAAGTTGCCTTTATTAGCGTCATGCATTGGGCGAGAGCACGCTGCCAATGAGGAATGGTGAGATTGAAGGTGGTGCGGATTTTCGTCTTATCCAGCACGGAGAAAGCGGGGCGCGTCACCTTGCTGGGGAACTCGCTGCTGTGGCAAGGATTCACCTGGCAGGGGCTGCCGGCCAGCTGGCCGATGGCTACGGCAAAATCGTACCAGGAGCATACGCCTTCGTTGCTGTAGTGGTACACGCCCTCTGCCGGATCGGGGGTGTTCAGGATGGTGCCAATGGCATCTGCCAGGTCGCCGGCATAGGTGGGGGTGCCCACCTGGTCGAACACCACATTGAGGCTCGGGCGGCTGGCCATGAGGCTGAGCATGGTCTTCACGAAGTTCTTGCCGTGGATGGAATAGAGCCAGGCGGTGCGGATGATGACGCTGCGGCAGCCGCTGGCGAGGATGGCCTGCTCGCCCGCGAGTTTGGTGCGGCCGTAGGCACCGAGGGGATTGGTGGGCAGATCTTCGGTGCGGGGGGTGTTGCCATCGCCGCCGAACACATAGTCGGTGCTCACATGGATGAGCAGTGCCCCCTCTGCTTTGGCGGCGGCGGCCAGATTGGCAGCGGCGGTGGCATTGATGAGGTAGGCCACGTCTTCATTGTCCTCTGCGGCATCCACGTTGGTGTAGGCAGCGCAGTTCACGATGGCTCCCACGCCCTTGGCGGCCTCCAGCACAGCGGCGGCATCGGTGATATCCAGCTCTGCCACATCGGTAAAGATGAACTCGTGCCCGCTGCACAGCCCGGTGGCCACGCGGCGCATTTCATTGCCCAACTGACCGTTGGAACCTGTTACGAGAATTTTCATGATTCAGTAGAGCGGGGTGGAGATATCAAAATCGTGCGGGGCGGCGGCCAGGGTGCAGCGGCCGGTGTCCTTGGCGGAGAGGATGACATCTGCCGCAGGCAGCTGCCAGTCGATGCCCAGGGCGGGGTCGTCCCAGGCGATGCCGCCTTCGCAATCCGGCGCATAGTAGTTATCGCACTTGTACTGGAAGATGGCTTCATCGCTGAGCACGGCAAAGCCATGGGCGAAGCCGCGGGGAATGAACAGGCAGCGGTGGTTCTCGGCACTGAGTTCCACGGCCACATGCTGCCCGAAAGTGGGGGAGCCCAGGCGGATATCAACCGCCACATCGAGCACGCGCCCCTTCACACAGCGCACGAGCTTGCTCTGGCAGTGTGGGGCGCGCTGGTAGTGCAGCCCGCGCACCACGCCGTAGCACGACATGGATTCATTGTCCTGCACAAAGGTGGTATTGCACACTTTCTCGCGGAATTCGCGGTCGGAGAAGGATTCGAAGAAATAACCGCGCGAATCACCGAACACGCGGGGTTCGATGATTTTGATATCAGGGATGTCTGTGAGGATGATTTCCATTTACGAGTGGTAATCTTTTCTGTCGGTCAGGTGCAGCAGGTATTGGCCATACTGGTTCTTAATCATGGGCTGGGCCAGTTCGATGAGCTTTTCCTTGCTCACCCAGCCATTTTCGTAGGCAATGGCCTCCAGACAGGAAATCTTGAGCCCCTGGCGCTTTTCGATGACCTCCACAAAGGTGGAGGCTTCCGAGAGGGAATCATGCGTGCCGGTGTCCAGCCAGGCAAAACCGCGGCCCAGGGTCTGCACCTTCAGCGCGCCTTCACGCAGGTAGTGCTGATTCACGGTGGTGATTTCCAGCTCGCCACGGGCAGAGGGTTTGATGCCGGCGGCTACGTCCACCACGCTGTTGGGGTAGAAATAGAGGCCGACCACAGCATAGTTTGATTTCGGCTCTGCCGGTTTTTCCTCGATGGAAAGGCAGTTGCCCTCGGCATCAAACTCTGCCACACCGTAACGCTCCGGGTCGGCCACGCGGTAGCCGAACACGGTGGCTTTGTTATCCTGCTCAGCGGCTTGTACGGCGGCATTGAGCTTCTGGCGGAAGTCTGCACCAAAGAAGATGTTGTCACCCAGCACGAGGCAGGCGGCATCATCGCCGATGAATTCCTTGCCGATGATGAAGGCCTGAGCCAGACCGTCCGGGCTGGGCTGCACGGCATAGGAGAAGTTGACGCCGTAGTCGCTGCCATCTCCCAACAGACGCTGGAAGCCCGGTAAATCCTGCGGGGTGGAGATGATAAGTATATCCCGAATCCCCGCCAGCATGAGCACCGAGATGGGGTAATACACCATGGGCTTGTCGAAGACTGGCAGCAATTGCTTGCTGACGCCCTTCGTAATGGGGTAGAGACGCGTGCCGGAGCCGCCTGCGAGTACGATTCCTTTCATGGAGAGAGTCTGATGAAGATGGAGCGTGTAATATGCAGAAAGAGGAGGAGAAGCAACTTCCACTCTGGGTAGTCTATATGAATTTCTGTTTGATGTACAGAAAAATCGTTATTTAATGGGCATAATTAGCAAAAAACGAACCAATAGTCATAAGTTGAGCTCAGCGAGCTCCACAATAGTTATAGAGAAAGCTTGAGCCAACAGGCAGGGTGGGGGATAATGGGGGCGCTATCAACCCACCCTGTACCCTGATGAACACATACTTCGTACTCGACCCCGATACCAATACCTGGAGCCCGAATCACCAGCCGCTCAAGGAGATTATGTCCACCCCCGGTGTGACCGGCGGACATTTGCTGGCGAATGCACAGACGCAAGAGACGCTGACGGTGGCGCAGGCCTTGGCGGCCACGCGCAAGTCGGCGCTGAAAGCGCCCACGGTGCCGCTGCTGAAGCTGCCGCCATCTGCTGCTGCGGCCGGCAAGGCCGCCGCGTCGAAAATGCCCGCAGCGCAACCGCGAAAGACCGCTGCCGCCCAACCGGTGCGCAAGAAGAAAGCCTCTCGCAGCGAATACAAGGTGCTGGGGCAGCACGATGAGTGCTTTGGCGGGCGCTTCGATGCCGACTCTCTGGAGCTGGTTCTGAACTCCTTTGCTCAGCAGGGCTGGAAGGTGCTCAGCTGCATGCACTCCACTGCTGCGCAGTCCGGAAAGAAGAGCCTCAGCGATCTGCTGATTGTCATGGAGCGCCGGATTGCGGCCCCGGCGCTGTGATTCGCCGCCCGGTATGCAGAAAGGCCCGCAAGCATTGCTTGCGGGCCTCGAAGGGGGGCTTTTTGTTGATATTTGTATGGGTTATGTGTGATGGTGGTACCAAAAGGTGGTACCATGCCTTGCAAAACCGGATTTTTGACTCCGCTTCTGCTCCGTTTCCGGCAGATAGTGGAGGCCGGAGGGGCGGTGAACTCTGTTCCAGCCTTCTCCGCTGTTTTGCGGGTATTTTGATTATTCGTGTCTTTGTATAGATTGAACGTGACACCACATGTGAGAGGTGCTACACTCTGCCTGCCGCCTGGTTCGGCAAAAGCCAGGTGGCTTTTTCATATGATAACATTGATAACTCGCCTGATGGCAGCCCACCTTAACCCGGTGCTGGCTGAGCAACTAATCTGGATTCTGTTTATTGCGTTCCAACGGTGTTAGAATCTATGCCCTGCCCGGGAAACCGGTGCAGGGCATTTTTTCTTTCAAATCGCTTGACTTACGTTGCCATTTGTGGTCTAATCGTGCCTGGAGGGAAACCTTCGCATTATCAATGTTATCATAAATCAGCCCCCGGGTGTTGCCGCACCGTTAACGGGGGCTTTTTCTTTGCCCGTCCTTCAGGAGATGCAGAAAGGCCCGCAAGCATTGCTTGCGGGCCTTTCGTATGCTCGAAGGGGGACTCGAACCCCCACGGGTCTCCCCATTAGATCCTTAGTCTAACGCGTCTACCAATTCCGCCATCCGAGCATCATTTGGTTTCGCACTGGGTGCGGGGGGAATATACACCACAGTGCGACGCATTGCAAGACTTTTTTTGAGAAATGTGCAAATTTTATCGTTTGCTGCCGCGGTAGGAGCCGTTTTTGTCGTAAAAGCGACCATTTTGCTGCTGTCCCTGGTAGGAACCGGAGCGGTCGTAGAATCGGCCATTGTCCTCGCGGCCCTGGTAGGAGCCGTTGCGGTCGTAGAAGCGGCCGTCTTTGTTGCGGCTGCCCTGGTAGGAGCCATTGCGGTCGTAGAAGCGGAGGTTGCCGCTGGAGTCTTTATCGGCCCGGCCCTGGTAGGAGCCGCTGCGGTCGTAGAAGCGGAGGTTGCCGTTGGAGTCTTTTTCGACTCGGCCCTGGTAGGAGCCGCTGCGGTCGTAATAGTTCTGCGCCAGGGCGGGCAGGGCGAGCATGAGTAGCAGGAGTGCTTTTTTCATATGGGGGTGTGCGGTTGTTATTGGACAATGGCGGTGGTTTCGCCCTTGGCCAGGCGGATGCGGAGTGCATCGCCGGGGATGAGGGCGGCGGCATCTCTCGCCAGCCGTCCATCTGCCGTGCTGACCAGGGCAAAGCCGCGGTCGAGCGCGTTCTGGGGGCTGGCAGCGGTGAGTCTGGCGGCCAGGGTTTCGAGCCGGGCGCGGTGGGTGCCCAGGCGGTTGTGCAACGCGGAGAGCAGGAGCTGTTTGCGTTGTTCCATGCGCTCGGCTGCGTGGTGAAGGTGGCTGAGCACGCTGGGGGCGGAGAGGCGCGCTGCGCAGAGGTTCAGGCGGTGGCGCTCTGCTTGCAGGCGGGTGTGCAGGGCGGTGTGCAGTTCCTCGGCCAGGGCGTCGAGCCGCTGCTGGTAGGGGGCCAGCAGCTCCAGCGGGGTGCCCAGTCGGCTCTGCTGCGCCAGCTTGATACGCAGCCGGGCCATTTGCAGATTGCGGGTGAGTTGCTGGCGCAGGTGGCGGGCGGTGCCGGTCAGCCAGGCGCGCAGCTCGGCGGCATCCGGGGTGGTGAGTTCGATGGCGGCGGTGGGGGTGGGGGCGCGCAGGTCCGCCACAAAGTCTGCTATGGTGAAGTCTGTTTCATGCCCCACGGCGGAGACCACGGGAACGGGGCAGGCGGCTATGGCGCGGGCCAGCACTTCCTCGTTGAAGCACCAGAGGTCTTCCAGACTGCCGCCGCCGCGGGCGATGATGATGTAGTCCACCGCCGGCAGGCCGGAGCTGGCCGGGTGGCCGAGCTGCTCCAGGGCGCGGGCTATGCCAAGTTCTGCGCCCTTGCCCTGCACCTGCACGGGGTAGAGGTAGGTGCGAATCCAGGGGGCGCGCTGCTCCAGCCGGTGGCGCATGTCCTGGATGACGGCGCCGGTGGCGCTGGTGACCAGGGCTACGCTCTGCGGAAAGCGGGGGATGGGGCGCTTGCGCGCGGGGTCGAACAGCCCCTCGGCCGCCAGCCGCGCTTTCAGTGCTTCAAACTGCTGCTGCAGGGTGCCTACGCCGGCTTCCTTCACGGAATCGACGATGAACTGGAGCGAGCCGCGGCCTTCCCACACGGTGGCTTTGCCGCGCAGTTCCACCAGCATGCCCTCCCGCAGGCGCAGCCGCATGCTGCGCGCGCGGAATGAATACAGCGCACACTGCAGCTGGCAGTGCGCATCCTTGAGGGTGAAGTAGATGTGCCCGCTGCTGGCGGCTTTGCAGGAGCCCACTTCGCCCACCACGCACTGCTCGCCTACGTTGACCTCCACGGTCTGTTTCAGGCGGCAGACCAGCTCTGTGACGCTCAAGGGCATTTGAATTACGAAGTACGAATTACGAAGTACGAATAGTCCTGCGCCTCCGGCGCAGTTGGAATGATGATTTGTACTTTGTGCCTTGTAAATTGTGCTTTATTTCTGGTTGGGGTCCTGCCAGTCGGGGTCGAAGCCCTTGGCGTATGTGAAGAGGTCGCGGTGGATGTATTCGTAATACGTTTCCTTTGCCTCGTCATCCAGGCGGTGCCAGATGGCAACATTCAGGGCGCGGGCGACCTTCTGCATCATCTTGAGGGTGAGTTCTCGGCCCTGGCGGGCTTTCTGCACCTGCTTGTGGGTGAGCTGCTCGGTGGAGACGGTGACGAGGTCGTGATTATCCAGCCCCCAGTACTGCATGATGCTGTCAATACGCTGGGTGCCGTGGTTGAGTTCGTTGAGTTCGTTCATCTTTAAGGATAATATGGCTGGTTTATCGGGTGCAGGGTAGTCGGGGGAAGGTGTGCGGGTATCAGAACCCCGGGATGTGGCGCACGTAGAAGCCGCCGCAGGGGCGGGATTCGGTGTACCACCGCGGGCCTACGCCGCGGCTGGTCCCCGTGGTGTCGAAACGCATGCCGGCTATGACCAGGAACACGTGGCCGCGCTTGGTGTAGCAGGTGAGCCACTTGCCAAACCCGGGGTGGCCCCACTTCAGGAAGTCGCGGGAGGAGGGGAAGGCGCCTTTCTTGAGCATGCCGGCTTCGCGCAGCACAAAGGCCACCGAGCCGGAGCAGTCATAGGCCGAATCCACGTGCTTGCCGTGGCCGCCGCCCAGCCGGTAGGGCTTGCCGACAATCTTGTTGCCGGCTGCAATGGCGCGCTTGATGCGGGCCGGTGCGCGGTAGGGGATGGTCACCTTGCCGCTGCGGAGCTTCTTGGGGGTGTAGCCGGCGTGGTACACGTACTTGGGGGTGCGTGCGCCGCTGCCGAGCTGCTGCTGGCAGCCGTTGAAGCCCAGCATCAGGAGCAGAACCAGGAGAATGGAAAGAAAACGGTTCATGTTACGCATGGTTATTATACATAATAACACATATGCAGCCGATAGCAAGGTGAAAACGATTGATTTGCGGAGAAAAAGCACCGCCGCCGTGCTCCCTGCGTGGGAAACATGCGGCGGCGGCGGAAAAAATTACATCATTGCAGGGTTATCAGACCAGACCCTGGGCAATCATGGAATCGGCCACCTTCACGAAGCCGGCAATGTTGGCACCGGCCACGTAGTTGGTGAAGGTATCCGTGCAGTCCTTGCAGTACTCGCGGGCGTGGTTGTAGGCGTTTTCGTGGATGTTCTTCATGATGCCGAAGAGCTTGGCATCCACTTCTTCACTGGACCAGCTGAGGCGCATGCTGTTCTGGCTCATCTCCAGACCGGAGGTCGCCACGCCGCCGGCGTTGGCAGCCTTGGCCGGGCCGTAGAGAATCTTGGCAGCCAGGTAGTTGTTGATGCCTTCCAGGTCGGTGGGCATGTTGGCACCTTCGGCCACGAGCATGCAGCCGTTCTTGATGAGGGTGGCAGCCTCTGCGCCGTTGATTTCGTTCTGCGTGGCACAGGGGAAGGCGCAATCGCAGGGCACGCTCCAGGGGCGCTGGCCGGCGAAGTACTGGGCGCTCTTGAAGGCCGCGGCATATTCAGCGATGCGGCCGCGGCGCACGTTCTTGAGCTCCATAATCCAGGCGAGCTTCTCAGCGTCGATACCCTCGGGGTCGTAGATGTAGCCGTTGGAGTCGGACATGGTGACCACCTTGGCACCCAGCTGGTTGAGCTTCTGCACGAGGTACTGGGCCACGTTGCCGGAGCCGGAGACCACGCAGACCTTGCCCTGCAGGTCGTCGTTGCGGGTGGCAAGCATGTTCTGGGCGAAGTAGACGGTGCCGTAGCCGGTGGCTTCCGGGCGGATGAGGGAGCCGCCCCAGTTCAGGGACTTGCCGGTGAGCACGCCGGTGAATTCATTGCTCAGGCGCTTGTACTGGCCGAAGAAGTAGCCGATTTCGCGGGCGCCCACGCCGATATCGCCGGCGGGCACGTCGGTATCAGCGCCGATGTGGCGGAAGAGTTCGGTCATGAAGCTCTGGCAGAAGCGCATGACTTCGGCATCGCTCTTGCCCTTGGGGTCGAAGTCGGCGCCGCCCTTGCCACCGCCCATGGGCAGGGTGGTGAGGGAGTTTTTGAAAATCTGCTCGAAACCGAGGAACTTGAGGATGCCCAGGTTGACGGAGGGGTGGAAGCGCAGACCGCCCTTGTACGGGCCGATGGCGCTGTTGAACTGCACGCGATAACCGCGGTTCACGTGGATTTTGCCGGCGTCGTCCTGCCAGGGTACGCGGAAGATGATGGTGCGCTCCGGCTCGACGATACGCTCGAGAATGCAATTGTCTTCGTACTTTTTATTGGCGGAAAGTACAGGTTCGATGGTGGAAATTACCTCCTGTACAGCCTGGAGGAACTCGGGTTCATGCGCGTTTTTGGCGCGCACCTGTTCCAGCACTCGTGTTGTGTAATCAGACATATGTGTATGGGCTTGTCTGGGTTGCCCGGGCTCCGGCCTTTCCGGCTGGTGCCGCGGTCAGACGCGCGCATTATACCAGAAAGTTCCCATTTGGAAAGCCTTTTTTTTAGAAAAAGTCACAAACTGTTGGAGATAGCTGCTTAATGCAGTATCCCGCAAGCCTGCAATTCTTTTGCCAGTTCTTCCACTTCCTCCAGCGGGAGCAGGTCGGAACTGATGCGCATTTTTTTCTCGCCGGCCTGCAGGCAAATGGTGCAGCTGGCGGTGCCCTGGTTGCTGGTTTCGATGAGCTCTGCTGCGGTCAGCTCAGCCCAGCGGAGGGTGGTGCTGCCGCACAGGCTGCGGCGGGTGATGCTCTCTTCCGTCACGGTAAAGCGCAGGGCGATGTAGTGGGCGGCCCAGAGCGGGGTGAGGATGGCCGCCAGCACGGCTGCCACTTGCTGCCAGAGCGTGTCTTTGCAGCAGAGTACGTAGGCTGCCGCGCCTATCACCAGGAGTGAGGCGCCCAGATAAAGCTGTGCGTTGGCGCAGCGGAGTGTGCGGAATGCCGGCATGTCGGGGGAGAAAGCAGCCCTGCCGCAGGAGGGGCAGGGCTGTTGTAAAATCAGGCCTGGAAGTGGGCTTCCGGAGAATCGGCCGGCACAATCTTGATCTGCGTGGGCGCGATGTTATCCGTGTAGTCGTTACCGGGCTTCGGACGGTATTTCACATCGATGGGTTTCACGAACCCGCCGCGGTTGTAGTCTTCCACAGCGCGGGTGATGTAGACCGGCAGCTGCAGCACAGAGTGCTGGAAGAATTTCTTAGCCACGTGGTTCTGGGTGCGGACGCAGCCGTGGGAAAGGCGCTTGCCCACCACCACCTTGCCGGTGTGCAGGCCCACGCCATCCGGGGTGAAGCGGTGCCAGTAGGGCATGCCGGCGCCCTCGAATGTCTGGCCTTCGGGCAGGCCATGGGCCAGGTCGGCGTTGCTGTTGGTCACCTTGCCGTTGGCGTCCACAAACTTGCCATAGCGGCTGGATCTGTGGTCCTCGTTCTTCTCGATAACGCGGAACACGCCGGTGGGGGTCTCGTGCCCATTGGTGCCGGTGGAGACCGGCCAGTCGAGCGCCACCTTGCCGTTCACATAGAGGCGGGCTCGCTGCTGCGGAATGCAGATCACCAGCTTGGAATTGGCGCGGGTCACCTGGGCGAGCAGGGCATCATTGGCCCAGTGTTCAGCGGTGAGCGGGTATTCCTTGCTGGCGGCAAAGTGCTCGTGGGTGCCGGCGGGGTAGGTGTTCACATAAGTGGGCAGTTCCTTGCCGGGAAGGTCCAGCGGGTTGGGGAGCTGCACCGGTACGATGGGCTGCACGGGCATCTGCGTGTTCTGACCGGGCTCGTAGAAAGTCTGGGTCGAACAGGCAGTGAACAGCAGTGCACTGGCGGTGAGGGAAAGAATGCGTTTCATGATTATGGTGCTTTGGGAATTCGAAGTTTGGTGCCGACGCGAATCTTGTTGGCGGTTTCAGGGGTTAGCCCGTTTGCCTGCATGAGTGCCGCGGGGTTGACCCCATGCTGGCGGGCGATGCGGTAGAGGGTATCACCTGCCTGCACGGTGTAGGTGCCACCCTGGCTGGTCGGTGCGGGGGCTGCCGGCCTGGGGCTGATTGGTGCAGCAGGGACCGCGGCTGGTGCCACAGCGCTGCCGGCGGCTGCTATCCGGAGCTGCTGGTTGACCCGCAGGGGAACATCTGCGCTGGCCATGCCGTTGGCGGCCACCAGGGCTTTCACGGTGGTGCCGTGGCGGCGGGCAATGGCCGTGAGCGTGTCGCCGGGCTGTACGATGTAGATGCCGGGCGTGGCTGTGACTGCCGGCGCCGGTTTGCGGGTGGTCCGCGGTGCTCTGGCCGGGGCTGTGGTATCTGCCGGTTGGTTCTGCGAGAGAAGCGGCTTTTTCTTCTCCTGCTGCGGAACCGGCTGAATTTCAGGCTGCTCGGTGGGGATGGAGGTGGTAGGCACCTTTGCAGGAGCCGGCGAGGAGTGGTAATAACCACCGCTGCCGGATTCGATGATGACATCATCCTCCATGACAGGTGCCGCAGCATCCTGCCACCAGGTGAAATCCAGCCGCCCATCCTTCACGGCGCAGGAGCTGAGCCCCAGCGCCGCGGCGGCCGTCATGAACAAGCGATATTCCCTGCGGAGAGACATGGAGATTCAGGGTAATCGCCGGATTAACGACGGCGTTTCTTGCGGGTGTTTGTGCTCTTCTTGGAGACAGTGGAGGTCTTGCCGGGGATGGTAATCTTGGTGCCGGGGCGTACCTTGCTGGCCTGGGCCATGGTCATGTTGTTGGCCTTGAGCAGAGCCGCCAGGGACACACCGTGGCGGGCGGCCACCTTGGAGAGCATGTCGCCCTTCTTCACTACATAGGTAGTGGTGGTGGGGGTAGCCTTCTTCTTGCTGGCCTTGTAGCCCTTAGGCGTGAAACGCACCTTGATGGTCTGCCCGGGGTGGATGATATCGCCCTTGATGCCGGAATCCTTGCGAATCTGGGCAATGGTGGTATTGCTTCGCTTGGCGATTTCGTACAGATTGTCGCCGGGGCGCACCTTGTACACCACCAGGGTAGGCTCGCTCACCTTCTTCACCTTCTTCTTGTCAATCTTCTTCCTGGTGGAAGCAACAGGCTTGGGCTTCTTAGGTGTGGTGGTGGCCACCGGAGTCTGTGCAGTACCCGGGGTGGTGGGGGCTGCAGCCGTGCCGTTCGGCATGGCGTAGGGGTCAAAATCGTCTGCCACGTGGGAATCCACCACGGTGTCATCATGCGCCACAGCTGGCTGGTTCTGGCTGGTGATGCCATTGGAAACGGCCAAGGATTCGCCCGGTTCCGGGGTGGCAAAATGGTTGCGGTCCACTTCCGGAGTGCGGTCGCCGGCGGGCACCTGGTAGGAATCATCGCCCTCAAGCACCCAGGGTGGCAGTTCGCTGTCACCCACTTCGCTCATGGGTATGGCTTCTTCATACCCCAGAGTATCGCCGTTGTGGTGACTGCAGGAAGAAAGGGCCACGAGCACGCTGGCCCCCAGACCGATTATCGAAAGGGTTTTCTTCATACGCGAGATACCGTACCAGAGCCGGGCGCAGAAATCAAGCTTTTTTCGTGCTTGCGCGCGCGTTTAGGAGGCTCTGCGTCATTTGCGCAGAATTGTGTTTACATAAGGCTGCCATTGTGGTAGTTTATGGACGCTGGCTCCCCTGTGAGGGAGCGGAAAAATCTAACACGACACGTATCATGAACCTGGAAGGAACAAAGACTGCTGCAAACCTGGCCACCGCTTTTGCCGGTGAGGCCCAGGCCCACACCAAGTACCTCTACTACGCATCCAAGGCCAAGAAGGACGGCTACGTTCAGATTGCCGAGCTGTTCGAGGAGACTGCCCGCAACGAGAAAGAGCACGCCAAGCTCTGGTTCAAGGCTCTGCACAACGGAGGCATCCCCTCCACCATGGAGAACCTGAAGGACGCTGCCGATGGCGAGAACTACGAGTGGTCCGATATGTACGCCACCTTTGCCAAGGAAGCCCGCGAGGAAGGCTTCGAGGAGCTGGCCGTGCTGTTCGACGGCGTGGCAGCTGTGGAGAAGCACCACGAGGAGCGCTACCGCAAGCTTCTCGCCAACATCGAGGGCGGCCTGGTGTTCTCCCGCGATGGCGACCAGATCTGGCAGTGCGGCAACTGCGGCCACATCCAGATTGGCAAGAAGGCCCCGGCTATCTGCCCTGTGTGCGATCATCCCCAGGCCTACTTCCGCATCGAGGCGGTGAACTATTAATTCATACACATCACCCGCCGGTTGAATTGCAATCGGCGGGTGAATTGTTTTTCTGTATCATGTGGCAGGCAAATAAAATCAGCATCATTATCCTGGCTGTCGGCTTCGCCGCCTTGGGCGGGGCATACTGGTACCTGGCCCCGCAGGATAAGCTGCTGGCTGAGCGCGTGCTCTACACCGGTATCTGTGCGCTGCTTTTTGTGGTGGCTGTGGCCAACTGGCTCAGCCTGCGTAAGTGATGCGGCTCAGCGGTAGGTCTTGCAGCGGTTGAGCCAGCCTGCGAGCCAGCGTTGTTCGCCGCGGGAGGCGGGGGAGTTCTGCACGCGGCGGGTGAGCACCGCTCCGGCGGCGCGAGAGAATTCAGCCGTGGCGGCGCGGCCGGTGGGGTAGCCCCGCATTTCCTCCAGCACCTGGAGGAGCCCCCAGCCCTGGCCCTTGTAGCGCTCGGTCGGTTTGGTGCCTTCGCCTTTGAAATTCACGTAATCCACCAGGCAGTACATGCCCTGGGTGGTGGCGGCGAGTGCCTGGTAGCGGGAGGCTACTGCCTGTGGGTTGCTGCTGTGCTGCATCATGCGGCGCAGCGCCATGCGAGAACGCGCCATGATGAACTGAGTCTGAATCTCCACATGGGCGGCCAGCCAGCGGCGCATGGCGTCAACCTTGCCACTGCGGTCGGCCAGGAATGCAGCCTTGTTCGCCCAGGGGGCGGAACCATCGAAATAAGCAGGCACCTGCACGCCCCGGGCGCGGGCGTAGCGTACAAAGGTGGGGAAACTCTCGTCGAATGCCTCCTGCACCCCGGCGGGATACCAGATGAAGTGCCCGATACCCAGCGAGGGGAAGGCCTCACCGGCATTCCAGGAGACGAGTCCCTGCACGCTGCCGGCGCATTCGTTTTTCCAGATGCGCTGCCCCAGTTCCTGCACGTTGACCGCATAGTGCGACCTCGTGTGGCGCGGGGGTGTCTGCGTGGCGCAGGATGCCAGGGAAAGGGCAAGCAGGGGAATCAGAAGGAGTCTCATATCCGCCATTTTAGCAGATTCCGGCGCCTGGTAAAGCCTGCTTTCTGCCTGTATCTGAACTTTTGTGCGGAAAAATCTGCCTTTGTGCTTGACACGCTGACTGCCCTGTGGTACATTTCCGCACCGCCATGCGGTCAGTGTGCTTGGTATCACGGCACCACGCGGGCGAGAAACAACCGAAATCATTACATTTTTAGATATGGTAGCAATCCGTCTTAACCGTCAGGGCTCCAAGGACCGTCCTTTCTACAAGATCGTTGTCGTTGACAGCCGCAGCCGCCGTGATGGCGATTTCATCGAGCAGGTGGGTACTTACAACCCCATGGCCGAGGGCGAGAACTACACGCTGAACCTTGAGAGCGTGGACAAGTGGATCGCCAACGGTGCTCAGCCCTCTGAGACTGTGGCCTCCATCATCAAGAAGGTGCGCGCCGCCAAGGCCTGAGCCCTTCCCTAAAACCTTTCTCAGGTTGTTTCAGAACGCGCCCCGGTGCTGCAAAGCTCCGGGGCCGTTCTGCGTTTTGAAACATGGCCCGACAAACATCAATTTAGATGAGGGGCGGGGAATCACCACCACCAGCCGAAGAAGCGCCACAGTGCTGCGCCGCCGCGGTAGCAGCCGCGGAGGGAAATCCACAGCACTTTGTATGCCGGCACGACGATGAGCATCACCATGCAGATGACGGTGCTGCGGGTGCGGGAGGCTGAGGTGATTTCAAAGTAATCCCGCCCGAAGAAGACGCAGAGCTCTACGGTGGCGGTAGTGAGACCCACTCCTAGTGCGCAGAGGGTGGTGATGGGGTGTGCGCCGGTCAGCGGGCAGACCAGCCAGGGCAGCAGCAGCGCCCCGGCGGTGAAGATGCAGCAGAGCTGCCAGCGGTAGAGCCGCCCCGCCCAGAAATGAAGCGCCAGCGCCACCGTGGAAAAATAGCCTGCGGGGCCGGCCAGCAGTTGCCAGATTAATGAAGCACTCGTGCCCGGTAAGATGAAGCCGGCCAGAGCCGCCCCGGAGCAGATGGCGGAGGCCAGCAGCAGCGCCAGCATAGCGGTGGTGGTGAGTGCGTGTTCCAACAGGTAGGCCGCAGCCAGCAGGGCCAGCACCAGCAGGGGCGCGAGGTAGTGGTGTGCCAGCAGCCAGAGGTGCAAATCGTGGGAAATGAGGCTGAGGTGGCCGCTCAGAGCAGCCAGTACTACTAATCCGGCGCAACCCAGGTGCGCCAGCATGGCGTGCGGTTCATTCAGGTAGGTGCGTTCAGTGTTCATAAGCCTGAGAGAGGAGCTGCAAGGCGCGGCTGCGGGCCGGCTTCCCACTTTCGGTCCGTGGAAGGGGGGCGCGGTGGATGAAATGGGGCTGGTGGTAGCGAGGCAGAGTGGCGCAGGCGGTGCGCAGCGCGGATTCATTTTGTTCATCACCCTCCCAGAGCAGTGCCACACACTGGCCCAGGCGCGGGTGAGGCAGGGGGAGAGCCAGCACTTGCAGCCCGGTCAGGCGGTGCAGGGCCTGTTCAATCTCTTCTGCCTGAATCTTGACGCCGCCGGAATTGATGACGGCATCCACCCGGCCCAGAATGCGGAAGCTGCCATCCGGTGCGATTTCGGCCAGGTCATTTGTGGAAAGCGCGTCAATTCCGAGCCAGGGCGCGCTGATTTGCAGTGTGCGCGCTGGTGAGAGGCTGATTCCCACGCCGGGAAGGGGGGTGTACCACTCGCTGCGCTGCGGGCCATTCACGGCGCGCAGCGCAATGTGCGAGAGGGTTTCCGTCATGCCATAGGAGGCATACACGCGGGTGGGCAGGTCTTGTAATTGCTCCGCCAGCGCCGGGTCGATGAAGCCGCCACCCAGCAGCAGGGTGCGCACTCGGGAGAGTTGCGCGGTGCCATCCGGCAGCGCCAGGGTGCTGGCCGCCTGCATGGGCACGAGCGGCGCAAAATCCACCATCTGCGCCAGCCTGGCCAGCGGGGTGGAGCTTGGCTCCGCGGTAATCAGGTTCAGCCTGCTCACCAGGGCGCGCACCACCATCATCTTGCCGGCAATGTAGCGAAGCGGCAGGCAGAGCAGGGCCGAATCCCCCGGCTGAAGCCCGAAGAAGCGGCAAGTGGCTGCGGCGCTGGCTGCCATGGCGTCCTTGGTGGCCTGCATGCTCTTGGGCGCGCCGGTGGAGCCACTGGTCTGCAGCTGCATGGTGGGCGAATCTCCCCACCATTCGCCCAGAAAACCGGCCAGTTCAGCAGACAGGAGACCAGCTCTGAGCGCATCCGCCAGAGTGGCCGGGGTGATGGTACAGCCATCGATGCTGATGGCGGCGGGCGGCATGATTAATTTCTGGTAACGGTGCGCCGGGTGGTGACCACCTCGCGCAGACAGTGGATAAGCTCAAGTCGGCCATTAGCCAGCACCGGTTCGTAGCAGAGCGCCAGCCGGCACTGGGCGGCGCGCTGCAGTGTGTTCACCGTGGCGGCCGTGTCGCGCACTACCACTCCGGTGGCCGCCAGCGAGGGGAAGTGGCCTTCGAATTCATCGCGGCTTTCTACGGCGATGATGACGCCCAGCGGCTCCAGTGCGCGGGGCATCCAGGCGCGCATGCTGGCGGTGCTCAGCTGGATATCGCAGCCGGCTTTGAGCGCGGCCATCAGCGCGATGGAAAGGTCGATATCGCTGGTGGCTTTTTCAGCACGGATGCAGAGCGGCAGCGGGCGGTAGCTCAGGGTAGTCACTTGGGCGGGGCTTTCGTTGAGCACGCTGGTGATACCGAACTCGTTTTCCCACCAGTAGCCGATGGAGTCGGCCGCGGCGGAGAGGCGGGTGGTGTCATCCGGGCTGGGTTTGGGGGAGAGTGATTCCCACGGGGTGAAGGCAATGTTGCGCTGGGAGGCGCGGCGCTGCGGTCGGGCATTTTCCTGCCACTGGCTCAGGGCGGTGATGAAGTTGCGTCCGCCGCTCATGGGCACGGCATTCTGCCAGGCCGGGCGGGGCAGCACGCCGGGGCGGTGCTGCGGGCAGCAGTTGACGGAAACGAGACTGGCGGCGGTCAGGCGGGTCCAGAGCTCGATTTCCTGGGCATCGCGGGAGTAGATGCCGGCGGTGCGTTCCTGGGTCTGCTTGCGCTGAAGTCGGCCGGCTTCCTCGGTGCTTTCCACACGGATGACGCCGAGCACGGGCACGTTGTGCGCGGCTTCGGCAAAGGCGCCGCCGGGCTGCACCCCGAGTCGCACACCGGGGGTCCACACCAGGGAGCCTATTTCGGCGGTGGTGGGGGGCACCAGCCAGGCTTCATCCTTCTGAATCTGGGTGAGCAGGTACCACTGGTCATCGGTGAGCGGGCGGCCCAGCGGGCCGATGTTGCCGCCCTCCAGCCAGCCGGGCTGGGCGCTGATGCTGGAGACAGCATCGCGCAGGGCGTTCATGAAGTGCTGGTTGTCGTACACCTCGGCATGCACATAGAGCAGGTGCGGTGCGGCGGGATCCTGACCAGCGCGGGCAAACAAGGTGCCGCAGATATCGCGGATGGCCTGTGCCCAGTCGCCCTGGGAGGAAATGTAGATGCTGGCGTTGCCGCCGGTGCCGCCCAGTACCGGGCGCCCTTCGGCCATGGCCACCATATCGTTGGTGTGCTTCACGCTGCCGTGGTAGATGAGGCCGTTCACCCGGTCGCTGGTGAGCAGCTTGCGGGCAATCTGGTTATCCAGGCAGGGCAGCATCTGCAGACGCGGGAATTCCATGCCGGCTTCGTTGAGCAGCGCGGTGAGGCGGCTGGCCAGCAGCACCGTGTGCGCAGAGGGTTTGTAGATGACCGTGTTGCCGGTGACCCAGGCGGCAGCAATGCCGGCCACGGCTTCCTCCAGCGGGTGCACGCGGCTGGGAGCCACGGTGATGACGCCGAGCGGGGTGGGCATGGTGCCATCCATGAGGCCATCCTGCACGGCGCTGCTTTCGTAGAATCTGAATGAGTCAATGGCATTGGCTACTTCCTGGTCTGCCTCTTCGATGGTGAAACCGGCATCGCGGACCAGCAGGGAGATGTACTCTGTGCTGCGCTTTTCGAGCAGGCGGGCGGCCTGCAGCAGGTGAATGCGGCATTCTTCCTGGGTGGGCGGCATTTGCACAGCCATGGCGGCGGCCGTGTCCAGCACCAGATTCACCTGGTCAAAGCCGGCGGAGTTGTAGCGGTAATCCTCCATGCCCGGTGCGGTGAGCGAGCGGCGCACGCACTGCAGCGGGGAGTCTGCCACCTCACCATTGATGATGAGGGGAATCTGCTCCTGCGGGCGCTCGGCCTCTTCCTCGGCGGCGTGGTGCAGGGCATCCATGCGGGCTCGGTCGGTAATGCCGCTGAGGCGGGTGAAGGTATATGAACCATCGGCGCCGGGAATTTCGCGGGGCTGTTCCTCTCGGCCGCTGAGGGCGGCCAGGAAGTGCTGGCGCATGCGGCCCCAGCCCATGGAGTTGGCTTCCAGCTCGCCGCCGGAGGCCAGAATGCCCTCGGGGCGCCCCAGTTCCTGCACCAGGGAGAGCAGGTAGGATTCAAAGCCGGCCTCGCCGCCTTCGGAGGTCACTCCGGTGGCCAGCAGCACCTGGGCGCCGCCCTTGGCCAGTACGCGGCCAATGTGGTTAGCCAGGCCGGAGATAAAGCAGAAATGCGGGTTTCCGCTGCGGCCGGAGCGGCCCCAGCAGAGCAGACCGTAGGCAATGTCAAACAGGTTGTGCGTGCCTACCACCGGTGTGAGAACCTTTTCCTTGGTGGCCATGGCGGTGGAGATGAGCTGCTTGAAGCGCGCTTCGGTCTCGCCCTTGTTGCGGCAGACCTCATTGGCGTTGCCGTAGTTGTAGGTGTTTTCCTGTTCGGCGTCCAGATGGCTGCCCTTGACCAGCAGCACCTTGAGCGGTGCGGCGCCTTTCGCCGCGCGGGCGGTGGCCCATTCGGTCATCTCGCGCAGCAGGGCGGGGCTGCCTTTCAGGTACGCCGGTATCTCCAGCGCGGCATCTGCCTTGTGCAGGGTGGAGCCGGCCATGGCCAGACGGAAGCCTTCGGCCACGATGCTCATGGTGGTGGAAAGTCCGCTTTCCACCAGAATCGGGCGGGGGGTGCCGCTTTTCACGGAGAGCTTGAGCAGCGGGCGCAGTTTGTCTGCAAATGCTTTGGCACCAGCCTCCGGGGAATACGGATTCAGACCGGGGCAGAGACGCCAGGGCTGAATGACGACACCCACGCCGTCCTGCTTGGTGAGGATGGCCTCCAGGTGCTTGTAGTATTTTTCGGCGCTCTTGTGGCCGAATACCTGGGGCACCAGCGGGTTGAGCGCCAGGGTAAGCCCATCCTTGGCCACTTCTTTCACGCGTCTGGCTACTTTATCGGCCAAGGTAGGCAGGGTCAGCTCCCCGAATGTGGAGCGGAAAATGCGCTGCACCTCGGCAATGGCGGCACCCTGCATGCTGCGGGAGGCCATCACGGCCGCCTTGAATCGCAGCTTGCCCATGGTGCTGAAAATAGCCGGCACGCCGCCGTATTCGTTGAGCAGGCGGCGCAGATTTTCCACCTGCTCGGCGGGGTCGGTCACGTGGAAGACGCTGCCGCAGAGTTCCTGCACGAAGCGCAGGTTCTTCTTATCTGCCGCCAGACGCGCCAGGGCGGAAATGAGGGTGCGCTCATCGGAACGGATGGCTTTCAGCGAGGCAAGCAGGAGTTCCTGCGCCATATCTGCGGAGCGTTGGGCGAGCGTGCGGTCGTCCCATTTGCGCTTCTTTGCCTCTGCCAGTTGTGCCTGTATATCCAGTTCCGCCATACGTGCGGATATTCTATCCCAGCCAGCCCCCTGCTGGCAAGTGAAAAGTATGACTTGCGGGGCACTATATTCGTGCGCGTTACATCTCCTCCCACTTCACCTGGCGGGGCAGCAATTCGGAGATGAGGGCGCGCACGCGCCGGTCGGTCTCTTCCTCGGTTACGCCGAGCTCCGGTGCCCAGTAGGAACTGACCTGCAGATAGGCCCAGCGCTGCACATAGCCGCCGGCTACGCGGTCATACATATCCTGCAGGGTGCGGCCTATGTGGGTGTGGCGTATGGTGCCATGGCCGATGAACACATAGTAGCTCACGAATCGGAGGGTGAGCTTGTCTTTCCGATTGGGCAGGGGAACACGCGAAGTGAGACGGGTGAATGCCACGGTCCGTCCGTCGGCCAGAGTGATTTCATCGCTGCCGGTGCGCAGGTCAATGTGGCCCTGGGCGGGCAGGCAGCGCTCCGGCCGGTGAATGGAGGCATTCATGTCGTTGCCGGAGTATACGATGGAAACTTCCACCGGGGGCTTTTCTTTTTCCCAGAAGACGCGGCGGCCCTGGGTGTACTCCGCCTTGCTGAAGCGGGTGTCGGCAGCCAGCGTGGCGCGCTCCACCTCGCTTTCCTGGATTTTTTTGCCCTGCCAGCCCGGGAGGTCAAAATCCAGAGGCAGGTCGGGGGAAATGCTGGATTCCACCAGCGCCTCGTGGCGGGGCAGAATGAACACGCAGCTCAGGATGAGTGCCGGCAATGCGGGCGGGAGCAGGGCGCGGAGTACTTGTTTCAACATGCGGCGTCCTCCTTTCCGGTGGGGGAGTTGATGCGGCGCACTACGGTGCGGCGGCGTTTCAGGAAGGGAACCTCACCCGCCAGCAGCCCATGCAGCAGCATGAGCCCCAGCAGACTGGCCGGGAAGAAGAAGAGCAGTCCGGACCAGTCGTGCCAGGTCTTGGAGGCAAAGGCGGGGTTGATGTATTCCGCGCACACAAAGATGCTGGAAACGCGGAAAGCATTGGCCACGATGGAGAGCGGAATGGCACTCAGCCCCAGCACAATGCGCTTCCAGAGCGCGAGTTTGTCCGCCAGGTAGCCCCAGGCGATGGAAATCATGATAAGCGCCATGAGCGAGCGCATGCCGGAGCAGCCGCCCGCAATGCTGTAGGTATCCCACTGGCCGGTGGCAGAGGTGATATTGGTGCCTTCCACAATGGTCTGCACCCCGCAAAGCCCCGCGCCCCAGTGAGCCGCCTGGGTGGCCAGCAGCTGCATGCCTACCGTGGCCTGCTGAAAACCCGGCAGGGGGATGCTCATCCACAGAAAAAAAAGAGGAAAAGCGCAGCGCGCCGCAGCGCGGCCGCCCCAGTAGCACCACACCGCCCCGGTGAGCAGGAATGGCAGCGCGCCGATGGCTACGCGCCCCTGCTGGGTGCGCACGGCCAGCACGCAGAAGAGCGCGCCCAGCGCCGCCGGCCACAGCCCATGCAGACTGCCGGTGGTTTTCTGCCCCCTCAGCCCGGAAATGGCATGCACCAGCATATAGCCCGAGAGCAGCGGCACCATCCACCCATGCTCATAATCCGTCTCACGGTTCCACGAGGAAATGAGCCATTCCGTGGCACTCTGGTGGCCGCCCACAAATCCCGGGTAGCACCCGACTATCCAGACAACCAGCAGCAGGTAGACGACAAAACCGGCCCAGCTCAGCGGAGAAAGGGCTTTCAGAAACGATTTTGGGGGCTCTTGAGTGCTCAATATGAAAAAAAATGCAGCTAAATGTACATTTAGTATTGCAATTTTCGCGAAAATGTCAAGAATAGTCGCTCACACACCTCATTGTCATACATGAAAATCATCAGCGGTACCGCTCATCCCCAGTTAGCTAAGGACATTGCCAAGGTCATGGGTCTTCCCCTGTGCGATGCAACTGTCAATACTTTCCCGGACGGCGAAAGCTTCGTTCAGATCAAAGAGTCCATTCGTGGTGCGGATGCCTTCATCATCCAGCCGACCTGCCCGCCCACGAACCACAACCTCATGGAACTGCTGGTGATGGTGGATGCTGTGCGCCGCGCCAGCGCCAGCCGCATCACCGCTGTGATGCCCTTCTACGGCTATGCCCGCCAGGACCGCAAGGACAAGCCCAGAGTGCCCATCACCTCCAAGCTGGTGGCCAACCTGCTTACCGCTGCCGGCGTGAACCGCGTGCTCACCATGGACCTGCACGCCGCCCAGATTCAGGGCTTCTTCGAAATTCCGGTGGATCACCTCCACAGCGTGCCTGTGCTTATCAAGCACCTCAAGGCCAACTACGTGAAGGATATGAACAATCTCGTGGTGGTTTCCCCCGACATCGGCGGTGTGAAGAACGCCAAGAGCTATGCCAACATCCTTGGCACCGAACTCGCCATCGTGGCCAAGCAGCGCATCTCCGCCACCGAGGTGGATGCCCACGCCGTCATCGGTGATGTGAAGGGCAAGGACGTCCTCATGGTCGACGATATGACCGAATCCGGCGGCACCCTCTGCGCCGCTGCCAAGATTCTCAAGGAGCACGGCGCCGCCCGCATCTTCGCCGGTGTGTCCCACGGCGTGCTGACCGATACGGCCCGCGAGCGCCTCGCCAACAGCTCCATTGAGTGCCTCCTTACCTCCGACTCCGTGCCCATGGCCTATGGTGACCGTGTGGATACCGTGAGCATTGCCCCGCTTTTCGCCCAGGCAATCGCCAACATCCACCACAACGCCTCCGTCACCCACCTGTTCGAGGTGTAAGGAAAACGCAGACTTTCAGACAGCGGCAGTTCCTTACCGGGCTGCCGCTGTTTTTTTTATTGCTGCGTCAGTTAAATAATATTGCTTTGCGGAACGTCAAATCGGAATTTGTCGGGCTGAAAGCCCGAGGAATTCTGAGCCCGTCAGGGCGACATAATAATAGCCCAGCGTGGAGCCGCCACGCGGCGGAACGCTGGGTTTGGTGTTAATTATACACGGAACCCCGAGCGAAGTGAGTGGGTGGCAGGGAGGCCGATGATAGCAATTTACCCATGCAATTCTAGTATCGCGACATGGTTATTTCTCCAGACTATTCTTTCTGAAGTCCGTGTTTGCACAGGAATATGTTAAACTCT
>JAGBDZ010000083.1 GCA_017937215.1 Akkermansia sp. | reverse complement strand
TCCACGTTGGTCGGGGTTCCGGTTATTTTTTATTCCAAACCCAGCGTTCCGCCGCGTGGCGGCTCCACGCTGGGCTATGATTCTGTCGCCCTTGCGGGCTCAAGTTTCCGCTCGCCTGCGGCTCGCCAAATTCCAATTTGTTGATTCGTTTCGAGTTTTTAGAAGTTACCTATTGACAATGAGAGGAATCCGGGGTGAGCAGATGCGAAAAATGGCGGTTAAACTCCGAAGCCAGGCAAGCGGGGTAAATGAGCAGCGATCCATCATGCCAGAAAACGATACCGCTGGCAGAGCGGCCCTGCCACTCCGCAGGCAGCGGGCATTTCTCGCGCAGAGACAAGACCCAGAGCTCCAGCTCCTCCAGGCGAGCCGTGTGCCCGGGGAGAGAAAACAAGCCCAGCCAGGAATCAACCCCCAGGCGGGCGCAGAACTCACCCTGCTGAGCATCTCGCCACCGGAGTTCGCCGCCTTGCATGCAGTCTCCCGGCAATGTTTTCCAATACCGGCACAGCTCGCCGGGGCTGGTGCCAAGAGGCTGCTGAGCAGGGCTCACCAGGCAGCGGTGCAGTTCATCCCGGCGTTCCCAGCTTCTGCGGCAGGCCGGTGCCAGGCTCAGGAGCCCCGATACCCCCAGTATCAGGCCAATCGGCCACCAGGCTTCGTGTGGAATATAGATAGCCAGCGGGCAGAGAATAGCAGCCGAAAGAAACAACAGACCGACAGTCGGAAAGAAATGTATTTTCATCGTTTTGGTGGTTATATGCCGCGGGAAGCATCTTCTCCCGCAACGCCTTGATTATACCCCTGTAACCACCTGATGACAAATACACAAAAGCCATTGCATATCATGGCCTCATGTTATACCTGCAGGCTCTTTTTCAGTTGTTCGATATAGAAGCGGCTGAGCTTGCCGAGCAGGCGATTGCGGTGGTGAATGATGACGATATGCACGCCATCCTGCCCGGCCAGGGGAATGGAGGTGATTCGGGTACCGGTAAGCGCCGGGTGCAAGGCGCCATTGCTGATGGTATAGGCATCCACCCCCAGCAGGAGGTCGAAAAGTGTGGCGCGGTCGCGCACGCGGATGCTGCGGGGGTGGCCGGCAGGATTAAACAGCTCCTCCGCGTAGTAAAAGGAATTGTGCTCCCCTTGTTCAAAGGAGACATGCGGATATTCCGCCAGCTCATCCAGCTCAAGCGAGCGGCGCCCGGACAGGGGATGATGCACACTCACCAGCACATGCGGCTGCACTTGCGCTATCTCTTCAAACAGCAGATCCCGTTCCTTGAAAATGCGGCGCAGCACCGGCTCATTAAAATTATTCAGGCACATGACCCCCAGCGCACTGCGCATGCCGGCCACGTCATCCACAATCTCGCTGGTCTGCGTTTCGCGGAAGGAAAAATCAAACTCATCGTCCTGGTGGTTGCGCACCAGCTCAATAAAAGCCCGCACCGCAAAGGAATAGTGGTGAGCCGAAATGCAATACTGCTTCTTACGGGGGCCCTGGTTCATGTATTTCTCCTGCAGCAGGTCGGCCTGGTCCAGTATCTGCCGCACATAGGCCAGGAACTCCTCACCCTGGCGCGTAACGCGCACCCCCTTGCGGGTTCGTTCAAATACCGGAAATCCCAGTTCCTCCTCAATTTCGCGGATTGATTTCGTGAGACTGGGCTGCGAAACAAACAACACCCCCGCAGCCCGTGTGAACGACCCCTGCTCTGCTATGGTTACCAGATAACGCATCTTCTGCAGTGTCAGCGTATTCATGCATCCATTCATGCGATTTGAGCTCCTTTCGGCGGGTATTCTACTACTTCCCCCAGTGATAATCAAATACAATATCAGAACCCTTTACCATAACCTGAAGCTATGGATAGATTGACATCGGGATCACGAAAAAACTCAGCCCCGCCCGGTCTCCCGGGCAGGGCCTTGTCTCTGGTGCTTTACCTCAGCAGCTGTACCGTCTTCAGCACAATATCCAGCACATACCAGACAATCGCCAGGACTGTCACAACTACTTTCGGTTCGGGGTATTTTCTAAACATAGTAAAAACCGCGCACCGGCTGCACCATGCCGCCAGTGGCGGCGTACGCAGCGTAACACACGCCCCCTTAACCTGCAAGAATATTCATCCACCCCCATAAAAACTTCAGGCTGCCGGGCACTTGCGCACCCGACAGCCAGAAATTCTATGTTTAAACCGGGACCCCTCCCGGGCAAGGCTCACACCTTACACCCCCATTCTACCCATCACCCCCGCATTGTCAAGAATAAACTAAAAAACAAATCAATCTGCGAGTGACGCAAAAATATTAAACACAGAGCATTATCAGCAACTTGGCCAGCAGGGTCATCAGGATGAGCGCCACCGGGTAAGCCGTGGCATAGGCGATGATGGGGGTCTGTTTCTCTGTGCGGGCAGAAATGGCACCCAGTGCGGGGGTGGATGTCATCGCGCCGCAGATACCGCCCAGGCTTTCCGCAAGATTCATTCCCAGGAAACGCCGTGCGGCCACATACCCCAGCAGCATGGGCAGCAGAGTAATAAGCACACCTGCCAGGAACATGCCCAGGCCATGTGTCTGCAGCGTGGCCAGCAAGGTAGCACCGCCGCTCACCCCGGCCCCGGCCAGAAACAGCATGAGTGCCAGTTCCATGAGCGTAATCCGGGTGTTGCGGGGCATATAACCCACCACCGGCCCTATATGCCCGAAATGCCCCAGCACCAGGGCCACCAGCAGCGGGCCACCGGCCGTGCCCAGACAAAATCCACCACCCAGATCAATGCAGCCGATAGCGATACCCAATGCCACCCCTGCCGCCAGGGAGAAAATATCGGTACTGCTGATGACCGAACTGCGGTGGCGGCACCGCGTGCGGAAAGCGGCAATGTCCTCCGGCTGGCCCACGATGGTGAGCACATCATTGCGGAAGATTTCGGAATCACCATGCGGCACAAAGGTATTGCCCAGGCGGGTTATGCGGGAAATGATGATACCGTAGTTCCCCAGGGTATCAAGTTCACGCAGGGTTTTATTGCTGAAAGCCGGCTCCAGCATGATAACCTCGGCCGTTTCACCCATCAGGCGGTGATTCGCCGGCACATCGGTCTCAATGCAGCCCAGCAGGGCCACATCGCGCTGCACCTGGCGCAGTGTACCCACCACAAAAACCCGCATACTGTCAGCAAAGACATCATCCGCCGACAAGGGGACCAGAATATCGTTTTTCAGAATGCGGGTCACGCGGCATTGCAACAGGCCTTCCTCCATACAGCGGAGAATGCAGCGCCCCTCCAGCCCCGCATTTTCAATGCGCACCACGCGGGTCACAATGCGCTCCGGGTCCTGGTTGGGCGAATCCGCAGTCTCCAGGTTCTGCTTCAGCAAACGCGGCATCAACTGCACAAACAGCACCACGCCCACCACCCCGAAGGGGTACGCCACGCCATAACCGATATTGATGGCACCGGGTGGCAGACCCAGCGCAGACATGGCCTCCAAAGCAGCTGCCAGCCCCGGGGTGCTGGTGCAGGAACCGGCAAACAACCCGGCAGTCACCCCAGCGGAAAGCCCCAGCACCCGGCCCAGCAGCAGCGAAAGCCCCCAGGCGCTCCCGACCACCAGCACCGAAAGCAGCAGCAGGCGGCTCCCCTGGCTCTTCAACGACCCGAAAAAGCGGTTGCCCACCCCGAGCCCCACGCAGTAGACGAACAGCGCCGTGCCTATGCCGGTTATCCCCTCGGGCACCTGCAGCCCGAAATGCCCCGCAGCCAACGCCGCAAACAGCACCCCCGAACTCCCCAGCGAAATCCCACGCACTGAAATCTGCCCCAGAAGCAGCCCCACAGCCAGAATACCAAATAAGACAAACAACGGATGCCCCAGTAAACTACTCATCATTTCTTGTATGGTTCGTTCCGGCACCGCTTCTACCATACTTCCCCATTTTTTACAAGAAACACTTGCTGCACAATCACATACATAATCATTATACATCACCATAACCGCACGGCATACCCCCGCTGCCGGGAACTCGGGACTGAAGTCCCGTGCTTCGAAAAGATTTTCCTCCAAACGCCGCTCCACCGGGCGAAAAAGCTTGCAAATCGCGGCAAATGGCGTACACTGGGCGGCCACAAGCCGCACCATGAGTTCCACCACCAGACAAGCCTTTGTTGCCACCATTCCCGTGATGACGGGGTATCTGGCGCTGGGGTTCGGCTTCGGCATCATGCTGAAGGCAAGCGGGTTCCCGGTGTGGCTGGCGCCGGTGATGAGCATCACGATGTACGCCGGGGCCATGCAGTATGTGGCCGTGGGGCTGCTGAGCAGCGGAGCCTCCCTGCTCACGGTGGGGCTCACCACCTTTCTGGTGAATGCGCGGCACTTATTCTATGGCATTTCCATGCTCGACAAGTTCAAAGGCACCGGCAAGCGCACGCCCTACCTCATCTTTGCGCTCACCGATGAAACCTATTCCCTGCTGTGCCAGGAGACACCCCACATTCCGCTGACGGAACGGAAGCACTACTACTTCTGCATCTGCTTCTTCAACCACTGCTACTGGATCACCGGCTGCACCCTGGGGGCGGTGACCGGTTCCTTGGTAAGCTTCAACAGCCAGGGTATCGATTTCGTGCTCACGGCGCTGTTCATTACCATTTTCATCGAGCAATGGCGCAGCATGGAAAAGCACTACCCGGCCATCATGGGTGCGATTGTTACCGCCGCGAGCCTGCTGCTGTTCGGCAAGGAAAACTTCATGATTCCCGCCATGTTCGCGATTCTGCTCCTGCTCTGCATTCACAAGGAGGAGGTGAGCCATGGTTAACGCCCACACCTTCTACGCCATTGCGGTGATGGCACTCATCACGGCTCTGCTGCGCTTCCTGCCTTTCCTCATCTTCAAGGGCAAGGCCTCCACCCCGAAACTTGTCGAAAAACTGGGGCGCCTGCTGCCCAGCGCCGTCATCGCCATGCTGGTGGTTTATTGCCTGAAGGATATGCACTTCGCCGCCACCGCCGGCTACCTGCCCGCCATCATTGCCAGCCTACTGACCGGTGCCCTCCACGTGTGGAAACGCAACACGCTGCTCAGCGTCATCAGCGGCACCGTGTGCTACATGCTGCTGGTGCAGTTTGTGTTTTAATGATGAGGCAATTAAAGATTGATGTGTTATCCGTATTAGTGGTGACGGACAAATTGATATTTGTCGTTCCGACAAAAGTACGAAGTACGAGGTGGGAGGTACGAAGTGAAAGTTCCGCGAGCCTTGCGGCTCGCCATTTGTTATCAATAGAAAACACCTGCAGGCGCAGCCTGCCTAACTTTATACTTCGC
>JAGBDZ010000082.1 GCA_017937215.1 Akkermansia sp. | reverse complement strand
GGGGTGGCCAGGGTGATGGCGGCGAGGAGTGCGGTGAACAGTTGCTTGGGGAGGTGCAGTTTCATGTTCGGTGCGGTGGGGGAGGAGAGGTTTTTCCGGTGATGTGGAAAGGAGGTGATACGGTCGGAGGCGTTTTTTCGAGGGGGCTTTGACTCGCGGATGGCGGCGGGGCGGGCGGCGCGTTTTCAGACGCTGGCTCCAACCCATCCGGGTACAATCCGGGCAAAGGTTCTGATTACCCATAGTCTATCGCATTTCCCATGCGATGTACTTTTTCATATCAATATTCTGCGGGCTGTCTTTTTTGCACAATAGGTGCATTTGTGCTGGCGGCTCCTGCAATTTGTGCATAGGTGTGCACGTGCTGCCGCGGGGCATGGCGGCACGCGCGCAGCTCCCCTTCGCGAGCCTGATTCATTCACCCGCGCTCAGTGTGCAGCCCCGCCCATTCCCCCTCGGTGGCGCACCTGTCTTTCCCCGCTCCGCTTGCCTGAATTGGGCAAAATGACCAAACTTTGTCAAGTATATAGCCCTATAACCCGCTATAAGTGGGTATATTTTTTTATAACTGCCCGCCTGCGGCAGCAGAATGTGCACGGCGAATGGGCAAAAATGGGGCCCCGCGGCGGCGGCCCGGCATCGTTGGCCCGCCCTGCGCCGCTTTTACCCGCCCTGCGCCGCTTTTACCCGCCGGTGGCAGTGCCCCGGCCCCGGTGCAGCGGGGCCTTTTTCCTGTCCGCCGCGGTCAAAATGAGGCAAAAAGACCAAACTTTGTCAGGTATATAGCCCTATAACCCACTATAAGCGGGTATAATTTTTTATAAGCCGGCGTTTTTTGGGAGGGAGGGGGCGGGCCGCTACGAAGCGCGCGTGACCAAGGGGATGGAGCGCTTGAGGAAATCGCTGAAGAGCGGAACGCTGAACTCAATAACACCGTAGGCTGGGCTGTAGAGCATACCTTTGCTGATAAGGGACGCGCGCACGGTGGTGATGGCGGTTGCTTTCACGCCAAGATACCTGGCCACCGCGCCGCTGCGGCAGCCCTCTGTGCCAAGCTCGGCCATGACTCGCATGAAGCGCTTTTCTGCTTCGGTAAGGCGATCGAAACGCACGCGGAAAAAGCTCTGGTCAAGGCAGCGGACCACATCGTCGGCCACGGCGCGCACATTTTCGGCAGTAATGGTATCGCCCTCCGCCACGCCCCACACATGAGACCCCCATTCCTGCAGGAAATAGGGGTACCCCTGGGTTGCCTGATAAATGCTTTCCAATGCTTCTTCTTCAAACAAAACTCCTTCCTGCGCAGCTGGTTGCGCCAGGGCTGCAAAGGCATCGCGGCGCTGCAGCTGCCCGATGGAGGGATAAATAAAGAGCCGCTCGGCATATGATTTTGCCTCGCCAGCCAGCCCGGGCAGCGTGGGCAGCCCCGCGCCGAAAAGCAGCAACGCAGCCTGCTTCTGCTGCACCTTATGCATCGCCATGATGAGCGCGCTGAGTTCATCCGGCCGCAGCAGCTGAATCTCATCAATCAAGAGCACAATGCCGGTGCCTTTCTCGGCTGCCGCATCGGCGGCAAGCAGAAAGAGCTCCGTCAAATCCATGGCCATGTTACCGCTATCTGCCAGGCCGGGCATGGGCTCCAGCTCCAGACCAAAATCCGAACAGGTGATTTTCACCGTGCCGATGAAGTTGCGCAGCGCAATGAGACTGCGCCGCACCGCCTCGCCCACGCCGGCGCTGCGGTTCAGCTCCAGCAACACGCGCCGCATCTCCGGCACCAGCGATTCCAGCAACGAGCGCTCCTCCGTCACCTCGAACGCGATGGTTTTGAAATCGCGTTGCTGCGCCATGGACTCTATACGGTTGAGCAGCACCGTTTTCCCCACCCCGCGCAGCCCTACCATAATCATGCTGCGGGCCGAGCGCTTGCGCAAGGTCCGCTCCATGATGACTCGGGCATCTTCCAGAATATTATCGCGGCCCACCAGCGCATCCGGCATGCTTCCGGCGCCGGGAGTATAAGGGTTTGTTATCTGATTCATTGGCTCGGTGCTTTGTTTTCGCCTCATTATTTTGGCAAAATGACCAAACTTTGTCAAGTATATAGCCCTATAACCCACTATAAGCGGGTATATTTTTTTATAACTGCCCGCCTGCGGCAGCAGAATGTGCACGGCGAATGGGCAAAAGAGGACCCCGCGGCGGCGGCCCAGCATCGTTGACCCGCCCTGCGCCGCTTTTACCCGCCGGTGGCAGTGTCCCAGCCCCGGTGCGGCGGGGCCTTTTTCCTGTCCGCCGCGGTCAAAATGAGGCAAAATGACCAAACTTTGTCAGGTATATAGCCCTATAACCCACTATAAGTGGGTATATTTTTTTATAACTCCGGGCATATCCCCGGCCTCGCTCAAGCTTCAGTGGGGGTGTTCTATGGTGGCGCGCCGGGAGAGGGCGCTTTTTTTGCTGCAACGACACAACATCTTGCGTTGCAGCAAGTTGGAAAATCCACGATTCAATCGCGGATTTGTCGGAATATCATTTAAGATATTGATAGCTATTGGTTTGCAGAGCGACCTCTTACTTTCATACACACATGCCCACCAGATGCGTCTGGTGGGCGCTATTCAATGGCCCGGCAGCAGCAGGAATCAGGTTGACGCAAGCGCGGGAATCTGCGTGAAATTCATCACCTCCACATTCTTGAACGCCCCGATAGGCTCACCGGCATAAACCAAAGCCGGGGGCAACGCCTCAGGCACCAACTGCTCAAAGCGCACCAGGTTCTTGCACATGGAAGCATTGAAGGTGAAGGCAGATTTGATTTCCACCGGTTTCGGCTGCCGCAGTGAATCGATGATGAGGTCTATTTCAAACCCATAAGCATCCCGGAAGAAATAGATAGACGGCGGCAACCCCTTGTTCAGGCGGTTTTTGAGAATTTCTGTAACGACAAAGTTCTCAAATATATTGCCGATAAGCGGCTCCCTGCTCAGCTGCGATACTTCGCGAATTCCCAGCAAAGAGGCAACCAACCCGGTATCAGTAAAGTAAATCTTGGGAGATTTCGTGAGGCGTTTACCGTAGTTCTTGTGGTATGGCGGAACCCGGAAAATAATGTACCTCCAGCAATGACACCCACTCCTTGATGGTTGAAGCGCTTACGCCCACATCCCCGGCCAGGGAGGAATAGTTCACCGCCTGGCCCACCCGCGCCGCCAGCAGGCGGATGAAGGTGTCAAACACCAGCAGATTACGCACGTTGAGCAGCTGGCGCACATCGCGTTCAACATACGTACGCAGGTAGTTCGCATATGTTATCTCCGGTGCCGTCTTTTCGACATGCACGCGTGGCAACCCGCCGTAGAACAACGCCTCATCGCGGCTCAGCTGCACCCCGGCAGCCTTCAGCTCATCCCAGGAAAAGGGCAGCAAATCCACCATGACTGACCGCCCGGCCAGACTTTGCGTAACCGTCCCCTGCAGTTCCATCTGCCGGCTCCCGGTCAGAATGTACATGCCTCGTTCATTCTGGTCGTCTATGATTCCCTGCAAATAACTGAGCAATTCCGGGGCGTTCTGTACCTCATCGAAAATGCAGGGCGCCCGGTGCTGCGCAAGAAACTGCAGCGGATCCTGCTTAAACCGCTGCAATTCATGCGGATTTTCCAGACTCACATAATCATAATCCGGAAACAAATGGCGAGCCAGCGTCGTTTTGCCCGATTGGCGGGGACCACACAAAGTCACCACTGGAAACATGGCCGCCACCTTGCGCACATACCCGCTGATGGCTCGCTCAATGTAAGGAAACTGATTCATCTGCCAGCATTGTAACACAACGACTTGGAAAATTCAAGATTCAATCGCCGATTTGTCGGAATATCATTTAAAGCATTGATTACAATTAGGTTATAAAGCGACTAATTATTGACGCGGCAATTAAAGATTGATGTGTTATACGTATCGGAGGGGTAACAAATTGACTTTGGCGGGCAGTTGGCGGACGGCACGTCCGCGGAATTCAGAGTCCCGGAGGGACGTCAGCCCGTAGACCGGGGTGGAGCTGCGTCAGCAGCAAAACCCCGGGTATGGTATAAATATTAACCGAACCCCGACCAACGTGGAGGGGTGGCAGGGAGGCCGCAGCTTATTGTGAAGCAACGATTTTCCGTCTCCGGGCTTACACCCTTCCGTCTCCGCTGAGGCTCCGCCGAGACAAGACGCCGTGACTGGCTGCCACCCGCTCACTTCGTTCGGGGTTCTGATATG
>JAGBDZ010000081.1 GCA_017937215.1 Akkermansia sp. | reverse complement strand
GTCAATGGGGTTGCCATTGCAGAAACCTGCCAGTACCGCGGGGCCGGAGATACTGAAGCTCACCTTGCGGCTGTCGGTGGGCACCACATTACCCTGCGCATCGGTCAGCGCGAGCGAGATGTGGCAGATATCGCGGGCATCGCCCACGATGGCAGGGCGGTCTGCCTGCGCCGTCACAGCGGCGGATTCACCGGTAGTCACGCGGGTGGCAGTGGCCCAGGGTTTGCCATCCTTCTTCACCACCACCTCGACCTTGCCGGGCTCATAGACCACATCCTCCCAAACGAAGCGGTACTGATTCTTGTTCACCACCAGGCTCTTGTCCTTCTGGGTGAAGGTGGGGCCTTCGCCGCGGCGGCGCACACCCTGGCTCTTGCCGTTCACAAAGAGCTCGGCCTCATCTCCACTGGTAAAGACCATCACCGGGGTCTTCTGACCCTCGCGTCCGGGCCAGTTCCAGTGCGGCAGGATGTGGGCCATCTTCTTCTCCGGGTTCCACTGGCTCTGGTAGAGGTAGTACACATCCTTCGGGAAGCCGGCAAGGTCCACCAGCCCGAAATAGGAGCTGCGGCTGGGAGCCTTGTTACCCATAGCCTTGAGCTGCTCCATGGCGGCTTTCTTCTCCGCCTCGCTGGCACCGATAAAGTTGCCGATGTTGGAGGCGTCCTGATTGTAGGGAGTGGGTTCGCCGATGTAGTCGAAACCGGTCCACACGTATTCACCACCCAAGTCGGGAGCCAGCGTATGAGCATGCATCTCGATATCCGGGCTGGAACCCCAGCCGGTGGAATACAAGGCGTAGCTGCTCACCTGGAAATAGCGGGCACCATCGCCCACGCGCCAGCCCATCGGGAAGAAATAGGTATCGCGAGTGGAGACACAGCTGCAGGTTTCCGAACCGATATAGGGCATATCGGGATGCTTCTCGCGGAAATCGCGGTAGAGGTGCGGCTTGTAGTTGAAGCCATACACATCCATGGTCTCTGCAAAACCATTCTTGTATGCGTTCAGATTATTGCAGCCCACCGTGTAGGGGCGCGTGGTGTCATACTTGCGCACCTCATCGCGCAGATTGGTAGCCACCTTCAGGTTGGCAGCATGCTTGCGTGCTTCCTTGTGTCCCTGTTCCGGGATTTCGTTACCGCCGCTCCAGGCGATGATGCAGGGGTGGTTGCGGTCGCGCAGCATGAAGTTGCGCACATCCTTCTTCCACCACTGCGGCCAGTAGAGATGGTAGCCGTTCACCTTGTCGTACTTCTGGTTCTTCCAGATATCGAAAAGCTCATCAATGACCAGTATGCCGTGCTTATCGCAGAGGTCGAGCACCTGCGGAGCGGGCGGATTGTGGGTCATGCGGATGGAGTTGCACCCCATTTCCTTCAGAATCTCAATCTTGCGCTCGTATCCGCGGGCATGGAAAGCCGAGCCGAGGGCGCCGAGATCGTGATGCTCGCATACGCCCTTTAGGCGGACCTTTTCACCATTCAGATAGAAGCCGTCCTTCTTCCAGGCAATGCTGCGCACACCAAACGAGGACTCCTTGCTGTCCACGACCTTGCCATCCACCAGCATGCTGGTGTGCATGGAGTAAAGGTGCGGGGACTCGCAGCTCCAGAGCTGCGGGTAAGGCAGGCGCAGCTCCTGTTCCACAGTACCGCTGGTGCCGGGCTCCAGCGTAATGGAAGCGGGCACCGCCTGAGCGCCGTTCACCTTCTGCAACACCGTGATTTCAGCCTCGCGGTTTCCGGTATTGGTCACCGTAGTCTGCACTTTGACCACGGCATAATCCTTCGTGATTTCCGGTGTGGTGATATAGGTAGGCCACTGCGCCAGGTGCACCGGGCCTGTCTTTTCCAGCCACACGTGGCGGTAGATACCGGCACCGGGATACCAGCGGGTTGAAAGCGGCAGGTTGCTGGCCATCACCGCTATCAGGTTGTCCTTGCCCGCCTCCAGGTACGGGGTAATATCCACCCGGAACGAATTATAGCCATAGGCCCAGTTTCCTGCCAGCTTGCCGTTCACATATACCTGCGGATTGGACATCACCCCATCGAAATCCAGATAATAGCGGTCCTGCTCTGCGCTGAAATCAGCCGGCACGGCAAAAGTCTTGCGGTACCACCCCCAGCCATTCCAGGGGAGCTTGCCGGTTTCATTGGGCTCAGCCATGAGGAAGGGGCTCTCTATGGCCCAGTCGTGCGGCAGCTGCACCGCCTTGTACTCACTTTCATCGAGCCCCACGGCAGCCTGCGCCTCAGCCGGCTGGCCTTTCTGCACCTGCAGCGGCTCATTGTTCACCCCGGTGAACATCACCTCGCGTATGCTGGCCCAGCTCTGCCAGGTAGCATCGTTCACCGTGAGCTTTATCGACCGCACGGGCTTGCCTCCCACGTCAATGAATGTGGCAGCCTGGTGCCCCACGCGGTAACTGCGGGTAGTCCGGCTTCCATCCCCGTGGTCGATGACCACATCCAGCTTCATATTGTTGCGATTTTCCCAGTAAACCACCGCCATCTTGACCGGGGCGGAAAAGCCGGGGCGAATGAGCAGATAATGCCCCTGCCCCTGGTTGCGGGCACACCAGCGCGTCAGCAGATCGCCATCCACCGCGTGCGCGGCCGGGTGCGTGCCCTGGTGGGAATCCGTATCCACTGGCACACCAGCCTCAGCGGGGTCGCCGGAACCAAAGTATTTAAATTTCCACCCGAAGTCAAATGTTTCGCGCTCGCCGGCATAGGCCGAAGCCACACTCATTGCCAGCAACGGCAGCATGTATTTAGCTTTCATGGTAATCATGGGTACGCGTTATTGTACCATTTTATTTCATGCTGTAAATAAAAAAGCATGTATTCATACCCGCAGGAAAGCCCGATAACGGAACAGGAACCACAACACCAACCACAGTAATCCATAGCTGAGGCACTCGTACAGCAGCGGCGATTCTGCCCAGCGGAAAAGAGGATACGCGATAGAGCCCCAGATACTCCGCCCGCCCACACCCGGTGTGTTGGTCAGCAGGTAGGCCAGCAGAGCATTGCACCCCACCACCCGGAAGGGATACGCCAGCCAGCCTGTCCGCGGCAATATATCAAACAACACATGGAAAAGAGCCAGTAACAACAGGCACCAGCCGCCACTCCACAGCACCATAGTGGTGGTAAACAGGTGCTTGATAAGCGGCGTATCATACTCCAGAAGGCACCCTGCCCCCAGACACAGAGCACCGGCTGCTGCCAGAATGGCGGCGGCCCTGCCCCCTCGCATGCGAAACACTGCACCGCCGCCCAGTACGCCCATGAGGGTTATGGCTCCGAAATTGAGGGTGGTCAGAATCCAGGTATAGGGGGTGCCATCCTGCCAGTGGCCCTGCAAGGTGCAGTCAATGTAATAGGCCAGGTTATTCTGCGGCTGGAACAACCCGGCCGGTTGTCCATCGTAAGGCACAAAACGGAGCAAAGCCCAGTATGCCGCCATGAGCAGCAGGCAGCTGAGCAACTGGCCGCGCCAATCCCAGAGCATCAGCACCACCGCACTCACCAGATAACCGGCGGCTATCGCCTGCAGCGTGTTGCAAAAGAGGCTCATGTGCTCCGGTTCACCGCTGCACAGGTTCCCCTGCACCACCATCCCCAACACAAACAGCAGCACCACGCGCCGCAGCACGCGCCAGGCGGTGCGCACCCAGCCCTGCTCCCGGTAGCGACTGAAAGCTATGGGCATGGAGCACCCCGTGATAAACAGGAAAAGCGGCATCACCAGATCCCAGCAGGTAAAACCGCAGCCCCACTCTGCGTGGCGGAACTGCTGTGCCAGCCAGCCCGGCACCTCATTGCCCCACCCAGCCCGGCATAATTGCCACAACACCGCAGCACCACCTGATAACAGCACCATATCCAACCCGCGCAGGGCATCTATGCTCACGACTCGCCGTTTTTCTTCTGCCATACGCGGAGTCTACACATTTTTTCCCGGTTCATGAAGAAAAATCTTAAATACTTCTTGATTTTTCCTACCCACAGCGTAAAATAATGGCAACCTACCATTTTTTTAATCATGAAAGTACTCATTACCGGCGGCGCCGGCTTCATCGGGTCTCACATTGCTGAGCATTATCAGGGTATCGCAGAGGAAATCCGCGTGCTGGACAATCTGCGTACCGGTTACAAGAAGAACCTGGACGGCCTGAAGGTGACCTTCATCGAAGGCTCCATCACCGACCGCGAACTCGTGGCCAAGGCCGTGGAAGGCGTAGACTACATTTTCCACATGGCCGCCATGGTTTCCGTGCCGGAGTCCATGCAGAAGCCCCGCGAGACGGTGGATCTGAACGTGAACGGCCTGCTCACCGTGCTGGAGGAAGCCTCCAAGGCCGGTGTGAAGAAGGTGGTGCTTGCCTCCTCCGCCGCCATCTATGGCGATAACCCCATTGTTCCCAAGGTGGAGACCATGTACCCGGAGCCCAAGAGCCCCTATGGCATCACCAAGCTCGACGGCGAGTACTACATGGAAATGTTCCGCACCACCGGCCAGGTGAACACCGGCTGCTGCCGCTTCTTCAACGTGTTCGGTCCGCGTCAGGACCCGAAGGGTGCCTACGCCGCCGCCGTGCCGATTTTCATGGAAAAGGCCATCAAGGGCGAGGATATCACCGTGTTCGGCGACGGCGAGCAGACCCGCGACTTCATCTATGTGAAGGACATCGTAGGCGGCCTCACCTTCGTGGCGGAGCACCCGGAAGTGACCGGCGTGTACAACGTGGGCTACGGTGGCCAGATTACCATCAACGACCTGGCCAACATCATCATCGATGCCGCCGGTTCCACCTCCAAGGTTCTGCACCTGCCCGAGCGCGCCGGCGACGTGAAGCACTCCCGCTCCTGCGCCGATAAGCTGCGCAACGCCGGCTGGGCTCCCAAATACACTCTGGAGGAAGGCCTCAAGACCACGCTCGAGTACTTCAAGAGCGTGACCAAGTAAAGCATTTTTTACCGTCAGCCGGGGTTCCCGCAGGAGCCCCGGCTTTTTTATCTCCCCCGCATGTGCTGCGACGACTTCACCCCACGGCTCAAAGCCGCCGATTTGAAAAAACTGGCAGAAACCCGCAAAGCCGAGCTCCTGGCGGATGGAGTGGAACTGCACCCGGTGCTCAACAGCACTCGCAAACTCGCCACGCACTTCTGGGGCAGCGCCTGGATGAAGCAACTCGCGCGCTGTGAATCCGGCGGCATGTGCCTGGCCCCCGGTCGCACCCTGCTCCGCCACGCCTGCGTGCTGGATGTGCGCATCTCCCGCTGCACCATCAGCGCCCTGATCAGCGCCGATGAACTCTACGAGGTGGAACTGAAGCTCACCCCGCTGGATGATGAACGGATGGATGACCTCAGCGCCGCCTGCGCCGGGCATATCGATTCTCTACTGGCGCTGCTGGAAGGCAAAATTGATGAATCAGTGCTGCAGCAGCTCTGCCACCCGGATACCGGTCTGCTCCCCTCCCCCGCAGACTGGCACATGCGCTGCACCTGCCCGGACTGGGCAGAACCCTGTCCCCACGCCGCCGCAGCCATTTACGCCGCAGGCTGCCTTATCGATGCCGAGCCGGCGCTCCTCTTCACCCTGCGAGGGGTGGAGCCGGCCGCCCTGCTCCGCAGCGAATCCGCTCCGGTTGAGCTCGACGCACAGGGACTTTCCGCCACTTTCGGCATCGACCTCGATTTTCCCTGCGAAACGCCCACACCTTAAAAAACATGAGCATACTGGACTGGGGATTAAGTGAAGAGGATATTTCTGCGGCGCGCAAAGTTCTGCAGGAAGACGAGCAGCTGGTGCTGGCCATCAAGCCCCGGGCCGGGGTCGATGGGCGCAGCGACTGGCTCAGGTGGATTGTGGTTGGGGGTGTAAGTATCATCCTGGTGGGTCTGATGCTGCAACAAGGTCAGGCTCATCCGCTGGCGCCGCTGCTCACGCTGCCGTTCTGGGCCATATTGTTGTGGGTTTCCAGTGAGCCGTGGCGGAAATACCGCTGCAGGCGCCGCACCTTGTATCTGCTCACCAATCGCCGCGCGATAGTGTTGCAAGGGCGCCTGTTCGGCCACAGCCTTCATGATTTTCCGCTCCATCGGGATATGATAGACGCTGTGGCGGTGCGCGGCGATGGCTCCGGCAATATCGTTTTTGTCACGCAGAACACCTGGACGCTGAGGAATGAGAAGATTGTAGATGATATCCGGCAAATAGGCTTCATGGATATCGATAACGTGAAAGTAGTGCAGAAAATACTGGAGAATCAAATCGGATGAAAAAGGCCCTCTATATTCTGGCCGGCATCATCGTGGCGCTTCTGCTGGCGGCAGGGGGCACAGTGTGGTATCTGCATGGCTGGCGCTTTCAGGGGAGCGACCTGGTGCTGCACGAAAGCTGGTCAGCGCAGGAACGCACCGCCTTGCAGCAGGTGGAGGCTGAAATGCTGCGCGGGATGGAACCTGTGCCCATGCCTGAGTGTGCGGAGGAGCTGGGCGAATACTGGCAGCGGTGTACCGAGGCAAAAAAGACGAACCTGAATGAGCTGCGAATGTTCCGCCGGGCCGCAGAAACCGGGCGGGGAGATGTGTACAGCGCCCTGGGTTTCCAACCCATGTGGTATGCCGTGGTGTATGACCAGTTCGACCTCGCCCGGGCCTTTGCTGAGCGCGGTGCAGACCCTGTCCACCCATTTTACCTGGAAGAGGGCGATATGTATGCCGATGTCATGGCTACGCTTGTGGGGCGTGTGAGGTACGCACCACCTGCTCACCCGGTTGAAAAGGCACTGGAGCTGCTGAACTATGTGGTGGAGGCGCGCGGGGTGGATGTGCGCAAGAGCCCCCGCCATGCACTCCTGCGATTTGCCTTGGTTTCCTGCGTGAGTGATGGTGGTGATGCCGGGGCCATGATGGCCTGGGCAGCCACGCACGTGCATCCCTTCACCAATGAAGAACTCCGGGAGTTCGTGGGCACAATGGTGAGCCTGGATGGAACGCTGCCGGGCTTGCGGCAGATGCAGCAGGCAGGGGTGCTGCCCGCCCATGTCTTCGGCGGCGAGGAATCCATATTGCGGTGTATCCGTTTCTGGGATAAGGACTGCGTGCAGAAAGCAGAATGGATTCTGAACCAGAACCAGGCCATCCCTTCATGGGAACCGTTCCTGGCATATATCGAGACAGATGAAGAATGGCAGCGCGCCATGGCATGCTGCCGCCTGGTGCTGCAGGCTGGGGTGTGCGTGGTGATACCCGAACGAAACCTGCCCGTGAATCCCGTTTTCCGGGACGAAATCTGCGCCCTTCTGCAGGAATTCGGGCAGCGGCCCGGGACGCGCTGATACATCACCGGCTCCAGCCCTGCATGAGGTAGAGCTGGCTGTTCACGCAGCGGGATTCGCCCTCGTCTGCCGGGGTGAAATGCAGCTCCCAGACAGAGGCGTAATACTCGCCCCATTCGCCACTGTAAACGGTGAATGAATCTGCGCTGGCCAGCTTGCAGATGGTTCCGCAGGGGTGGGGCGTCAGTTGCAGGGTGTCCAGTACACGGGTGCTCAGTTCCGTTCCTTTGGTGTATTCCCGGGCGGTCACGCGGAAACTGCCCTCGGGGTAGTCGTGTGGCATAGCTGTCCAAAAAGCGTTCTAAAGAAAGAGGGGGTCATGAGGGAAAAAATATCAACGAAATAAAAGAAAACAAAAATGGAGATTGAGTTCTGGGGTGCCAGCTATTAAACTGGCGGTGCTAAAAAAAATGAACCAAT
>JAGBDZ010000080.1 GCA_017937215.1 Akkermansia sp. | reverse complement strand
TTGGTTCATTTTTTTTAGCACCGCCAGTTTAATAGCTGGCACCCCAGAACTCAATCTCCATTTTTGTTTTCTTTTATTTCGTTGATATTTTTTCCCTCATGACCCCCTCTTTCTTTAGAACGCTTTTTGGACAGCTATGGCGAATTCGGCTCTCCGGAGCAAATAGCGCTTGCACCTTATCCCGATAGCTGGTAGAATGGCGCGCCGTGCAATCTGTATCTCCTTATCAGAACCCGCTCTGGCCCGATGCCGTGTGGGACGTTTCAGGCGCGTTCGTCAATGACCGCGAGCTGGTGGCGTTCTACGATTACTGCAAGCTTCTGCTGGGGTTCGAGGTGTTCAACATTGTGCACGGTTCGCCGCTGTGCGAATGGAATTCCGGACGAGTGCTCAAGCATCTCATGCGCGAGGCCGAGGAAGTGCGCACCGCCGGGCTGGAGTACGAGAAGCGCAATATTGCCGTCTACCTTACTTTCACCAATCTGCTGCTTGATGAGACGCACCTGAAGGATGCGTTCGGAAATGCGCTCTGCATCTTCTTCTCCCGCCACAACCCTACGGGCAAGAATGCCATCATCCTGGCCAGCGATATTCTGCGCGAGCATATCCGCAAGGAATACCCTACGCTCAAGATTATTTCTTCCATTCTCAAAATCACCAACGGTGGCGGCAAGGGTAAGCTGGACGTCTACAAACGCCTGGCAGATGAGTACGACGAGGTGATGGTGCACCCGGACGATGTGCTGAACTACGACCTGCTGGAGCAGATTGAGGAAAAGGAACGCCACATTCTGCTCATCAATGAGTACTGCATCCGCAACTGCCCCATCCGCCCCTTCCATTATCACTCGCTTTCCGAGTCGGCGCTCGATTTCATGGGCTACGATAACTCCAAATTCGAAAAGCTCCAGGCGACCAACGGCTGCCGCAGTCTCTATACCCTGCTGGCAGATGAGCACAAGAGCGTGCTGGCCCTCAATACGCCGGAAATCCAGAAGCTGCGCGATATGGGATTCCGCCATTTCAAGGTACAGGGCCGTGGCCACGCCAATGCCTCCTCCATCCTCTTCGATTTGCTGCGCCTTGCCCTGCGCAATGATGCCCCGGGCGAAAACGCCATGCACCGCAACGGCCAGATGTTCTGGGAATCCATTCTGCCCCACTAAACGACTATGAGCACCACGGAAATCACCCCCGAACAAGCTGTCGAAAACCTGCGTTTCCTGACTCGGGACTATCTGCCTGCTGCCGAGTGGACCGTGGGCGGCGCCCTGCGTTTTGATAAGAGCCTCCTTACGCTGAATAATTTTCTGAGTCAGATGCTGGCCATTCGCCGCTTCAGCAATGTGGCGGGCGTGCCGCCCTGCGCCTGGTCGCTGGATTGGTTTGTGCAGCGCCGCCCCGTGCCGTTCGATGCCTACTGCAATGCGCTGGAATCCTATGCCCAGCAGAACGCGGGGGTCATCCTGGTGTTCGATAATCCGAACCTGAGCGAGGTTGATTTGGCAGACCCATACTGCCTGGGTCTGGTGAGAGAACTGTACAACCGCGACCGCATCCGCAAGAATGCTGTCTGCGTGGCGAACGATGCCCTGGCCGCCAGGTTGCGTGCTGAGCTGCCCAAGCTCAAAATCCACTGCCATGTGAACCGCCTGGTCATGGAGAAGGGTAAGCGCAGCGCGGCGCTCTACAATAAGCTGGCCACCCAGTATGACCGCGTGTGCCTGCATCCGGCCGATGCGGTGAAACCGAGCATTGTCAATGCCTTGGAAAATAAGGCGAAGTTTGATATCGTCATCAACGACCCCTGCCTGCGTACCTGCCCGGTGCGCAAGGAACACACCGCCTTGCTGGCGGAGATGCGCCGCGCCCCATATGATACGGAGCTTATGCGCCGCCGCTCCGACCTCATTGCCCGCGTGGCCTGCCAGAAGGTCAACTCCGCAGAGCTGCAGCAGAAGGCCAGTTGTAACCTCACCCGCGAGGAAGCAAGCGCGCTTTACGCCGCCGGATTCCGCAGTTTCATCATTCAGGCTCAGCAATTCCGCAATGAGATGACGCTGCTCTGGGATATTTTCCACTGCATGCTCGATTACTCGCCGGAGCTTTGCAACAAGGCGGCGCTCATTGCTTCCTCCGGCATGGCGGAGTTCGGAAAAGCCAGCAGCGACCTGCCCAGCGGGTTGCGCCAGTTCAGTTTTACAAACTACGAATAAAAACAAGAAGACAAGCACATGAAATACACCAACATATTCACATCCGAATCCGTAGGCGAGGGGCATCCTGATAAAGTGGCCGACCTCATCTCCGATTCCATTCTCGATGCCTGTCTGGCCCAGGACCCCACCAGCCGCGTGGCTTGCGAAACGCTGGTGAAAGATAATCACGTAGTGCTGGCCGGTGAGATTACCACCAAGGCTGTGATTGACTACGAGAAGATTGTGCGCGACACGATTGCTGAAATCGGCTACCGCACCGCTGCGGATGATGCGCTTTTCAACGCTGAAAATGTGGATATCACCAATTACCTTTCCACCCAGAGCCCGGATATTGCCCAGGGGGTGGATGCCTGTGAGGCCGAGGGTAAGGAAGGCGCCGAGCAGGGTGCCGGTGACCAGGGTATCATGTTCGGTTATGCTTCCAACGAGACACCGGAGCTCATGCCCGCCCCCATTATGTTCTCCCACCGCATCATGATGGAACTGGCCAAGGTGCGCCACAGTGGCGTAGTTACCTGGCTGCGCCCGGATAGCAAGAGCCAGGTGGCTGTCGAATACGGCGACAATGGCCGCCCCGCCCGCATCCTGAATGTGGTGCTCAGCACCCAGCACACGGAGGACGTGGATATCGCCACCATCCGCGAGTTCTGCACCAACCTCATCCGCCGCTGTCTGCCGGCTGACCTTATCACCCCGGAAACGGAATTCTTCATCAACCCCACCGGTCGCTTCGTCATCGGTGGCCCGCACGGCGACTCCGGCCTCACTGGCCGTAAGATTATCGTGGATACCTACGGCGGCATGGGCCGCCACGGCGGCGGTGCTTTTTCCGGCAAGGACTGCAGCAAGGTGGACCGCTCCGGTGCTTATATGTGCCGCTGGGTGGCCAAGCACGTGGTGGCCGCCGGCCTGGCAGATCGCTGCGAGCTCCAGGTGGGCTACGCCATCGGCAAGGCCAGCCCCGTCTCCATCATGATTGATGTGGAAACCTTCGGCACCGGCAAGGTGGATAAGCAGCTCATCATCGACCGCATCAACGAGGCGTTCTCCTTCAAACCGGCAGATATGGAGCGCGTGCTGGGGCTGCGCGAACCCATCTTCCGCAAGACTACCAACTACGGCCACTTTACCAAGGCAGATTTGCCCTGGGAGCAGCTCGACCCCCGCTGCCTGAGCATCCTCATGGGTTAAACAGGAAAATCCCCGCCCCATCCGGGCGGGGATTTCTTCTTCTGCCTTTTTCTCCCTTCATTTGAGCGTTGACAGGGCAGGGTGCTTGTGATACAACCCCACTATGTCCAAAGTCTATACAACTACCCAGAAGGCCGGCATCTGGTCTACAATTGGTGCCGGGTTGCTGCTGATGGCCGGTGGCGCCGGTGTAATAGTCGCCATGAACTGCTCCAATGAGAAGGTGGATGGTGGCTATGCTGCCTATGTGTACACCAATCCCATCTTCGGTATCAAGGAGTTCCGCAGCGTCATCAAAGGCCCGGGCGGTACCGGTTATGTGTGGCGCCAGAAGTCCATTCCGATTTGCGTGACTCCCTACACCATGACGGAGACGTTCGATGATATCCGCGCCGCGGACCAGCTCAAGATGAAGGCGGAGGCCTACCTGGTTTACCGCATCGATGCGAACAAGGTCAAGGAGTTCGTGGAGAACTACGGCGCCATTGCCGATGTGCCGAATAACCCGGATGAAATCGCCAAGGATGCATACGATTCCTTTATCTGCCAGCCTTTCCGCACGGCAGTGCGGACAGCCATTGCCCAGTTCCGTGGCTTGGAAGCCCCCGCCAAGATTCCTGAGATTACTCATATGGTGGAAACCAGCCTGCGCAAGCAGCTGGAGGGTACGCCCTTCATCGTGGAATCCGTGACCATCGGTTCCACTCTGCCGCCGGAAAGTGTGACGGCTGGTATCACCAAGAAGGTGGAGGCCACCCAGGAGTATGAACGCCAGGCTATCATGCTCGAAATCGCCAAGCGTTCCGAGGAAATTGCCGAGGCCGAGGGCCGCGCCAAGGCCAACCGCGTGAATCAGGAGGCCCAGGGCGAACTGCTCCGCGCCAAGGCCGAGGCCGATGCCAAGCTCTACGCCAAGCAGCAGGAAGCCGCTGCCATTGTGGCCATGAAAAAGGCCGAATCCGAAGGCATGATTCTCGAAGCTGCCGGTAAGAAGGCGCTCAACGAAGCCATCGGCGAGAATATTATCCGCGTGGAAACCATCCGCAACCTGGATAAGATCAAGTTCCCGCACATCCTCGTGGGCAGCGATGCCGTGAGCCCGCTCTTCGATGCCCTGCAGAATATCCGCCAGGCCGTGGCTCCGGTGCCGCCGCCCCCCGCCCCGGCTCCCCAGCCGGCCCCTGCTTCTCCGCAGATGTGATGTCTATGTCTAACAAGCCCCGCAGATTTCTGCGGGGCTTGTTCGTTAACCGAGTATGGATAAATCTACCTTGTTCAGCGTTTCTCCTTTAATGAGTTCTTTTTCTGATAGTGCGGATAGGCGTAGCAGGATATCCTTGCTGCTTCGGGCTGTGCGAAAGATTTCCGCCGCTTGTGGCATTTCCACAAAATTAATTTCCACAAAGCTTTTGAACTGACCTCCCAATTGCCGGATGGAATAGGTTTTTCCTATCTGTCGCGCTCCGGTAATGAGAAGTGCTTTCTTGCTTTGTTTGTAAAAATCTTGTAATTCTTTATCTATCTTTCTTTTGAGCATATTGAAAATGGAAAAATGCCACTTTTCCAAGAGAAAAACACCATAAAAATGCCACTTTTCCAAGATAAAAATGGGGTAAAAATGCCACTTTTCCAAGAATTTGATACTGGGCATGGGGTGCCGGGTGTGCTAGAATACCACCATGAGAACGATTGTGATGCTACTTGCTCTGGTTGTGCCGGCCATGGCTCAGGAACAGCCCCGCTCTACGCACTGGGGTGCCGGCGGTCAGCTACCCTCCGCTCGCCCAGCCCGGGAGGATGCCCACCAGCGAGCCCTTCGCAAATATGATGCCAACAGGGATGGCAAGCTCGATGATGCCGAGCGTGAGATTATGCGCAAGGCAAAGAAATCCGGACGCTTCTGATGCTTGTGGTGTATGTAACCTTTTCGTAAAAAAAAGGCCTTGTAACTATCTTGTCGGTTTGGTAGTATCTGGGGTATGAAGAGCTGTTCATGGGTATTGTTGCTGGTTATGGCTATGTCGTGCGTGGCCATGGATTTGCCCACACCACCGGCCTGTGTGGAAGCGATGGTGGCTTCTTATGGCAAACAGTACGAAAAGGTTTTTGCCAAGCGCAAGGGGGATTTCCTGGAGGCGTTGCGTCAGCGGGTGAGCACCTTGCAGGAGGAGCAGGATTATGCTGCGGCTAAGGAATTGGCCGATTATGCGACTGCTGTGGAGTCCGGTCAGGAACTCCGTGACGGTGCGTCGTATGGCGTGGAACCGCCGGATTTTTTCAAGGGGTACCAATGGGTGGATGGCAAAGGCGGGAAATATACCTTTGTTTCCGGCCAGTTGGAGAGCGCAACCGGAAAGAAACAGCGTTTGACCTACGCCGGGCGAGACTTCATCATCGTGGAAGATAAGGAGTGCTGGTTTGTGGAAAATGCGAAACAGGTGGGCCGATTCCCCTTGGCTGATGGTGGAAAATGCGAGCATTTGCAGGCTGGGGCTCCTATCGGCAAAAAGGGAGTCGATGTCGTGGCCGAGATGGAAGGTAAGTTCTGGAATGGCATGCGGAAGGCCACGGCAAAGTCGCGCAACAAACTGAAAGCTGCTCTCCATAACCGCATGAAGAAGCTGGGTAGCAGTGGCAAGCTGGATGATGCGGCTGCCATTCAGAAATACCTGGAGAGTTTTGGAGATGAGGACACCGGCTTGCGGGCCTGGTGCAAAGCCCCTACCGGCACTTTCGTGGCTCCGGCCAGCGGATGGGTGGTGGAGTTCGGCCGCAATACCTCGGTGCATTATGGACCCAACCGCACGGGCTTGCATAACCAGGATTTTGTGCGCGTTTCACCGAACCGTGAGGTTTACTTTTACACGGGCAGCACCATGCTTTACATCAAGGGTAAATTACATAAGATTGCCAATGATACCCACCGTGTACTTGTGCGGCAGAAAAAATAAGAGGCTCATTGTGCTGCCGGAATGCGTGAGTGGAACTTCTGGTGCAGACTTGCTTTGCTGATAGTCTTTCCCAATCATTGGGTGATGAATAGGGAGTGATAATCAGGAAACGATATCCCATCCTGCGGATGGGACGATATCCGGCTTTGCCGGACGATTCTTGCCTCTGACAAGACGATGTCCGCTTCGCGGACGTGCAGGGAAACGCGCATATTTGCTTTACATGGGGGCGGAAGCGGTGTATGCTAGGCGTGTACTAATATATCCTTACCGCATTTTACCATCGTTATGATGACATCCGCGCAGATTCGCCAGAGTTTCCTTGATTTCTTCCAGGAAAAGCAGCATGCTGTGGTGCCTTCCGCCTCGCTCATGCCGCAGAGCCCGGGCCTGCTGTTCACGAACGCAGGCATGAACCAGTTTGTACCGTATTTCCTGGGTGTGTGGACCCCGCCGTGGAAACCCGCCCGCGCGACGG
>JAGBDZ010000079.1 GCA_017937215.1 Akkermansia sp. | reverse complement strand
TTCTGCCACCCCTGCCGGGGTTCGGTTAATATTTATACCATACCCGGGGTTCCGCTGCTGACGCAGCTGCACCCCGGTCTAAGGGCTGACGTCCCTCCGGGACTCTGAATTCCGCGGACGTTCCGTCCGCAAACTGCCCGATAAACATCAATTTATCGAGTACTTTTTTCAAACCTTGGGACACGCGTGGTTATCCACAACTTATCCACAACTTATCCACATTTTATTCACAATCGAAGGGAGACTGAAGATTGTGAAAACCGGGAAAGCTCCACAGCAGTGTGAGAAATGCTTCACCCTGCGTGATTGAAAATAGTCGGGCTTTCAGCCTGCCGATTTCCCATTTACCGGGTGGTGATGGTAAGGCCCTTGAGGAGAATCTCCAGATTGTTCTGGGTCTGGGCAATGTTGCGGAGCAGGGTCTGCAGACCCTCCCAGCCGGGCAAAGTGGCCAGCTGGCGGCGCACTTGCAGCACGCGCAGAAGTTCATCCGGGTGGTACAGGCGGTCATCGTTGCGAGTGCCGCTCTGGGGAATGGAGATGGCCGGGTAAATGCGGCGCTCGGAAAGCTCGCGGTCGAGGCGGATTTCCATGTTGCCGGTGCCCTTGAATTCCTCGAAGATGATTTCATCCATGCGGGATTCGGTCTCGATGAGGCAGGTGGCAATGATGGTGAGGCTGCCGCCTTCCTCCACCTTGCGGGCCGCGCCGAAGAACTTGCGGGGCTTTTCAAGGGCGTTGGAACCCAGACCGCCGGACATGGTGCGGCCGCCGCTCTGGTTGGCGTTGTAACCGCGGGCCAGGCGGGTGAGAGAATCGAGCATGATGATGACATCGTGCCCCTGTTCCACCAGTCGGCGGGCACGCTCCAGCAGTAGGTCGCTCAGCTGCGCGTGGCGGCGGGAGGGTTCATCGAAGGTGGAAGCATACACCGGCACATCCACCGTGTCCTCGAAATCGGTCACTTCCTCCGGGCGCTCATCCAGCAGCAGCACCAGCAAATCAGTCTTGGGATAATTGGCGCGCAGACTCTTGGCCATGGTCTTGAGCAGCACCGTCTTGCCGCCGCGCGGCGGGGCTACCACTAGGGCGCGCTGCCCCATGCCCAGCGGGGTGATGAGGTCGAGCACGCGCATGGCCGGCGATTTGATATCCGGGTTCTCCAGAATCAGACGCTCGGTCGGGATGAGCGGGGTGAGCTTGTCGAAGGGCTTGGGCTGGGTGTAGTCGGCCACCGGGGTGCCCTCAATTTCCAGCACTTCGCCTACCATGAGATTCTTTTCATTCTTACCCTGGGCAGGGCGGAGCTTCACCTTCACCACATTACCGGGGCGCAGCTCATGCTTGCGGATGAGGTCCTGGGAGATGCGCGGGTCATCATCCCCCGGGCGGAAACTGCGGGCGGCATCGCGCAGGAACACCATGTTATCCTTGCCGAACTCCAGCACGCCGCACAGCTCCACCTGGCTGCCCTCTGCCAGATACGTGCGGGCCAGCTCGGCCACCAGCTGCGGGCGAGGCAGAGTATCGGTGCCGCGGCGGGCGGTGGTGGTGGCAATGCGCTGCAGCTCGTTGAGCGGCAGGGCTCGCAGTTCGTTGAGGTTGATGACCACCGAGCGGGCGTGCATAGCCTTGGCCTCGGCAGCCAGCTCTGTGTTGTAGAAAAGCTCCACCTGGCCGCGCAGCTGGTCGGTGCTGCCTTCGTTCCAGAACACAAGGTTGGCGCGGTCAATCTTCTCCTGCGTGGGCATCTGGGCGGCCAGCATGGCCTCGGCTTGCGTGCGGTCAAAACCATCTCGGCTGGCCATGCGGGAAATCTGCGTTTCCGGGGTCACGGCTACCACGCACACGATATCAGCCCCGAACTCCACCGGACTCTCGAAATACAGGGGAATATCCACCAGGAACGTGTGCACATCCCCGCGGCGGCGGGCCTCGGCCTGGGCATCCAGACACATCTGGGCCAGCTTCGGGTGAATCAGGTTATTGAGCTTATCGCGGCCCTCGGGGTCATTCTGCACAATGCCGCGCAGGTAGTCCTTGTTCACGCTGCCGTCGTCGCACAAGGCCTCGGTGCCGAACGCCGTGACCAGATCGCGGGAGAGCTTGCCGCTCTGCTGCAATTCTGCCACTGCGGCATCGCAATCGTACAATTCCACACCGGCGCCGCCCATTTCCTGCAGCATTTCCACCACCGTGGACTTGCCGGATGCTATGCCTCCTGTAACAACAATAACCTTCACGCCGCGCATTCTAGCACACTCACCCACACGCTTCAAGTCCAATCCGCGTGCGCGTAAAGCCAAAATCCCGCCCTTGCGGGGCGGGACCGGCTGATTTTAATAGCCCCGGTAGGAATCGAACCTACATCAGAGGTACCGGAAACCTCCGTCCTATCCATTGAACGACGGGGCCATTCAACGCTGCTCATCATGCCACAGCTGTGCTGCGCTGTCAAGCGGCGATGCCGGATATGACATTATCTCCCTATACATGGGCTTCGCCACATGTGTCCCAAAGATTGAGTACGGAGCTCGATAAATTGGAATTTAATGGAATGCAGATTTCAGAACGCAGAATGCAGAATAGGAAGCTCCGTAGCGGCTTCCGCCGCTCCCTGTAAAAAACGCACTGAGATGAATCTCAGTGCGTTTTCGTTACTACGTGCCGACGGTAGTCGGCACGCTATATGATTATTTTGCATTCTGCATTCTGCGTTTTGCATTTTCTAAACATCAATTTATTGCGCAGAGGGGGGCTTCTTCCAAAATGTTGCTGATATTTCTATCCTCTACAAAATCTTTGGGACACATGTGGGGCTTCGCGCGCCGCGTGCGCATTTGCTTGACATGCGGGCGGACAGTTGGTACCATGCAGAGCATGAGTACTCCCCGCATTGTAGAGGCCCGCATCGAGATTCCCATGGGAAGCCGCAATAAGTATGAAGTGGACGAGAAAACCGGCCGCATCAAGCTGGACCGCGTGCTGTATTCCTCCGTTTATTACCCGGCGGAGTATGGTTTTGTGGAGGATACCCGGTATCTGGACGGCGACCCGCTGGATATCCTGGTGTTCACCTCGGCTCCCACTTTCCCGGGGTGCTATGTGGATTGCCGCATCATCGGCGGTATGGATATGATTGACGGCGGCAAGCCGGACGTGAAAATCCTGGCCGTCAACGTGGGTGACCCCCGCTATGAGCATGTGAACACCCTCGAGGACCTGCCCCCGCATTACCTGCAGGAAATTCAGAACTTCTTCCTCACCTACAAAACCCTGCAGAACAAGAAAACCGAAGTCGGTGATTTCTTCGGCGTGGAGACCGCCTGCCGCATCATCGATGCCTCTTTTGAGCGCTTTGCCGCAGAAAAACAGTAAGACGGGGCTCCGTCCGGCGATTAGTTTGTCATACAGCCCGGACCTACCAGAGTCCGGGCTGTGTTTTTCTAAGTGTTAGAAATAGAATGTTATACAAAGCCTGTTAATAATTGAAGCCTTTATTTAACAATCGACGGCCCAATATATTGTGGTATCAGGGGGGTAATGGGTATATATAGTGCTGCATGTTGTGTGTAGAAAAGGTGAAGAGAGAGCGATAATACTTGCAAAAAAGTGGACATGGAGTAGAATAGCTCGGTCTGCGCGCTATTCTCTAAGATTCTTTTACTAAGTCATGCACCGTCCGGGAACTGTTTAGCTGAAATTTGATGCCTCGAAACCTGCCGTCCACCGCGGCTGGGTGAAGTATTTTGTGGCGGCTCTGGGGCTGGGCATGGGGGCGGTGCAGGCGCAGCAGCAGCAGGTGCTGCTGGACTACTGGTGGGTGATGCCGCGTGAGGAAGTGCAGAATGCCCCGCGAGTCATCCGGGTGATTGGCGCCAAGGGCGAGCGTTTTGAGGAAGTTTACGCCGAGGAACAACTGGCCGCGCTGCAGAACAACCCGGCCATCATGCAGGCCCGGGTGGAGCGCCAGGCGGCGCTGCGGCGCGAGGCGCAGCAGCGCGCCCGCGAATTGCGCGAGGCGGGTAAGTCCCCCGCCGTGGCCTATGAGGAAGCCTGGGCCGAGGTCTACAGCCGCCGCTGGCTGAATGCCGACTGGAGCACCGGCAGCAGCAAGCTGGAGGATATGCTCAACCGCCTGGCTGCGGAGAACGAGGACCTGGCCCTCACCGAAGAGGAGCAGCAGTGGGTGCTGGAGGCTCTGCTGGAGGACGATGACCGCCTGGAGAGCGAACAGGGGCGCGCCTTGCTGAGCAACCTGGCCCGCCGCCTGCGCAGCCTGGGCTACGGCCGCCTTTATTCCCCGACCGCCATGCAGGATGAGCTCATGGAGCGCTTTGCCGAGGCCATGCGCCACGGCAAGGAGAGCATGGCCGCCTACCGCGATGCGCTTTTCAAGACGAACCGCGACCGCATCATGCACCACGAGCTGCGCGGTTATCTGGCGCCCTGGGGCATGGGGGCCGGCGGCGGTGGCGGGCATTATCGCCAGGCTCCCATTCAGCTTACCACCACGGTGAATACCGGCAATTCCCCGCAGCAGGGTGCCGATATCGGCGCCATAACTGTTGGGCCGCAACACTCTGCCCCGGTGCTGAATGCCACCCCCGGCGTGCTGAACGATTTTCTGGCCACCGCCCCGGCGGAGGGAGAGGCTGATGATGAGGAGGAAAAGGACGAGGACGAGCTGCTTACCGGGGAAGGGGAGCAGGGCGTTTCTCCAGCTTCCGCGCCCGCACCCATGATGATGGCCGCCCGTAGCATGTCCCTGCGCTCCATCGGCGCAGTGACTCTGGCGGCGGATGATGGCGCGTCCAGCCTGGCTGAAAATGCTATTACCAGCGGGACTAATACCTCTTTCCACACCAATACAACCGTCAATGGGCAGACGCTCACTCTGGGCAACCGGTATGGTGCTACCTGGGATACCTCTGCGTCGAATAGCGCGAACAATGGCAATGTCACGGCAACCATCACATTCTCTGCGTGGAATGGCGGGACTGCCATTTCCGGCACGCCTGCAGGTTTTGAACTGGCCGGTGGCAATTTGTACCTGGGCACAGGCTATGCCGGCAATGTCAACGTGAGCGGCTCCGGCAGCACCTTGCATGCTGAAAGGCTGGAGCACAATAGCCAGAGCAAGTCGGAAGGGTGGTGGTTCTGGCAGACCACCGCAACGGCGCATGCTGTTTATCAGATGCCGGGCAGTGGAGAGTTCCGCTACGGTACCCTTACCGGAAGCGGTGATCTGACCCTTTCCAATAACGCAGCTTCCGGCAATGCTGTCATTTACATCTTCAATGATGCTGAGGCCTCCGGCTGGTTCGACGGCACCATCCGCTTCGGTGCATCCCGCGGCGGTATCGTGGAACTCGATTTAGGGGCTGATTCCGACTCCAGCACAGCCTGGAGCCAGACCGTATTCGATATGAGCGGTATCGGCCAGGCCACTGACGGCTACGATATCAAAACCAGCGATGCTCCGGCCAGAACCATCCTGAATGTACGTGGCGATGTGACCATCGCCGGCCTGAAGAATGGTGATGCCAACAGCACCGTGACCTCCGAATCCGGAGACTTCTTCTATGACCTTACACTGGGCGATGCAAAGGGGGAGGATTATGTCTACAGCGGCACATTCAACGGCAGCTATTATATTACAGCCACTACCTCCAATGGCAGCAGCACGCCTTCTGCTCTGGACCTCATCAAAACAGGTGAGAACCAGCAGACGTTCACGCGCGATGTGAATGATGCCTCCAACCGCCTGCATTCGGTCACGGTGGAAAACGGCACTCTGCGCTTTGATGCTGATGATAATTACGAAGACAGCTCTTACACGAAGTCGCTGGAAACTCGCTATGTGAATGTCACCGGCGGTCAGTTGCTGGTGCATGACCTTACCGTAATTGGCGAACAGGTGGGTGCTGCCGAGTTTCTGGTGAGCGGCGGCCGTGTGGAGGCCAACGGCGATATTACCGTTAACTACGATATGGGGGTCATGGGCGGTGGCTCAGTTACCGCGGCCAATGTCAGCGCCGGCAACAATCTGGGTGTTTCCGGGACAGAGAGCACCCTGGAGGTCCGCGAAAGCCTGGAAGCCCTCGCCATGCGCGTGGAGAACGGTGGTCATATCAGCACCAAGGATATCACCATCGAGTCCAATCTGGAAATTGGCACGGCTACCCAAGCCACTGATGCCCAGCGTGCTACGCTTGTCAGCACCGGGAATCTGGTTGCTGGTGAGCTTCGCCTGCGCGGTGATGGCCGGCTGGTGACGGGCGACTCTGCCACCACCTTGACCGGTGCGCACATGCACGGCGGCGCGGTGTGGGAGATGAAGGGTGAGCAGAACACCATGACCGGCCTCCTTCGCCTGGAAAATGTGGGCGGCGAGTTTGGGCAGGTGACTCTTCTTGGTAACGCAGTAGAAGGCACCCCGACGCCGGTGCTTACGCTGCCGGGTACTATTTCCCTGGCAGATGCCAACTGGAATGGCGGGCAGAATGCGCTTTTCCACCTGGATAATGTGGAGCTGGATTTCCGCCTGGGTGTGACCCTGACTAACACCGGAACAACACTCACCGAGGGGCAGGTCCTGACCTTTGCCAGCACTTCGTATGCCGATGACTATGAGATGGATACGAACTGGGTGCGTGTGGAAAGTGCAGATTCCCTCTACCACGGTGAACTTGAGTATGATAAGGATCACAACGTCATTATCATCACTATCCAGCACAAGCTTGCCAATCCATTCAAGATGGCCGATGGTGATTTGCTTTATATTGAGATGTATCAGGATGCGCACGACCCTGCGCTGCCCTATAAGGCGCACGATACATACAGCACCACTGGCGGCTCCTGGAGCGGTACCCCGGAGGCCAATAATTCCCTGATCCGTTTTTCCAACCTGCAAATCAGTGAGGGAGCAGACCTCTACCTGGGCGAAGACCAGAAGACCATCGGCTCGGGGGACGATGTGGTCGACTACCGGGCGCACCGCCATTTCGGCGGTAATATCGAAGTCTCCGCCACTGCCGACGATGCCGACGATGCCGCTCAGCTGCATGGTGAAATCGGCACCTGGGGTAACTGGTATCTGGATGGCCACCTGGGCGGCAGCGGGAATCTGAAGCTGGTGGCACACAATGATAACACCGGGGATAAAAAAGCGGATACGGCGAACAACGATTCCAACAGGGATGATTCCTCCAACGTGGACAGCGATGGTATCGGCACGAAGACTACGGTGGTCACTTCCGTGTACGGCACCGCCAGCACCTTCAGCTTTACGGACTATGCCACACCGGAGCAGTGGTTCTCCGGCACGGTCAGCATGGCGAACCCGCATGGCGGCATTGCTCAGCTCAATATCGGCAATGTGAACATTGCCGATGCCGGTGATACCCGCTGGAAAAACGCGGTCATTGACCTTACTGTCAGTTCGATGACTGACAGGGCTTCCAACAAGACCGGCAGCGCAGCTGCGCTGGTGCTGGGGGTGGAGGGCGATGCCACGGTGGCGGGTGTTAAGGGTGGGGCGAAATCTTCCATCGTATCCGATATCAAAGCCGGCAGCAACAAGCCCTCGCCGATGCTGACAATAGGCTCTGATGGCACCAATTACGAATTCTCCGGCACTGTGGGCGAGGGCCGTTTCTATACCGGAGGCCAGGCATATGGGGTGACCACCACCTCGTCTACCACGGTGAACACGGCCAACAGCGGCAAGGTGACCACCACCACGACTTCCACCGTGGAAACTAATTTCCAGACCATGGAAAGCGGGGCGCTCAGCCTCACCAAGGTGGGCAGCAACACCCAGACTTTCAGCGGTAGCGTATACCTGGACCAGGTGCTGGTGAAGGAGGGCGCTCTGGTGATGAATGGTGATATCACCACTATCAACAGCATGACGGTATATGACGGAGCCAGGGTCACTACTTCTACCGATAACGTGACCGTGGGTACCATGAACCTTTGCGGCGGTTCTACCTGGCACACGCTGAATGATAACCCCAACAGTTATGGAATTACGCTGAATCTGTGTGATGTGTACCGTGATGGTCAGGCAGACTCGATTCACATCGGTGCAGAAAATGCAAGCACCTGGATACCCTCCATGTATGTCAACATGGCCAATGCCGGTGAATGGACTGCAGATTCCGGTTCCATCTTCTGGCTTGATACCCCTGCCGCCACGTTGGATTTATCTGCCCTGCGCGTGTTTACCAATATGGATGGAATCACCGGTGGAGCCAGAATCGATTTATACGCCAATATCAGCTCCTCGTCCCGATATACAGATTACCTGGACAAAGCCGGATTGATTATGGTGGAGGATTCGTCCAACCGTTTCTATGATGCCACCTACAAGTATGATGCCGCCAGGGATGTCATCTACCTCCAGCTCAGTGAGGAAGCGCGTCATTATGGTATTGTCGTCAATCAGCAGGAGACGCACAAGGATCTGATTGGCTATATCTGGAGTGGTGAAAATACCGGAACCACTGCGGACAATGTGCACCACATTAACCTCTCCATGGGTACCGTGTGGCGGGCTGATGGCTCGGCGGAAAACACCGGCTGGCATGAGCAGCGCGCTGTGGGCTCATCCAACGATGATATCGGCAAGTATGTGGATGGTAACACCGTCTGGTTCCTTGATACCGATGTGCACGGTATTGATGAAGAGCACCGCATGGTGCAGGTTGTGGGGCATGTGGCACCGGGTAAAATCATCATTGATTCCAGTAAAAACGCCGGCTTCATCGACCCCGCAAACAGCAATGCGGAATACCACCTGGAATACGCCTACGCCTTTGTGAACCCTGATGGTTCCGGCAGCATCGTGGACTATGTGGATGCCGAGGGTAATGAGACCCCCACTTCCATCACCATGCAGGGGACCGGGCTGGTCGTTCTTAACCTGACCAACTCTTTCTCCGGCGGTATTGATGTACAGAACGGCGGCTTGTACCTGGCCACCGTGGGCGCAGCCGGCACCGGCGCGCTTACCTTCCACACCGACCAGGAGTGGAGCTTCAATGTACAGGGGCAAAACGTGGGCAAGGTTGATGCCTCCATGAACCGAACCGGTGCAGAGCTGATGATCTGCTACCAGCACAGTGATGACGCGGTGTCCGGCTTCCGTGGTTCTACTCTGCGCAATGATATCATCCTGACCAGCACCAGGACGACATCCGGTAACGATGTGGCGGGGCGTTTCAAGGTTTCCTTTGCCTATGCGGCCTTCAATGAGTCCTATGAAGGCGATGCGAACCTTTCCAACATCCCTCGTCACTGGCGCAACCTTACCCTTTCCGGTGCGCTTGCCGGTGCCGGCTACTATACAGGCACCGGCGATGGCCGCACCTGGGTGAATACCAGTGCCAATGATATTCTGGAGCTCACCGGCTATTGCTCCACCTGGGTCGGCACTCGTGATCAGAGCTACGTAACCTCCTTGACGCTCAATGAGGATACGGCAGGGGAGACTGCCTATATCCGCAACAAGGCAGGTGAAATCGTGAACCGTTTCCAGGGCACGGTGGTGGTGCAGAACACGGTGAATACCTCTCCTTTGCCCTCCAACGAGCTGAGTAATCGAATTGCCGGTACGGTGCAGATTAACCTGAAGGGTGACAAATTGTCGGAAGCGCACGTGAATCTGACCCGTGAAAGCGTTAAGCAGACCGAGTGGGACGGCGCCAATGCCAATCCCCGCCAGACGTACAACAATATCCTGCTGCTGAATGGAGATGCTGCCTTGAAAGGCCTTTCTGCCAAGTTCCAGGGCAGTGGCTATGATTTTCCCAACGACCCGAATAAGAAGGATGACAATGTTGCCGGCAGTGCGCACAATGTCACCCGCAAATTCCAGAGTTCACTTACGCAGGATCGCGAGGTGTGGCATGTGCGCACTCTGACGAATGGCCTGAACACCCTCACTCTGGGTGAATATGGTGATGCGGACAGTACCACTTACGTCTATTCCGGAGCCATGGGCTATGGTCAGGCCTATGCCGGCACATCACAGGCTCACGTGCCCTGGGGCGATGGTTTTTCCCAGCACACGGCCAGTGGCTGGTATTTCGGTACGCACAGCATGGCTCAGGAATCTCTCAGTCTCACGAAGGCCAGCGGTTCGAAGCAGTATATTCATACTGCCAGACTCAATGATGTTTCTGTGTATGAAAGCCTGCTGGGCTTCAACAGCCTCGATTTGCAGGGCAACCTGAACATGGTGGGCGGAGCTAATCTGAAATTGGGCGTAGTCGGGGTAGTCGGTGACCAGAACTGGACCGAAATCTCCTCCACTTCGCACTCTACTTCCATGCAGGGTACTTACAAGAAAGTGAATACGAGCAAGGATGCACTGCTGCACACCGGGAAGACTTTCACCATCTTCACCCCCAACACCGGGGCCGGCACTGAGCCTACGCCCGCAGTGGTGGATGGCAACGTGATTATGTCCACCGGTTCGGCTCTCACTTTCCTGCCCAATGGCATGATTCCGGATTACACTTATGTGAAAGACGCCACTCCTGCCGTCAATCCGCTGCTGGATGTGAACGGCACGCTGACGTTCCAGGATGCCAGCACTTCCGGTCTCTCTGTCAACCTGACCGGCGTGAATTTCTCGCAGGTGAAGATCGAGAATCGCAAAAATACCTATTTCTACCTGGCCGAGGCTACTAATATCGAGGTAGGAAACGGTGGCGATTCGCAATTGTTCAAGAGTCGCATCATGTCGCTGGGCTATGGCTATTTCGGCGTGCTCGATACGTTGGATAGCTCCGGCGGCACCTATGCCAGTCCGGATAAGAAAGATTACCTGGTGATTCGAGTGTATGGCGACCCCAGGTGCACCTGGTCCGGCAAAAAAGAGGTGGAGATAGAGGAGGAAATTATTGAAACGGATAACCTGTGGGTTGCCGGAACGGGGGCATATCCGTATGATTATCGCTGGAAGGAGAATTCTTATTTTGAGAACGGCATGGCGGTGCTTTTCGGGAACCTGTATGAACCGGTGGAATGGACCCCCACCTCCCGGCTTGACAGTACGCAGACCCCGGTGGTGAAACTGGATGCCTTGCAACCCGGCAACCCGAAAAGTTCCGTCAAGATAGATGACCACACCATCCGCTGGAATTTTGCGCCGGTGGAGGAGCAGCCCGACTACACGTATGAGAACGTCAACATTGTCGGTCGTGTGGCTCCTCTTTCTGTCGTCATCAATTCTGACTATTTTGATGCCGCCGGCAATTCCTATATTGATTCCACGAACTACATCTTTACTTCCAATGCATCCAATCCCGGATACATTGCCGATGCTACGGAAGATGAATTGAAACTGTGGAAAGATACCTATGGTGTGGAAGACCTGAGCTGGAAAACCAATATGACCAAGCTCGGGGCTGGTACTACCGTCATTACCACTGATAACCGTTATACCGGCGGTACGCAGATTATCGGCAGCACGGTAACGGTCGATGGTAAAGAGGTTACCCGTGGTCGTATAGTGATGCAGCATGTCAATGCTCTCGGCTTTGTGTACAACACGGCTGCTCACGCCACTAAGGATAACGCAGCAGATGATGAATATAACCTGGATGACCAATTCAAGGACAAGCTTCTGACAGATCTGGATTGCACCATCACCCTGATGAATGGCGGCGAGCTGATGGGCGATTTCAATGATGAGAAATTCCCTGGCAACCATGAGGAGAATATCACTACCTCCATGGGTGCAGCCATGGATACCACCACTATCCGCAACAAGGTGGTGGTGAATGTGTATGCCGACCCCAATAACCCGGATTACGACGCCCTGGTGGACGGCCGCATTTTCAACAACACGGAGCATAAACTGGTGCTCACGAAGCTGGAGGGTGAGTCCGATACCGTGCTGGAGTTTGCCGGCGTGGGCTACACAGCGGAACAGTCCAAGGCAAAGTATGCGGGTGCAGATAATATGTTCCGCTACGGCGTGTTCAAGGTGCTGGACCCCAGCGGCTTCTCCGGTACGGTGACGCTCACCGGCAAGCATTGGGAGATTAGCAACAAGGGCGAGACCGCAGACCTGGTGAATGGCGGCAAGGTGCAGCTCAATCTCATGAGCCACACGAAATCCGAAGGCAAGGACTGGACGAATGCCACCGTGGACCTGAGCATCAAGGACGGCACGGAGCGCACCGTGCTGGGGCTGGATGCCACCGGCCAGTCTTCATCCGACCTGGACTACGAATTTGTTTATCTGAACAGTATTCAGGGCCAGGTGGACAGCGGCTCCTCCAGCGTGCTGAATATGAGTGCCCACAACCCGCTTACCCTCATCCTGACCGGTACCCGCAACGGCGAGTACGAAGGCGTGATGGGCTATGGCGACTTCGAGGTTTCGGTGGACTACGGCGGCTATGCTGGCAAGCACGGCAGCACCCAGCACCACTACGGTGCTGTGGGGCATGGCTCGCTCAATCTCATCAAGCGTGGTGAGGGCAGTATTCAGTCTGCCCGCCGAGCCTGGCTCAACAGCGTGAAGGTGGAGGGCGGTACCTTCATGGCCGATGAGGCGCTGGTGGCGCACGATATCACCACCGGCGGCGGTAAGCGCGTGATGGTGGGTGATGTGGATAAATCGACTCTCTATGCCTTATCCGTGGGCAAGGGCGGCACACTCGCCATGAACACCACCTTCAACGTGGCCGGTGCCAAGCAGGATGCCTGGGCCGGGGTGAGCGCCGGTACCACGGTGGGTGATTCGACTACCCCCGCCGGCTGGGTGCTTCTGGAGGATGGCGCCACGCTCTCCGCACGAGAGGACTGGTATACCCGCAAGAAGGTGGATATGGCTCCCGGGGCCCATGTGACGATCAACACGCACAACTTCATTATCGACCCCTACCTCACGGAGCAGTTCAAGAAGGGGATTGATGTGTTCAACAAGTACGAAAGTTCCCATATCATCCAGCTTCTTGGTGAGTTCAGCGGTCGAAACGTGAATCTCACTGTTAATAATCAGCTGACCGATGCCAACAATGGCGATGCCTATGTGGACCTGAGTGTGGATTCGACGTACATGGGCTACGTGGCGCTGAATGATCTGAACGCCCTGAAGGGCTCCAGCACAGTGGAGGTGGACAGCATGACGGTGCTGCAGATTATGAATGCCAATGGCGGCGTGAAGGCTGATGTGGATATCACCGTGGAAGGAACCAACGCCACCCTGCAGATTCTGGACCGCGAAACCAAGTACAATGACAGAAACACGGCATCCACTTCGGATACCATGGTGCAGTACATTGATGAAATTATCTTCGGCGCGAACAAGACGGTGGACCCGAATGAGGACCCGCTTACGCGCGAGAATAATGGCCAGCTGCTGCTGGGTGGCTCGGAGCAGACTTCGCTGGTGAAGAATAATAAGCGTCTGGAAGCCCCGGATATGGCCGATATGCAGGTGGTTATCTCCTCCCGCCACAACAACACAACGCTGCAAGGCCAGGTAACCAACCTCAATATCGATATGCGAGGGGCTGCGGTCAAAATCGGCGGCGATGCCGCAATCCGCACGGAAATGGCCAATGTGCATGTGGACCTGGCGCGCAGCGACGTGAGCCACACCATTTACCGGACCAATCTGCGCAACTCCATGCTGCACCTCATGGAGGACTGCTCGGTGGATATTTCAGAAGCCGTGCTGGTGGACCAGAAATCTGTGGTGCGTGGCGTGAAGCTCGAGTATAAAGAGCAGGGCGATGACCAGCACACCATTGTGGGCTCCACGGTGAATCCGTACGAGAGAGACCCCAATGTGGCCTCCGGCAACAATGCCACCAGCAAGACCAAGGAGGTGAAGACCTCGGTGAATACCACGGTGCAGCTTACCTTTGCTGACCGCCCCGCCGACAATGCGGATGTATACACCTCGGACAACAAGACCTCCATTCTCATGCTGCAGGCAGACCAGTTCCTGGGCGTGGATGTGACCGGCAACGGTCTCACCATTCAGCTGTGCGAGGATATGTTCCGCTATGGCGAAATCTGCGGTGCCCGCTTCATCGGCGTGATGATGGGTGGCGATTCCGGCCACTTCATGTACGAGGCCGATAATACGCGCTTCAGCAGCCTGCTGGATTCGCAGTTTGTGCTGCAGGATGCCACAGGCCAGCAGCTCACCGGATACTGGGTGACCAGCACCTACGTCACCACCGTGGCTGGGGATGATGTGTCTCCCTACGTCCTTTATTTCGAGGTGCCCGAACCTGCCACTACTACCCTCAGCCTGCTGGCCCTGGCCGCCCTCTGCGCCCGCCGCCGCAGGTAAATGATTTTTCGGAGCACGGGACTTCAGTCCCGATTAAACACGCCGTGGTTTCGTGACATTTATACAAAAAACATCCCGCATCCGTGGGGGGATGCGGGATGTTTTTTTGCGATGTTGAATGAATGTCGCTTTAATAGTGGCCGCCGCGGGGGCCGTTGTGCCACTTCCAGGCGGTCTCCACAATCTGGGTCACGTCCTGGTACTTGGGAATCCAGCCCAGAATCTCGGCAGCCTTGCGGGAGTCTGCAATGAGGCGGGCGGGGTCGCCTTCGCGGCGGGGGCCGTAGGTCACAGGGGCTTTCAGGCCGGTCACTTTCTCGGCAGCTTCGATAATCTGCTTCACGGAGAAACCGTTGCCGGTGCCCAGGTTGAACCAGTTGGTCTCGCCACCCTTCATCAGGTAGTCCAGTGCGCGCAGGTGCGCATCGGCCAGGTCATCCACGTGAATGTAGTCGCGGATGCAGGTGCCGTCCGGGGTGTCGTAGTCCGTGCCGAACACGGTGATGCCGGGGCGCTCGCCCTTGATGGCCTGCAGAATCACTGGGATGATGTGGGATTCCGGCTCGTGGTCTTCGCCGATAGCGCCGTCCACCGAGGAACCGGAGGCGTTGAAGTAGCGCAGGAACACGCTCTTGAGGCCGTAGGCGCGGTCGCAGTCCTTGCAGACCTTCTCCAGCATGTACTTGGAGCCGCCGTAGGGGTTGATGGGGTCCTGCTTCTCGGTCTCGGGAATGGGCACCTGAGTGGGCACACCGTAGGTGGCGCAGGTAGAGGAGAACACAAAGCGCTTGCAGCCGGCCAGAATCATGGCGCGCAGCAGCACCAGGGGCTTGGCGATGTTGTTCTCATAGTACTTGAGCGGGTCGGTCACCGACTCACCCACCTGGATGAAGGCCGCGAAGTGCACCACGGCATCGAACTTGCCGTTCACCAGCAGGGGATACACCACGGCGGGGTCGCCCAGGTCGCCCTTGACCAGCTTCACTTCCTTATCCACGATGGCGGCCTGGTGGCCGTACACCATACTGTCGAGCACTGTCACATCGGCACCGCTCTTCACGAGCTGGCGCACCGTATGTGAACCGATATAACCGGCACCGCCGGTAACGAGTACTTTCATGATGATTGTGTTTTGGGAAAATATTACAGCATGGAAGCCAGCAGGGATTCCAGCTTGCGGATATCGGCAGAGAACTTGCGGATGCCTTCGGCGGTCTTCTCGGTGGCCATGGCGTCCTCGTTGAAGAGGAAGCGGAAGCTCTTCTCATCGGCCGGGATGCGCTCAATATCGCTCGCAGCGGCAGCCTCGGGGGAGAGCAGGGGCTTCACCTCGGATTCCGTGGCGGCAAGCTCTGCCAGCAGACCGGGGGAGATGGTCAGCAGGTCGCAGCCGGCCAGTGCCAGAATTTCGCCGGTGTTGCGGAAGCTGGCGCCCATAATCTGCACCGGGTAACCGAACTTCTTGTAATAGTTGTAAATGGTGCGCACGGAGATGACACCCGGGTCGGTCTCGGCGGTGTACTTCTCACCGGTGGCAGCCACGTACCAGTCCAGAATGCGGCCCACAAACGGGGAGATGAGGCGCACGCCGGCTTCGGCGCATGCCACAGCCTGCACCAGGCTGAACAGCAGGGTCAGGTTGCAGTGAATGCCCTCCTGCTCCAGCTGGCGGGCAGCCTGAATGCCCTCCCACGTGGCGGCAATCTTGATGAGTACGCGCTCGCGCGGAATGCCGGCGGCCTCATACAGCGCCATGATTTCGCGGGCCTTCTGCACTGTGCCTTCCGTGTCGAAGGAGAGGCGGGCATCCACCTCGCTGGATACGCGGCCGGGCACGCGCTTGAGAATCTCCAGACCGAAAGCCACGATGACGCGGTCCATCAGGTCGCCAATCTTCTCTGCCGGGTTCGCCACTGTTGCCTTGAAATCAGCCACAACCGCATCCAGAATCGGGCGGTACTCCGGCTTGGCGGCGGCGGCCAGAATGAGAGAGGGGTTCGTGGTGGCATCCTGCGGGGTGAATTCCTCCATCTGGCGGAAATCACCTGTGTCTGCCACTACCGTTGTAAATTTCTTGAGTTGTTCGAGCTGTGTTGCCATAATGTCGTGAGCTTAATGTAGCATATTTACGCCCCGACTGCAAGTATCAGTTTGCATTTTGCACCGAACATCACATGTGTCCCAAAGATTGAGTACGGTGCTTGATAAATGGGAATTTGGCGAGCCGCAGGCGAGCGGAAACTTGAGCCCGCAAGGGCGACAGAATCATAGCCCAGCGTGGAGCCGCCACGCGGCGGAACGCTGGGTTTGGAATAAAAAATAACCGGAACCCCGCCAGCTGGCGGGGTGGCAGATTCGCATGAGCGTTCTGTTTATGTTAAGCATTGATTATTTGAATATCAACGCGCATCCACGTCTGCCACCCACTCGCTCCGCTCGGGGTTCGGTTACTATTTTCACTTTACCCCAGGGCTTACGCCCTGGGCTATTGAACTTACCGCCCCGCCAGTAGGCGGGGCTCAAAATTCCGCTACGCTGACGCTCCGCAAACTGCCCGACAAATTCCAATTTGTCGAGCACTTTTTTCAATCTTTGGGACACGTGTGGCACCGAACATACGCGCCCGAAGGACGGAAATATCCCGGTGAAGGGGATGTTGCGCGGGCTCCTTTGTGGGAGCTCGGGACTTCAGTCCCGATGAAACGCACCGTGATTTTCCGCCTGCGGTTCAAATATATTTGCGCTCGCGGAAGAGGTGAGCGCGGATGGGATCGGAGGCGGCGAGGTGGGTGTAGCCGATGGCGAGAGCATCGGCGGCATCGGGGGCCGGGGTTTCGGTGAGGTGGAGCAGGGCTCGCATCATGAAAGCGACCTGCTGCTTGCCGGCTCCGCCGCGCCCCACAGTGGCCAGTTTCACGCAGGTGGGCGGGTATTCCATGATCTGCAGCCCGTGGCGGGCGGCGGCCAGCACGGTGGCGCCGCGGGCGGAACCCATGGTGATGGCGGTGCGGTGGCTCTGCACGTAGATGATGCCCTCGATGGCGAGCTCATCGGGCTGCCATTTGTCGATGAGGGCGCACACGTACTCATGAATGGCCAGCAGACATTGGCTCTGGCTGAGTTTGGCCGGCAGGGAGAGGGTGCCGTAGTCCAGCGCCCGCGGGGCGCGGAAATCGCCTTCGATGACCGCGTATCCCGTGTTGCGGATGGCGGGGTCTATGCTGACAACGCGCATCTCTCCCCCTCTCTCTATCAACGGCGGCGGCGCTTGGGTGCTGCGGGACGCGGCTTGCGCACCGGACGCACGGGGCCATCCTCCAGCAGGGCGGTGTAGGCGTAGTTGAAGCCTTCCAGCTTGCGGCGGGCAATCTTGCGGTTGATGAAGATTTCCACGCTCTTGGCAAAGTCTACCTCATCGGCGGTGAGCAGGGTGAAGGCATCGCCGGTGGATTCGGCGCGGCCGGTGCGGCCGATGCGGTGCACGTAATCCTCCGGGTTTTCGGGCACGCGGTAGTTGATGACGTGGGTCACGCCGTTGATGTCGATGCCGCGGGCGGCCACATCGGTTGCCACGAGGATGCGGAACTTATCCTCCTTGAAGCCCTTGAGCGCGGCCATGCGTTCTTTCTGGGCAATGTCGGAGTGCATGACGGTCACTTCATCCTTCCAGCCGGCGTTGGCAAGCATGTTGCCCACGGTGTCGGCCTCTTTGCGGGTGCGGGTGAAAATCATGAGGTTCTGGAAATCGGTGGCTTTGATGAGAGCGAGCAGCAGCTCATCGCGCTGGTCGAGACCCACCGGGTAGAAAGCGTGGGAAATGGTGCTGGCCACCTCGCGGCGGGCAATGGCAATTTCCACCGGGTCGGTCAGGCACCACTTGGCAAAGCCCTGCAGAATCTGCGGCATGGTGGCAGAGAAGAAGAGGGTCTGGCGGCCTTCCCAGGGACAGAGATTCACAATCTTGCGCACGATGGGCAGGAAACCCATATCCGTCATGCGGTCCACTTCGTCCAGCACCAGGGTTTTTACGGCCTTGAACTTCATGTTGCCGCGGTAGAAGTGGTCGATGAGGCGGCCCGGAGTAGCCACGACGACATCCACGCCTTTCTTGAGTTCCTCGGTCTGGGCGCCATAGCCTACGCCGCCGTAGAGCAGACCTACCTTGATATCGGTGTGCTTTGCATAGGTGCGGAAAGATTCTGCCAGCTGGTCGGCGAGCTCGCGGGTGGGTTCCAGCACCAGCACCTGGGGCTGCCCGGTGTGGGTGATGTTGTTGAGCAGGGGCAGGGCGAATGCGGCGGATTTACCAGTGCCGGTCTGGGAGGCGCCAATCACATCCTTGCCTTGCATGATGTGGGGAATGGCCTGCTCCTGAATCGGGGTCGGGTTCTCATAGCCGCAGTCCTTTACGGCTTCCAGAATGGGGGCGGAAAGCCCCAGCTCTTCGAATGTCATCTTGTTTTCTGTGGTCGTGTGTTGTGTAAAATTGTCCATGTTCCCGGAATCAGCAGATGTAGGGGTTATTGAGTTGCTCCTCGCCGATGGTGGAGGCGGGACCGTGGCCGCTGTTCACGGTGGTTTGCGGGGGCAGGGGCATGAGATGCTCGCGGATGCCGCGCACCAGCGCGCTCATGCTGCCGCCGGGGAAATCGGTGCGGCCTACGCTGCCCGCAAAGAGAATATCGCCCACAAACAGCTCGTCGACCCCTGGCAGATAGTAGGCCGCGCCATCGGTGGCGTGGCCGGCAATCGGGAAAATCTGCCACTCCAGCCCAGCCCAGTCGGCCTTGCGCGGGGCGGTGCCCAGCACGTCATCCACCGTGTACGGTTCCACCGGTGGAAGACCCCAGGCGCCCGCGGCTTCTTCCAGCGTGAGCTTTTTGCTGTACGGTGCCACGGCGTGAATGGTGCAGCCGGTGCGGCGCTGCAGTTCGGCCGCGCCTTCCACGTGGTCGAAATGCTGGTGCGTGAGCAGCAGGTGGGTCAGCTTTGTTCCTGCCGGCAGCCGGCGGGCCACCCAGTCGGCCATGCCCAGCGGGGCATCCACGGCTACGTAGCCATCTGCAGCCTCGATGAGGTAGCCATTGCACCCTACGGAACCACCGGTGTAGACCTGTATCTTTCTGCTCACGCGCGCATTATATACGGTTTCGCACCCCTTGGCGAGCCGAAAGTGAGGCAGTAATGGGCAGCATTGTGCCGATGCTGCCCATTTTTAGGCCACTTCAAGGAAGAAAATAATGGCAGTAAACGCAGAATGGGCGTGACAAATGCGGGTAAAGTGCTTAAATAGGGGCATGCACTACACTCCGTACACTCTTTATCCCGTGGGTGCCATGAGCGCCCGTGCCGCAGCCCAGCCGCGTGAAGGCGTGCTGCTGCGTGGTGACAATGGCGGTTATGCCTGTCTGCAGGCCTGGCCGGAGCTGGGCGACTCCCCGCTGGAGTACGAGCTGGATGCCCTGCGCGAGGGTAATCCGATGCGCCTGGGCGCCCGCGCCCTGAAGTGCATGGAGCTGGACGGCGAGGCCCGAGCCAAGGGGGTGAGCCTGTTCGAGGGGCTGAGCGTGCCGCGCAGCTATGCCACCCTCACCGTGAGCGCCACGCCCTCCCAGGTGTATAACCTGCACCAGCGTGGTTTCCGCGTGGGCAAAATCAAGGTGATTCCCAAGCTGGCCGCCACGGTGGAGCGCCTGGTGAATCTGGCCGCCATGGTGCCGGATTGGAAGTGGCGTGTGGATTTCAACTGCACGCTGAGCAAGGAGGAGGCCCTGCAGTTCTGGGATATGCTGCCCGCTGCCATGCGCGAGCGCATCGACTTTGTGGAAGACCCCTGTTATTATGATGTGGACGTGTGGCAGACCCTGCAGGATGCCGGCATGCCCCTGGCCTACGATATGCCGGTGCAGAATGAGAGCATCATTCCCGCCCGCACCAGCAAGCCCATGATGCGTATCGTGAAGCCCGCCCGCCACCAGAGCACCACCGGTCTTCCTGTGTTCACTACTTACATGGACCACCCCCTGGGCCAGTGCTGGGCCGCTTACAATGCCGCCAAGTTCTACACCGGTAAGCCGGCCGAGGAAATCCCGCTGTGCGGTCTGGTGACTCACCACGTGTTCCGCCCCAATGCGTTCTCCGAGGCTCTGGGTATGGAAATTACCCCCGAGTTCCCCGTGCCGAAGGGCACCGGCCTGGGCTTCGATGACCTCCTGGCTTCTTTGCCCTGGAAGAAACTCTGATTTTTTTCCACGCGTATTTTTCCTTTATCTCCGTTTAAAACAAATCCCCGGTGCCTGTTTTGGCGCCGGGGATTTGTTTTTTCAGGGTAGGGTGACTGCGTGGGCACAGTGCGGGCGTGTCATCAGCACATCGGGGTGTTGATTCGGACCTCACGCTGACCGGCAGTCATGCGGGCTCGGTAAGTGGCAGTGCCGAGGGCAGCCGCGGGTTACCGTGACTCGGTTCAGGTGAATAAAATGGGTGCGTCGCTTTGCAGGCTGGCGCGGAAATCAAATTAGGAGATCCGGCGGGGGAAGATTGGTAGGCGCGCTGCCCAGGGCAATACGTTTGGGCTTGTGGTCAATAGTGCGCGTGTGGCCGGATTCGGAAGCAATGGGCAGAAGCATCTTCTGCAGGGGCGAAACGTGGAGCGGCGGGTTGGCCGATAACCTGGTCAGTGGACGAGGGGGAAAAGCAGAGGTTGTGGGTGCGGGGGTGTGGGGCGGGGGCGAGGGCCGCGGCGGGTTGACATGCTCATGGGGGATTTGCGAAGTCATGGTCGGTGGATCTTGGGTTGGTGGTGATGAGTTGTGGGTGTCGCAGGTATCTGCGGGGGTGGTGCGGTTGCGGGTTTTGCCGGTGGAAAATTCCTCAAAGCTGGGGAACCCGGCCCGGGTGGCGAGTTGGTTCAACTCTGAAACAAGACGCTGGAGTCTGGCTTCCGGTTGGTGGAGGTAGTCTGCCGGTATCGATGTGTCTGCCAGCTCGGCGGCTTGCGCTTTCAGCATTTCTTCGGCACGGGCATTCTGCTCGTTGAACTGAAGTACGAACATGTATAACGACAACTTCAGCACGCTGGCGGTGTCCAGTTGCAGCCGCTTGCAGAGATTTTTCAGAATGCTCTGCATGACGTGGTTGCTGCGGAGACTGCACGCTGCGGACTTTTTGTCGGCGCTTTCCTGTCCCAGGTCGGCTTTCACATTGCCGGGCTTCAGTCCGGCAGGATACGGATTCTGGGGCAGAACCCGGTACTTATCAAGAATCTCTCGTGTGGATTGAGGATTCCGGTTCAGCTCATCCACCAGCATATCCCGGAATCGGATTGCCTGGTCTCTGGCTTCTTCTTCGCTTCCATATTGCTTGTCGGAGAAGTAGCGAGCCAGAGTCGTGCCCTGGCGGTTTATCGCGACCCTCCAGCCCTGGAAGTTCGTGTATGTGTAGGTGAATCGGGTGATGTGACGCAGATTCATAGCAAATGTATTTTATGTGTTCAATTACTCGATTTCAACTTGTATTAGTTGTATTCCAACTAATTTGCGACCCGGGAATTGCTTCCCGCCGACTGCGGTGGTTATTTCAACCGTCTGCATTTTATTGAATGCTTCAATGAAGTCAAGCCTATATATTGGGTAGGAATAAGGAAAATTCAAAATTTGTATATTTTACTAACTCAATCATGTTAATTTTGGAGTGAAGTTTGGAAAAATCTGGTATTTATAACCAGAAAAGGAGCAGGAAAATGCAAACGAGCGCAGGTTGGGAGAGCCCCACTTGGCGTCAGGAACGATGAATCCAGATATTCAGGCGGCGGCACATGCGCATCCAGAACACGCAGAAGGCTCTCAGAAACAGCACCACCAGCAGCGAGCAAAGCCCCATCCAGAGACCGCCGCGCCAGCCATAGACCTGCCAGCCAGCCACGGCGCAGCCCGCAGCCACCGGCAGCCCCAGCATCACCGCCAGCAGATACAGCCACAGCCCCCGCTGCTGCCGCCCCAGGCAGGCGGAAGTGAAGCTGCAGATGCAGAAAGCAAATATGGTGAGAACAGCCGGCATGGTATCAGCTTTTACTTTACGCTACCTCCTGGGTGGAATCAAGAAAAAACGAGCCCTCCTGGCAATAAAACACACGCGTGTCCCAAAGATTTTGTAGAGAATAGAAATAGCAGCAACATTTTGGAAGAAGCCCCCCTCTGCTCAATAAATTGGAATTTGTAGAGTAGTTTGCGGAGCGTCAGCGTAGCGGAATTTTGAGCCCGGAGGGCGGTATAACCATAGCCCAGAGTGGAGCCGCGTTAGCGGCGGAACTCTGGGTTTGGAATAAAAAATAACCGGAACCCC
>JAGBDZ010000078.1 GCA_017937215.1 Akkermansia sp. | reverse complement strand
GAGCGGAGCGAGTGGGTGGCAGACGTGGATGCGCGTTGACATACAAATAATCAATGCTTAACATAAACGGAACGCTCATGCGAATCTGCCACCCCGCCAGCTGGCGGGGTTCCGGTCTTATTACTACACCATACCCAGGGCTCACGCCCTGGGCTATGATTCTGTCGCCCTTGCGGGCTCAAGTTTCCGCTCGCCTGCGGCTCACCAACTGCCCGCCAAATTGGAATTTACCGAGCGCTTCTTTCAAACTTGGGGGCACGTGTGGTAATTTCCTATTTGCGGGATTTTCTGCTTGATTTAGCGTCTTAGGCTTGCTAGTATTTCCCCGATAGATTAAGAATAATGCATATGAAGATTTTTTCCGTACTTCTTTTCTGTGCCGCTGTAGTGGCCCTGCTGCCTGCCCAGGCTCAGGGTCGTCGTTCCCGCGTTGCCACACCTGCAGCCGCTGGTACCGGGGTTGCCGCTGAGGAAGCAGCTCCGAAGACCGGTGTGCGTTTCGTTATCTGCTCTCCCGCCGGTGTGACCATGCCTTCCCCGCTCTATGTGCGCAGCGGCAAGGAGTTCAAGTCCATCTCCATTGGTTCGCGCACCCCCAGTGTCCGCGTCAAACCTGTGGGTGGGGTGGTTGAATTCTGGGATAAAGACCCCGCCCCCAAGATGGCCGAAGGCGAAAAGAAAACCACCAAACCTGCAGCAGACACCGAGCTGCCTGACCCGATTTTCAGTGTTACTGTGCCTGCTTCTGCCGGCAGCAAGTCCGTGTGCATTCTCTCCCCGAACAAGGAGGTGCAGAAGACCAGCACCCTGTTCCTCAATGAGGGTGATTTCCCGAAGAAAGGTATGCATGTGATTAACCTTTCCTCTTTCCCGCTGCAGATTATCACCTCTGAATCCAACGACTTCAAGGATAAGAAGGAAAGCAAAATCGGTGTTTACCGCCGCGAAGACGGCATTTGCCCCGAAAACAGCTGGAGTTTCAAGGGCGAAAAGGGTCAGCAGGTCTCCTTTGTCCTCTCTTACTACGACAAGGCCACCAAGGGCTTCAAGCGCATCAAGGCTTCCTCTTTCGTGCTTTCTGAACGCCAGTCCATGGTGAACATTGTGGTGAAGGACACCACCCGCAACATGCCCAAGCTGATGTCCATTCAGATTGCGGAAAACAAGAAAGACAAGTAACCCCGCCACGCAGGTCCAACTCTCTCATTCCCATGCCTGAAAAACACACACAAGGCCCTGTTGCGGAGCGCATTGCCCGCATTGGTGACCTGTTTGCCGTGAGCGGCAACTTTCTCTACGGTGAGGAGCTGCGCAATGGCCACATCAACACGACCTACCGCGCCTGCTACCGCACGGAAGATGGCCACAAGGAGCGCTATATCCTGCAGCGCATTAATGAGTATGTGTTCAAGGACCCGGCCCAGGTGATGCGCAATGTGGAGAAAGTGACCCGCCACATCACCTGGAAACTGCTGCGCCGCCGCCGCGACGCTGCCGGCCAGACCCTCAACCTCTACCCGGCACGTGGCGGCCGCAACTACATCGTCCTGCCGGATGGTGGCGGCATGTGGCGCTGCTACAACAACCTCGAAGGTACTCACACCTACGACGTGGTGGAGAACACTCGCCAGGCCTACCAGGCGGGTTTCGCGTTCGGCTCATTCCAGGACCTCATCTGCGATATGAACCCGGAGGACATCCGCGAATCCATACCGGATTTCCACAACACCCCCAAGCGCTATGCCGACCTGCTCAAGAGCGTGGAGGCCGATGTGATGGGCCGCGCCGCCAACTGCCAGGCAGAGCTCGAGCTGCTCAAAGGCTGGGAGAGCCGCTACTCCCGCATAACTGACATGCTGGCCAGCGGTGAAATACCCACTCGCATCACCCACAACGACACGAAAATCAACAACGTGATGCTGGATGAAGACACGGACGATGCTGTCTGCGTCATTGACCTGGACACGGTTATGCCCGGCTCTGTGCTCTACGACTTCGGCGATATGGTGCGCACCGCCACCTGCATGGCCAGCGAGGATGAAGAGGACCTCTCCAAGGTGAAGATGGAGATGCCTTTCTTCGAATCTCTGGCCGAGGGCTATCTGGATGCTGCTCACGGTTTCCTGACCCAGAAGGAGGTGGAGTTCATGCCCTTTGCCGGCTGGCTGATCACGGCTGAAATCGGCATCCGATTCCTGACTGACTATCTGGATGGCGACAAATATTTCCGCACAGAAAAGCCGGAGCACAACCTCATCCGCGCCCGCAACCAGTTCAAGCTGGCACAGAGTATCGACAGCCAGCTGATTTCCATGGGCAAGTATGTGCGCCGCCTCATGAAATCGTACGATAAATGATGCGCCGGTATCTCCAGACCCTGCTGGCAGCAGGCGGGCTGTTGCTCGTCCCCATGGCAGCAGGGGCTGAGCCCCTTAACCTGGAAAGCGCCCGGGCGGTTTTCAGCAACCCCCGGGCCGGAAAGAACTGCGTGTGCATCCTGCACGACGGCTGGAACATCGCCTTCCTCTCTCACGATGGGAAGGCGATTGGCGCTGCCATCATCGCTGAGTCCGGGGAAAAGGCCCCCCACCAGCACGACCTGAGCGAAACCGTTGCTCGCGTGGCGGAACTCGTGGGCATGGAAACGCCGGAATCCATAGATTTTGATGAGGGAAAAGGACCGGCATGCTCCCTGCTGGTAGACCAGGCTGTGCTGGGCCACCTGGCGGAAGAAACCAGGCATGTGTTTGACAGCAGCCCCCTGGCCGCCATGGCCTACCTGCTCAAAGAAGAGTATTTCTGCATCAACGCCATTCGCCCCAACGGCTTCATTCACTGGAAAACCATCAAGAAAAGCGGCGTGGAGCTGCTCATGCCCATGGTGGATGATAAGCTGGCCGCTATCGAAGTGACCGGGCGCCAGCTGATGAATGAGTTTGCCTCAGAGGTACTGGCCGATAAGCTCGGACTGGGAAGAAACAACGTGCCCCCTTCAACACGCCAGGTGCTCTGCCAGAAGCTGAACTGCACCCAGGTGACCTACATGAACAGCAAGAGCAATGCGCTGCTGGCCCGCACGGACCGCCGCGCTGTCATCGGCAAGCGCCAGGCCGTTGCCAGACTGCTCGCCCACCGGAATGAAGGTGCCCTGCCCTTTGCTGACCAGGCCTCTGCCTGGCCTGAAAAGGAGAAAAAAGAGGAACCGGCCCCGCCACCTCCCCCCGTAGAAGCTGTGGAGGAAAAGCCCCTTACCCCTGGGGAAGCTCGTGAGGCCTATATCAAAGCCATTCAGGCTCTCTGATAAAATACTGGGAACTCTAATAAGTCACGAAAGAGTGTTGGTTCATTTGCGAGGGCGTAGCAAGCGAGCGCAGCGAGACGCGAAGCCCCGAACCCCGGATTACAGTAAATTATTGACGCGGCCATTAAAGATTGGTGTGTTATACGTATCGGAGGGGTAACAAATTGGACTCTGGCGGGCAGTTGGCGGACGGTACGTCCGCGGAATTTTGAGTCCCGGAGGGACGTCAGCCTTTAGACCGGGGTGCAGCTGCGTCAGCAGCGGAACCCCGGGTATGGTATAAATATTTACCGAACCCTGGCAGGGGTGGCAGAAAGG
>JAGBDZ010000077.1 GCA_017937215.1 Akkermansia sp. | reverse complement strand
CGGGGTTCCGGGTATAATTAACACCAAACCCAGCGTTCCGCCGCGTGGCGGCTCCACGCTGGGCTATTATTATGCCGCCCTGACGGGCTCAAAATTCCGCTACGCTGACGCTCCGCAAACTACTCTACAAATTCCAATTTATTGAGATGAGGGGGATTCCTGGAAAATCGCGTTGATAATTCAACTTATTACAAAATCATTGGGACACATGCGGGAAAAAAGCGGGGGGAAGGCCTTTAGGCTTGTATTTCAGGGGAAATTGTGGCAATATGAGGCAACGGCGCGCGTGGGTGCCGGTGAGTAAGAGACGAAATCGCAACCCCTCAGAGGAGCCATGATTCGCATATACACGCAGACGGAGAATGGGATTTCCCGCACGGTGGGCCTGGAAGAACAGGAGAACCGCCGCGGGGATGTGTTCTGGATTGACCTCCTGACCCCGAATGCCGATGAACTAAGGTATGCGGAATCGCTTTGCAGCATTGAGATGCCCACGAAGGACGAGATGCGCGAAATTGAGGCTACCTCGCGTCTGTACTGCGAGGACGGCGGCCGTTTCATGACCACCACGGTTCTTTCCCGCGTGGAGACGGATGAACCCATCATTTCGGAAATTACTTTCATTCTGAAGAGCAAACTGCTCATCACTATCCGCCATACGGATTCGTATTCATTCCGCATGTTCTCGCAGCAGCTGCTGCGTATGAGCCAGACGAACCGCGATCTGGTGTTCATCGGCCTGCTGGAAACGCTGGTGGACCGCCAGGCTGACGTACTGGAACGTTTCGGTGCCGACCTCGATACGCTTTCCAAGAAGGTGTTCGGCACGCACCACACCCGCCGCAAGCAGAAGGTGGAGGACCCGGATACCGATGATCTGCGCGATGCTCTGGAGGAGCTGGGGCGCGTGGGTGACCTCATCACCCGCCAGCGCGATGCCCTGGTGAACCTGCTGCGCCTCATCACCTACGCCGGCAACGAAGAAGGCTGCCTGGGCGAGGATAACCTGTACATGCCGCTGCGCTCCGTCTCCCGAGACGTGAACTCCCTTTCCGAGTACGCTGCTTTTCTTTCCAACAAGATTAACTTCATGCTCGATGCCGTGCTCGGTCTCATCAATATTGAGCAGAATGATATCTTCAAGGTGTTCACCATCATGAGCGTGGTGTTCCTGCCGCCTACACTGATTGCGAGCATCTTCGGCATGAACTTCAAGTTCATCCCCTTCCTGCAGACGGACTGGGGCGTGTGGGTATCGCTGGTGCTCATGGTGCTTTCCGGCGCGCTGCCCCTTATCATCTTCAAAATCAAACGCTACATCTGACCATGATTCCCATTCGCAAGGTAGTTACCCCCGACCAGGAGATTTACAAGGCCGATATCCTCATCGAAGCTCTGCCGTATCTGCAGGCGTACCGCGACCAGACGATTCTCATCAAGTTCGGCGGTTCTGCCATGGATAACCCCGACCTGGTGAAGTCGCTCATGCGCGATATCGTGGTGATGGAAACCATGGGGCTGAATCCCGTGGTGGTGCATGGCGGTGGCAAGGCTATTTCCAAGGCCATGGCCGATGCCGGCCTGGAAGCCCGTTTCGTGAATGGTCTGCGTGTGACCACGCCTGAGGCTATCGACATTGTGGAGCGCACGCTGAGCGGCACCATCAACCCCGGCCTGGTGGAAATGATGCGTGGCCACGGCGGCAAGGCTGTGGGTATTCCCGGCACCAATGTGTTTGTGGGCGAGAAAATCATGGAGAAGGATGCCGAGGGCAACCCGGTGGATATCGGTATGGTGGGCAATGTGATTGGGTGCCAGCTTTCCCGCGTGAAAGAGGCTCTTTCCCTGCAGCTTACCCCGGTGATTTCTCCGCTGGCACGCGAGCTGGGCACCAACCACTCCCTGAACGTGAACGCCGACCTGGCAGCGGCCGCCCTGGCCCGCGAGCTCAAGCCGGTGAAACTGGTGTATATTTCCGATGTGCCCGGTCTGATGAACGACCCGAGCGACCCGAGCACCATCATCCAGAGTATCAACCGCAAGGAGGCTTTCGAGCTCATCGAGCAGGGGGTTATCTCCGGCGGCATGATTCCCAAGGTGAAGAGCGCTGTGGATGCGCTGAATGCCGGTGTGCGCAAGGTGCACTTCATTGACGGCCGCCTGCGCCATACCCTTCTGCTGGAAATCTTCACCCCCGAGGGTATCGGTACCGAGATTGTCCGCGAACAACGCTGAATAACCACCACCGTGAAAACACCCGCATCCATCGGCATTCTGGCTCCTACGCGTTCGGCTCCCTGTCTGCTGGCTCTGCAGCAGCTCATGGAGGCTTGCGCCGCCGCCGGTCTGAATGCGTATGAAATGGGTAAGAACACGGTGAATGACCCGGTGCTGGGCCACCCCGAGCTGATTCTCTGCCTGGGGGGCGATGGCACCATGCTTTCGGTGGCCCTGGCAGCCAGCAGCACCGGCACCATCATCGGCGGTATCAACATGGGGCACCTCGGGTTTCTGAGTGCCTGCGGCCGCGATGAAATCGAGCTGCTGGTGCGTGCGCTTGCCGAGGGGACTTACGAGGTGGATGAACGCTCCATGCTTGAGGTGCGCAAGTTCGATGCCGCCGGCGAGGAGACTAACCGCCGATTCTATGCACTCAACGAGCTTTCGCTCACGCGTGCCAAGACCGGCAAGATGATTGACGTGGATGTGGAGCTGGATGGCCGGCTGCTCAACCGCTACCACGCGGACGGCATTCTGGTGGCCACGCCCACTGGTTCTACCGCTTATTCCATGTCGGCCGGTGGTCCGCTCATGTGGCCCACAGCAGGGGTGACCTGCCTGACTCCCATCTGCCCGCACAGCCTCACGAGCCGCCCGATTGTGCTGCCGGATTCGGTGGAAATTACGCTGCGGCCGCGTGAACGCCGCGGCCGCGCCGAGGAATCGCTTATCTTCTCGCTGGACGGCCGCAATATTTACCCGATTGTGCTCAATGAGACGCTGCGTGTGCGCAAGGCTCCGAATCCTCTGCGCCTGCTCAACCTACCGGACAGCGACTATGCTGCCCGCCTGCGCGCCAAGTTGCGCTGGTGATTTTGCGTGCATGGCAGTTTTTTTCTCGCGCCTTGCAGCGGGGATATGTGTAGAATCCCGTACCGGTCATTTAGCCAGTATGAAGAAGACACCATATTTTGCATTAGCGGCCGTACTCTGCTCGATTGTTCAGGGCGCCCAGCCTGATTTTACTGCTTTGATCCACCATCGGCAACCTCGCGGCAAAATCTGGGGGCGTGGTGCAGAAGAACCCAATGGCTGATGGAAACTGGCACCACGTTGCATTTACACGTCAGCCGCGCAGCTGCTGTTGGGCAGGAACTTCTTTCTGCTTTTGCGAATATTCGGTGCAGGATTCCGTCCAGAACAGGGTGATGTAAATGATGAACACTGCGGTGAGTATGGTGCCGACAGCATTCACAAGCGTACCCAGAAAACGCCAGCGTGTGATAAGGGCCACCGCAAGCACCACCAGCGCTACAAGTACGCCAATGCCGCAGTAGACCGCAGCTCCGGCCACATCGTACGGCTCCGTGGTGGCAAAGTGGATAATGCCGGGTACCATGCCGAGCATGAGCGTTGCTCCAAAGCAATCCCAGCTGTTAAACGCGTTCATGTCTTCCTGTTCGTCGCTCATGCAGACCGAGTATACCGCGCCTCGCCCCGCAAGGCAAACTCTTTTTTTGATTATGCCGCCCATGCTCGCATGCGTCTAATCGGGGCTGAACTCCTGTGCTCCGTCAAAATACCTCCGGCAATTAAAGAATATTGCTTGGACTCAACGACAAATTGGAATTTAATGGAATGCAGATTTCAGAACGCAGAATGCAGAATAGGAAGCTCCGTAGCGGCTTCCGCCGCTCCCTGTAAAAAACGCACTGAGATGAATCTCAGTGTGTTTTAGTTACCACGTGCCGACGGTAGTCGGCACGCTATATGATTATTTTGCATTCTGCATTCTGCGTTTTGCATTTTCTAAACATCAATTTGTCCGTCACCAACCAATACGGATAACACATCAATCTTTAATTGTCTCATCAATAAGTTGCGTATATTAAGCGGATTAGCTCTATGTTTTTTATTGCGTTTTCGCGTTTAATATGTTAAGCTCCGGAGCATGAAGCTAATCGGTGAATATCTGTGCTATGGTCTGTGTGGTCTGGGATTGGTGCTGGGGGCAGGGTACTGGTTTGCGGAGTCGGGATTCGATTTTCGCCAGCTGCTTATGCTGGTGATCGGGGGCACGCTGGTGTTGGCGACGGTGTTCCTGCTGAAGCGCGATGCCGGGGATGAGCTGAAGCGCGGCAAGAAAGCCCGCCAGCAGAAAGTGGGTTGGCAGAAGGCCGTTTGCGTGGAATCGGTGCTTCCTTTCGAGCTTCTTGCGTCCAATTTCCGCGAATTGGATAAGAAAACGGATGAAGTGGTGGCCGAGGCAGAGTATCTTTCCTGGAACTCCGGCGGGGCTGGGGAAATCCGCATCGAGAAGATGGGTGATGCCGATTGGGTGGGTATTTTCTGGCTGAGCTCGCTCTGGCATTATTCCGACACTCAGCTGGCAACAATCTGCCAGCGGGAAGGCATCTCCCTGCCTGCCGGCTTCAGGAAGATGAAGGCACATGGCCTGGTTATCTACCGGCAGGGGACGCTGAGTATCTACCCCGCCACGCAGAAAGAGCCGTTCGAGGAGGCGTTCCTCACCACACTCCTGCAACCCGCAGAGGACTTCCGGCAGTGGCTGGCTGAGTATACAGAAGAAGCCTGACAGAACACCGCGAGATTTTATGTACAATGAATCACTGCTGATGCACCTGGTGTGCCTGCTTCTGCCGGTGTATGCTGCTTTGTTGTGGCTGAAACCGGGTAAGCATGAAGCCGCGCGCTATGCCATGATATTGCTGCCCGCCGGTGGGTTGTTCTACTTGCTGTCGGTTTATACTGAAATGGGGATGCTGCGTTACTGCATTCACCACCATGTATTCGTTTCAGGGGCGCTGCTGGTGCTTCTGCTGGGGCGGTATATGCTGAAATGCGACTGGAAACAGGCGCTGTATGCAACCGGCGTGTATGAGCTTTGCCTTGCGTTGGTGCGAATGGTGGTTCTGCCCCTTTTTCTCCAACGATACATGGTAAGCTGGACGCTATCCCTGTGCAGCTGCGCAGCGATTTTGAATGTCTGGCTGTTTGTGTGGCTCTGCGCCCGGAAATCGGGCATTTCCCGCAAGGAGGGCTTTCTGACCGCCGCGGCTATTGTGGCATGTTCATCCCTGATTTTCGGAAATCTGGCGCAATTTACAGCGCTGCTTCTGCACTCCGACTCCGTAATGGAGGGCATGGAGCTGATGATGATTTGTCATGCTGCGCTTCGTGTCGTGAGCGACATGCTCTGTTTCACTCTGGTGATGTGTCTGATTCATCGCCAGAGCTGGCTGCGCTCCGCCGCATATGCTCTGCTGGTGCAATTGGCGTATTCCATGGCAGGAGCTGTGCTGGGTGTCCTTGCGTGACTGGTCCGGTAGCGTGCTCCGGTTCACGACCACCTGCCGGACTTGAACTTTCTGGCAACTCCTTTTCTCTCCTCATGCGAGCTTTTTCAGGTGCTCGGTGAGGCGCTGGGCGTGCTGGCGGGCTTTTTCGGTGATTTCAGCCAGCATCTGCGGGTCGTTTCGCATCTGGTAGGAGACGCTGCCGGTGCCGATGCAGCCGCCCCAGTTCATGCCGGTGAACTGGCAGGTGGCACGCAGGTTGCCGAAAAAGTCTTCCCAGGGCAGGGCCTCAGCAGGGGCGCCGGTGGTGTAGGAAAGGACGAGAGTCTTGCCTTTCAGTTTGTCGCCGGTGCTGCCATGTGAGAAGCCGTGCAGAAATGTTTCTTCCATCCAGCGGTGGAGCAGGGAGGGCATGGAGAACCAGTATACCGGAAACTGCAGCACAATCACGTCTGCCCACAGCAGCCTTTCCTGCTCGGCTGCGGCATCAATCCTGAAATCCGGGTACAGGCGGTCCAGGTACACAATGCGGCTCTCGGGAAGCTGCTTTTCCAGCTGCTCCAGAATGGTGACGTTGGCCACGGAATCATTGGTCGTGTTTGTGTGGCCGGAAATGATGAGGATGTTTTTCATGGTTGAATGCGATTATAGCACAAGGTCGAGATAAATCAAGCTTGTTTTAGAATTGTTATAAACAAACTTGTCGGATTCGGTGATGCTTGGGCCCCCAGGTTCATCAGAATTCCCATATGGAGCCAGTCGAAAAAGCATGCAGCTGGTCGCCGAGGCGGTCTTTCAGGTAGTCATAGGAGTGCTCGCCGGTGCAGTGGCCGGTGAAGTAGCGTGTGGGGAATTGGCTCAAAGCAGCTGCAATGGGTGGCAAGCCGTCCGGTGGTGTGCGCATGAGGTGGAAGCCTCCCACGAGAATATCAGGGCGGAAGTGCCCGACGATGTTGAGAATGCCGCGGTGGGAACAGCCGCTGAAGAGGATGCGCCGGCCGTTCTCTTCGATGAGGAGGTAGAGCTCGTGCCGGAAGTCATCGGGCACGCGGATTCCGCCACGCAGGGTGCTCATGCCGGCGGCCGGTGCGGGATACGGTTGAGAAACTGTACATGCGGCATGCAGGGTGATGCCGGGGGCGATTTCCAGCACATCTGCCGGGATAGGCCGAAGCCTGTTGTGCCCGATGAGTTCCGGTGCCAGTCCTATATCTTTTCCACTTGCGTTGAAGTGTGGTTCTAAGGCATGCGGGCTTGCCCAGAGGGGACTCTTCGAGTTGAGCTCCAGAAAGCGCAGCATGCCTCCACCGTGGTCGTAGTGTCCATGGGAAAGTATGGCAACATCCACGGTTCCGAGGTCAATCCCCATGCGGTCTGCGTTCCGGGCAAAGGCGGGGGTGGCCCCGGCATCGAAGAGAATGCGGAGCCCGCCGCTTTCAATGAGCAGGCTGAGACCATGCTCCGCTTCCAGGCCTGGCCCGGAAGCGGAGTTTTCGATGAGGCAGTGCACCTTCATGCTTACTTGAAGATAACCTCGTTGAGGAAGCTGTGGGGTTTCTTCGGGTACTTGAGGCGCACCTCTGTGGCACCGGGATTCACCTGGTAGTGGCATACGTGGTAGCCTTCGCTGGTGATAGTGGCACCGGTGACTTCGCATTTGATGTTGCCTACGGTAATCATTTCCTTCGCGCCGGCAGGCACAGGCATGGTTACATCCAGCGGGGCCTTGCCGCAGTAGTATGAGGAGGCGATATCGGCATCGTAGATGTTGCGGGTGTCGGTGTCGAATGCATCCTTGGTGATACCCATGTTGAAGATGGTGAGCTTCACTTCCTCCTCCGTGCTGCCGGAGTTGACCAGACTCATGGCGGTGATGCGTTCCTGCGGGAGCTGCTCTTTTTTCACCATGATGCGATTGTTTTTCACCTCAGCTTGGAGCTGGTGCTCCTTGCCGGATTCGAGGGTGAGGGTGATGGTGCCCCATTTGGCCAGGTTAGCATTTTCCAGGTTGAATTGCACCCACTCAGGCGCAATGGGGGTGGGCAACTGCAGGGAAATGCTCTCCTGCGGGCGCAGTTTGAACACCTCCATTACGCGGTTTATGCCGATTTCCTCGTTGGTAGTGTAGGCAGAGAGATTGCAGCCTTCGATGTTGGAATCCACGTAGGGGGGCAGGGAGCGGTTTACTGCAAACTCGCAGATGGAGAGCCAGTTCGGGCGCGGTGTCACGATGCGGTAGCGTACGTAGCGGGCGCGGATGGGGTTCTGCGAGAGGTTAACGATGGCCATGTTACCATACTGCGGCTTGCCGACCTGCTGCCAGGTGGTGCCATCGTTGGAGACTTCGAACACGCCGCTCTCAATGTAGTCGTTGCGGCGCTGACCGCCCATCACCATGCTGATGTTGTTGATAGAGATGGGAGAACCGTGGTCCAGGCAGTACCACTGACCCGCCTGCTGGCGGCAGCCATTGGACCAGAATGTATTGGTGCGACCATCCTTGATTTTGGCGTCATCTGCATTCGGGTTGCCGCAGGAGGCGGTGAACTTGGCCTCCGGTCGTTTCTGGCCGGAAAGCTCGGCGTACACGCGGGCGTTCAGGTAGGAGAAGGCGGCATTCAGCACCGGTGTCATGGCATAGGCTGCCACTTCCACATCGTCTACCATGCGCACGCCTCTGCCGGACCATTCGCTGCGCAGTGTGGAGCGCATGTCGTAGAGCGCCTGTACGGTATCGAAGAAATAGAAGAACAGGTTCTCGTTCTTTGTGGCAAAGGCGGTCATGATAGAGGCTCCGGCCACGCCGCAGAGCTCGAACTGGTCGAGCCAGGGGCGGATTTCCTGGCAGAGCCCAGCCACAGGGTTGCTCGTGTGCTTCAGCTCGCGGGCGGCGCTCACCATGCGGTCGAACTCCAGCTGCAGCAGTTGCCCGGCTTTCATATCGGGCTTATCGGCGGCGAGGCTGTCAATGAAGGCCTGTGCTGTGGGGGCGATGTCGACCGATTCCTCGCGGAAATAGCCGTGACCATTCGGCAGCAGGTAGGAGTTGTGCGAGCAGAAGATCTTCATGGCCTCGCGGTGGAGCGGGTAGAGGCGGCGCATGCCTTCCTCCCAGGTGGTGGTGGATTCAAACTGGTCGATATTCCACGTGTAATTCGCCACGCCGAAGAGACCCACCTTGCTGGCCTCGGCATGCTCCATGGGATTGGCCACAAAGCCGCTCATCTGGTTCTTCATGTCCGGGTCGGTATCCAGACCATAGGTGCGGCCCATGGAAACGCGGCTGCGCTTGAAATCGTTGCAGGGCCAGTTCCACCAGATGAAGGTGGGGCGCTGCACGTGCTTGTTCACCCATTTCTGGCCGGAGAGGGTGATATCGTGCACCACGGTATCGCCGGTCCACATCACGGGAATGCTCTTGTCCAGGCCGGAGCCGAGCGTCTGCAGGAATTTTTCATTTGTCCAGCTGCGGTTATAGCCCGTGGGGCACATGATGAGGGTCTGGTTCACATCCGGATGCTTGCGGATGAAGTTTTCCAGAATGTAGTTGGTGAGCTGCACCTGGCGCTCCGCCTTGCCGATTTCGCCGCTGGAGTCATCTACCAGCACTGCGAAGTCTCGCACGCCCAGGTCGTACATCTGCTGCAATTTGGTGCAGAGTGCATCCAGCTGGTTTCGGCCTTCATTTTCTTGCCAGCGCACGGTGTTGGCGGGGTGAATGGCCCACACGAAACGCACAAAATTGCGGTTGGCGTAGGCAATGAGGTCTTTCAACTCGGCCGCCTTCTGCTCGGGATAGGGCTGGTAGCAGCCGCGGCCGTGGTGGTAGGGATCATCCTTAGGGGCGTAGATGTAGGTGTTCATCTTGTTGCGCCCCATGAAGCGGAAGATGGAGCAGCGGGATTCAAAGCTCCAAGGTGCGCCGTAGTAGCCTTCCACCACTCCGCGGGAGGGCAGGTCCGGCCAGTCTACCAGTATGCCCATGGGCAGCTCGCCCAGCTGCGTCACTTCACGCAGACTTTTATCGGCAAACACATCGTTGTGCGCCAAGGTGGCATCAGGTACATTGTACAGCATCTGGATGATGGACTGGCGCGCGTAGTAACGGCCGACTTCATCATTGGCGTAGATGGTGAGCTTCCCCGGCTCGATGAGAACGGCGTAACCCTCGGGTACATTGGGCAGACGCTCCCAGATTTTACCTTTGCTTTCGGGCGTGCGCATGAGAATTTGAACTTCCTTCACCCGGGTGGTGACAGAGCGCATGCCGTTGTGCTGAGGCTGGGGATATATGACCACCGCTTCGGCCGGCAGCAAAGAGAAAAGCGCACAGGAAAACGCGAAAAGTACTGATTTGAACTGCAGTTTCATGGCGTTAGTCAAGCGAATCGGAGTTGTTCCTCCATTAACCCTGCATTCTACGCCGATAAACGCACCAAATCAAGTAAAAATGTTATGCTTTTCCGAAATATCGCCGAGCCATGCGGCGCACGGCTTCATCCAGTTCGTCGGTGCGGGTGGCAAAGTCCTGTTCTGTCCACCAGGCCAGGGCGTCTGATTCTTCAGAGATGGCAAAATCCTCGTGAGGGGCGCGCAGCAGGTAGCGCACGTCGTAGTGGTAGTGCACCGGTTCGCCCTTGGCCGGACGTGCCGGAATGAGGTGGATGTCGATATCAAAGATTTCCGTGCTCTCGGGCAGGATGCCGCTTATGCCGCTTTCTTCCTCCGCTTCGCGCAAGGCCACGCGTAGTGTGTCCGGGTCACCATCGGCGTGGCCGCCGGTCTGCATCCAGCGCTGCAGCTTGTGGTGCAGGGTGAGCAGTGCCTTGTCGCCGGCGGGGTTGATGAGCCAGGCGGAACCTGTCATATGCCCCTCAGCGTGTGCGCGTTCGAAGCAATCCGGTGTGCTGCTCACGAAGCTGAGCATTCTGTCGGCTGTTTTTCTCTGCTCTGGGTGTTTTTCGGCAAATTTCTGCAAGGCTTCGTACAGACTTGCTCTCGAATCGTTCGGTCGGGTGCCCATGTGCGCCCTATTTTACCCGCTTTTGAACCAAAATCAAGTCATACACAGCAAAAAAATATTGTAAAGAAAAGTTTAGTATTGGCAGGAATGCTTGAAATGTGATAGTATATGTCCGGCGGGGTAGGAAATGGCACAGGGTGTGCCCGCAGCCGCGTGCAGTATCATGAAGAAGATCATCATCAACGCGGTGAAGTGCGGCGCGCAGCTGGGGCTGGCTCTGGTGTGCATGACTTGTCTCACCTCCTGCAGTACGGTAACCGGGCTGGTCGGGTTCCTGATAGCTCTGCCGTTCCGTCTGTTAGATGCAATAATCCCATAAAGTTTTCCTCTTATTTATTATGTCCAGCACTCGTCAGCTTATACTTTGCCTGGTGGCCATGGTGGCATGTCTCCTGACATCCTGCCAGAGCGACCGCGGCATGAAGTATCATAACTTCCCGGATGCGGTCACCAATATTAACCAGGTGGATCCCGCATACCGCAAGTATTTTGCCGACCAGCAGGGTCGCAACTACAGCGCCGATGACCAGCGCAAGGCACTGGCCGCCGCTATTCGCACCTCGCGCACACCGGTTCCCGCCTATGTGCCGCGTTCCGCCATGGCTTCCTCGAAGAAGGCATCGCGCCGTCGTTCCTCCGTCCGCAGCAGCCGCTATGCTTCCGTGAAGCGCGGTAAGTCGGTGTCCCGCCGCCGCGCCGTGGCCAAGAAGCGCACCAGCGTGCGCAGCAAGCGCGCCGTGGTCAAGAAGCGCACCAGCGTGCGCAGCAAGCGCGCCGTGGCCAAGCGCAAGACCACCACACGCCGCCGCCGCGGTTGATTCTGCCGGGCAATACCCGATTTTCCGGAGCCTGACCCATTCATGTTGGTCAGGCTTTTTTGTGGCGCGATGATGAAAAAAATGGCGCTGCTCTGTGGGGAGAGCAGCGCCGGCAGGAGAAAATGAAATGGTGAGGAATCAGGCTTCGGGCGTGGCGGGACCATCGCCGTATTCGTTGGCGGGGCCGCTGATCTTGCAGCAGAATACCAGGATGATAATCCAGCCAATGAGGGGGAGAAGATACCACAGGAGATTCCAGGCGCTGCGGCCGGTATCATGGAATCGGCGCACCATGACGGCGAGCGCGGGGAGAAGGATAAGCAGGGAGTAAATGTCGGATATGGGGGTCTTATCATTCGCTACTGCTTCCAGACCATAGATGGCGATATCTACCACGGCGGGGATGAAACCGATGAGGATCGTGGCCAGAGTCCAGAACCAGAATTCGGAGCGGCAGGCGCGGCCGCTGAATTTGACATAGCGTTTCAGGCAGGATCTGGTGGCACTGACCAGGTTGTAGGAGGGAATGGGAGTTGTGTTCATATGGGGGAATGGGCAGTTGTTTGCTGCCACTTCCGGCAGCATAGCACTGCGTGAGTAAGTTGTCAATTCACAATGAGCGCCTTTGTGTGAAAATGGACGATTGTTCCGAGCTTTCGTTTTATGACCTGCATTTCGTGGCGGAAGAACGAAAAAATCTTGACTTGCGGGGGGTTATAGTGCATCCTGCGCGTGCAATGAAAACTGTACTCATTATCGGAGCCGGTGGTGTGGGGCACGTGGTGGCCCACAAGTGCGCCCAGATGTCGGATGTGTATGAGAGCATCCATCTGGCCTCGCGTACCAGGAGCAAGTGCGATGCCATTGCGGCAGACGTGCTCGCCCGCGAGGGTGTGACGATTACGACGCACGCCGTCGATGCCGATGATGTGGCCGCTACGGTGGCGCTCATCAAGGAGGTGAAGCCCGACCTGGTGCTGAACGTGGCTCTGCCATACCAGGACCTTCCCCTCATGGATGCCTGTCTGGAGGCCGGCGTGAACTACATGGACACGGCCAACTACGAGCCCCGCGATGTGGCCAAGTTTGAGTACAGCTGGCAGTGGGCCTACCAGGAACGCTTCAAGCAGGCCGGTCTGTATGCCCTGCTGGGTTCCGGTTTCGACCCGGGTGTGACCAATGTGTACACTGCCTGGGCACTCAAGCACCATTTCGATGAGATTGAATACCTCGACATCATCGATGTGAACGGCGGCGACCACGGACAGGCCTTTGCCACCAATTTCAACCCGGAAATCAATATCCGCGAGGTGAGCGCCCCCTGCCGCCACTGGGAGAACGGCGCGTTCCAGGAGACCGGTGCCATGAGCATGCACCAGCCCTTTGCCTGCCCGGAGGGTGTGGGTACCTACGAGATTTACCGCATGTACCACGAGGAGATGGAATCCCTGGTGAAGCACATCCCCACCATTAAGCGCGCCCAGTTCTGGATGAGCTTCTCCCCGAACTACATCAACCACCTCACCGTGCTCAAGAATGTGGGCATGACCCGCATCGACCCGGTCATGTACAACGGCGTGGAGATTGTGCCCCTGCAGTTCCTGAAGGCGGTGCTGCCCGACCCCGGCGATCTGGGCAAGACCACCCACGGCCGCACCTGCATCGGCTGCGTTATTCAGGGTAAGAAGGACGGCCAGTACAAGGCTGTTTACATCTACAACATCTGCGACCACGAGGAATGCTTCAAGGAAGTGGGCTCCCAGGCTATTTCCTACACTACCGGCGTGCCCGCCGCTATCGGTGGCCGCATGATTCTCACCGGTACCTGGAGCGGCGCCGGCGTGTTCAACATGGAGCAGAACGACCCCGATCCTTTCATGGAGGCCCTCAACAAGTACGGTCTGCCGTGGAACTGCATCGAACTCACCCGCGAGCAGGCCGAAAGCCTCACCGTGGTGAAGTAAGATTACAAGATATTGTGTGTTTTGAAACCGGCTGGCGGAAGCATCCTCCAGCCGGTTTTTTCGCTTTTTGCGGGGATTGTTGAGCAGCCTGGGTGCAGCAATCTCCCGTGCGGTGGCATAGTGTGTTCACGGAGCAGTTTTTTCTTTACAAATGGTGCAGAATCAGGCATTCTCTGCGCCGTCTATGTCATTTTCTGAACTTGGTATCTGCCCGGAGATTCTGGAGGCCATTGAGGTCCTCGGTTTTGAAACCCCTTCGCCCATTCAGGAACGCGCCATTCCCCCGGCGCTGGAGGGCGCGGATATCCTGGGCCTTTCGCATACCGGTTCCGGCAAGACGCTGGCTTTTTCGATTCCTGCACTGGAGAACATAGACCCCACGCTGCGCACGGTGCAGGTGCTCTGCCTGGCACCCACCCGCGAGCTGGCAGTGCAGATCTGCCGTGAGGTGGATAAGCTGGCCCTTTTCCTGGATGGTGTTTCTGCCGTGCCGATTTACGGCGGCGCCTCATTCGGCCCGCAGCTGGCGGCGCTGAAGCGCGGTGTGCAGTTTGTGGTGGGCACTCCCGGCCGTGTCATCGACCTCATGGAGCAGGGCGAACTGAAGCCGGACAACATCACCACGCTCATTCTGGACGAGGCTGATGAAATGCTCGATATGGGCTTCCAGGAAGACATTGACCGCGTGGTGGCGCTGCTGCCGCAGGAGCGCCAGACGCTCCTGTTCTCGGCCACCATGTCTCCTGCCATCCGCAAGCTGGTGGAATCGGTATCGCAGGACCCGAAGGAGATTGCCATCGAGCGCCCCCAGCTCACAGTGCCTACTTGCGAGCAATGCGTGTATGAGGTGGTATTCTCCTCGCGCATTGAGGTGCTCAGCCGCCTTATCGAAATGGGGCGCATGAAGCGAGGCCTGGTCTTTGCCAATACGAAGCGCGTGGTGGATGATATTGTGGATGGGCTGCTGGCTCGCGGCTATTCGGTGGACCGCCTGCATGGCGATATGCCGCAGACGCTGCGCGAGCGCGTGATGGATTCGTTCCGCAAGGGAAATCTGAATGTGCTGGTGGCCACCGATATTGCTGCCCGCGGGCTGGACATTGACGATGTGGATACGGTGGTGAACTTTGAGCTGCCCCGCGACCCGGAGGACTATGTGCACCGCATCGGCCGCACGGCGCGTGCTGGCCGCAAGGGCAGGGCTGTTTCCTTTATCGGCCGCCGCGATTTCTCGCTCTTAGGGCGTCTGGAGCGCTTTGTGGGCGTGCGTATGCAGCGCGAGAAAGTGATGACCGGCACCCAGGTGGAAGAGGTGCGCCGAGAGTCCCTGGTAGATGAGATTCTGGAAAACGCCGCCAGTGCCACGGAGCTGCCGGAGGAATTGCAGGACATTGACCTGCCGGCAGAACAGCTGCTGGCGGCCATGTTCAATCTGCTGGTGGCCAAGACCAGCCGCGAGCTGCAACCCATTCCCGAGGACCGCCCGAGCAAGTTTGCCCACAGTTCGCGTCCTGCAGAGGATGGTGAGGCACCTGTGGAGAAGGGCAATGACTGGAGCTCCCTGCAGCAGAGCGTGACCCTCTTCATGAACGGCGGCAAGCTGCTCGGCCTGCGTCCCAAGGACATTGCCGGACTGTTCTACAACGAAGGCGGTGCTCCCAAGGGCTCGGTGGGGGATATCCGCCTTTTCCTGAAGCACTCCCTCATCGAGGTGACGCCGGAGATTGCCCCGCAGCTCATTGAGCGCCTGGGCACCTGCCAGATTTGCGGCTACGAGGTCAACGTGCGCGAGGACAAGGGCCGCCCCGAGGGGGGCAATGCTCCTCACGAACGCGAGTTCCGCCCCCGCGAACGCGAACGCCGCGGCGCCTCCTACGCAGGGCGCGGTAACACCAACTTCCGCCGCGAGCGCGGGGACCGCCGCGATTCGCGTGACTCCCGCAACGGTGAACGCAATGAACGCGTCTTCTACGACAAGTTCAGTCGCCGTACTCGCCGCCGCGAGTGGTGAAAGACGTGATTGAACAGAAATTGAAAGGAATATCAGCGCACAGAGGTTCTCCACTGTGCGTTTCTTTTTGCTCCGCCGCAAGCTAAGTCTGAAGTCAGCGATAAATTGATGGTTGTCGTTATCGGAGCACGGGACTTCAGTCCCGAAATCACGGTGCATTTAATCGGGTCTTCCGTCTTCGCCCTGCGGGCTACGCCGAGACAAGAAAGTCCCGCGCTCCGACAAAGTTGTTCCTCTTGCTCGTATGGCGATGGAAAATCTTTGCCCGTACGGAAGAATTCGCTTGAAAACTGGGAAAAAGGTGTTATAAGGGAGATAACGCGAAGCGCGTGTTTATCACCATGAAAAAGAATGCATTCACCTACGCATGTGCAGTGGTGACCCTAGTGATCGCTATGCTGCTCGGGGCTATTTTCGGCGTAAATAATTACGCTGAGAAGGTGGCAGAAAATGCTGCTTCTCAGCCGATTAATGCTGATGATAAAGCCGTGGTGAAACATTGAGCCCTTTTATCTTGCCTGAATAAAAAGCGCAGCATGCTGACCGCATGCTGCGCTTTTTTTGAGGGTTGAAATGCTGAAAATCAGAACAGCAGGTGGGCCTGCACGCCGGTGGCGCTCACGGTGCTCACGTTGCGGTAGGCGGGGTCGATGTAGAGCTGGTAGAACGGAGCCAGGGAGAGGTACTGATTCACGTTGACTCGGTAGGTGAATTCCATCACCTTTTCGTAGGCATTCACCAGGCGGCAACCGGACTTGTCTGCACCCTTGTAGGCGCCGAATGCCATGCCCAGGTAGTCATCCGGGCGGCTGGGCACAAGGCGCAGCGTGGTGCCGACCATGAGTTCTTTACGTGCGCGCTGGTGTTCGCTGCTGGCGCAGGACACACGGCCGTAAACCTTCACTCGGTCGGAAACGTTGTACTCCACGCCACCCATGATGCCCACGGAGTCGTGCTGCACGTCCTTGCCGTTGTTATCGGGGGTATCCTGGCTGCAGAAGAAGGAAGCCACGCGCCAGGTGCCCTGGCCCTCGGCAAAGTGGTGGCCGTATTCCACCTGCACAGCGTAGCCGTCGGTGTTGTTCCAGTTAAGGGGGTTATCGCCCAGCCCCAGACCGGTGCCGATGAAGGCGGCGGTCACGAAGTTGTTCTGGTCAATCTCGTGCTGCAGCACAGCGCCGGGGGTGCCGTAGTACATGGGGAGCACGGGGGATTTTTCGAAAGCATCGTTCGCAAAGCGGGCGTGGTCGATGCGGTCGAAGTACATGCTCATCCAGATGGAACCCACGTTCAGGCAGGTGCGCTTGTTGTTGAAGTACTGGCGCAGGGTGGCGTTCAGAATGTAAAGACCGGCGGCGCCCACGGAGTCAGTGTGCTGGCCGGTGCAGATGCCCATGCCGCCATCGTAGAAACGATCCTTTTCAGCGGAGTCATGGTCGAGACCCCAGGAACCGGAAACGGCCAGGTTGAACCAGGTGCCGCCGTTCACGTCGTCTTTGATGATGCGCTGGTCCACGCGACCGTAAAGCAGACCGAGGTTCACGGTGTCGTTGTAACCGGGGGCCTGGTGGTCAATGGCCCAGTGGCCGGCGAAGAGCTCCAGGATGAAACCGGTACCGGTTTTCTCGAAAAGCTGCTGCTTGTAGGCGGGGTCGCTGTCGCCGGGGATAATCAGACCACCATCATAGAACATGTGGCTGGTGCTGGCCTGGGCGGTGCCGGCCAATGCCAGAAGGGAGAGGAAGAGTGATTTAAGCTTCATGTCTAAATGTTATTGAGGTCAGAGACTTTATCACACTATTCAGTATATGGCAAGCAAAACTCCATGTTTTAATGAATTAGAACGAGGTGCCGGCCATACATTACGAAGTCTGAAGCCTGTGTAGCCTTGAGTATTGCTCGTGTCCCGGCTGCAGTTGCTTCTGTGTGTCGGGCATGAATTTGTGCATGGGCTTATGCTTTCTGCTTGATTTTTGAGGTGATTGCTGATAATCATGACTTATGAAAGTCTATGTCGCGCTGTTCCTTCTGCTGGGGACCTGGGCATCTGCTCTTACTGCGGATGAATTCAAAGCTTTGTATGAACGCCCGGATAAGGATGCTGCAGCATGCTATGCTCTGCACAAAGCGTACCTGGAGGGAGATGGTGTGGAAAGGGATATCCACCAATCCCAGAAGTGGCTGCTGGGGGCTTACGAGTTGGGGATGACCTCGGTGCGCGGAGAGCTGGGTGCGCATCCTGTGCGCGAAGCGATGAAGCTGCCTACCAAGCTGAAGACTGCCAAGGTATCAGATGAGGTGGCTCAGGAGAAGGGTGAGGAACTGGTGGAGCTTCTTCAGGTTATGGAAGGTGTAGGCGGCGGGGCGGTCAGGGAAAAAGACCCCGCTCCGGCATCTGTTGTGAAAGCTGTGCGGAAGTTGTTGAATGCCGGCGCAGACCCTAATGTTTTTAAGAAGCGCGCCGGGATGCAACGTTGGACTGCGCTAGCCTGCGCTGCCGATATTGGCGACCAGAAGCTGATGAAACTGCTCATTGACGCCGGCGCCGACCCGGCGGCTCATGGTCATCATGCGCCTATGGCAATTTATCTGGTGGAAGGCTTTCACGAGCGAGAGGGTAAGAATGGCAAAGAACGAGGAAAGCAGCTCGATGCAACGATTAAAACCCTTACTCGATACATGAATGTGAAAGCGCACACCATGGATGGCTGGTCACCCTTGTATGCTGCCGTTATACGGCATAGTGAATCTGCTGTGCGCGCGCTCCTTGCGGCCGGGGCTGACCCCGATTTGCGCCAGAATAAGTTTGAAATCTCCGGCCCGATTGATAAAAAAGCCTATTTTTACCAGATTGGCTTTATGGATTGGCAGTGGAATGCTCTCCATCTGGCGGTCAACTCGGACCGCCCGCAGCTGGTTCGTATCCTTCTGGAGGCTGGGGCTGACCCCCGCCTGACTGATGCCAACGGACTGGATGCCATGAAGGTGCTCGATAGCTCCAAAAAGCGCGGCAATCAGTGCGACCATGAAGCTGAGACCCGGCAGCTCATTCAGGATGCGCTGGAGGGAAAGCTGAAGACGGACAAACCCGGTAAAAAGAGCAAAAAAAGAAAGAAATAGCTCTTGTAAGGCTATTGTTTTCATATTTTTTCATGATTTTGTAAGGAATACTTAAATATCGCTTGACTAAACACCGAGGTTCTGGTATTTAGACGGCATGCGAATCGTGATGATGGCAACGGGGGATATAGCAATACCCTCATTTCAGAAGCTGGCCGAGACCGGGGAGGTGGTGGCGTTGATAACGCAGCCGGATCGTCCGGTGGGGCGCCATATGGAAATGACGCCGCCGCGAGTGAAGGTGGTGGCCGAGCAGCTGGGAATACCCGTGTTTCAGCCGGAGCGCATGCGCGATGCCGCCGCCGTGGAACAGTTGCGCGCCTATGCGCCGGATATTGTGGTAGTCATGGCCTATGGCCAGATTCTTTCCCAGGAGGTGATTGATGTGGCCAAGGTGGCCTGCATCAACGCGCACGCTTCGCTGCTGCCCCGCCACCGTGGTGCTGCGTGCATTCAGGCCGCCATCGAGGCCGGCGATGATGAGACCGGTATCACCATCATGCATGTGGTGAAGAAGCTGGATGCCGGCGATATCATCTGCAAGGTAAGCATACCTCTTCGCGGTACAGAGACCGGCGAAAGCCTGCACGATGACCTGGCACTACTGGCCCCCGCTGCGCTCATAGAGGCCATAGAGGCGCTGAAGGACGGCGTGGATATGCGCGAGGAACAGGATGAGAACCTGATGACCTATGCCCCCAAGCTGCTGCGTGCCCACGGTCTGATTGACTGGTCGCAGCCTGCTCTGCAGGTAGCCCGCAAGATTCGCGCCTACCATTCCTGGCCGGGAACATTCACGATTTACCCCTCCGTGCACAGCGGGCAGGATAAGACGCTGAAGATTTTCCCGCCCATCGATATGTTTCTTAATGTGCGCAAACCGGCCGATGCCGTACCCGGCATGGTGCTGGAATCCGGGCCGGAGGGCATGCTGGTTTCCTGCGGCGGCCGCCGGGGCGGTGCTATCCGCATCAGCACCATGCAACCCAGCGGCGCCCGTAAGATGAACGCCGAAAGTTTCTTCGCCGGCCACAAGATTATGCCCGGCACCATCTTAGGTATCCCCTCAACCCCCACCGAATAAGACTATGGCACCCCGACAGAGAGCTGAAAATAAGAAAATGCTGGGCTTGTATGTAGACAGTGCCCTGGTAGCAAAATTCCAACAGGCCTGCGCCTACTACGGCCAGACCATGACCTCCGCCGTCACCCTTTTCATCGAGGAAACCGTCCAGGAATACGAGGAAATCCTCAAGGAGGAAGCCGAAGGCAACAACTAACGCCGATAAAATGGAGTTTATCGAGTTAGCCGTAGCTTGATTCTGATTTTGCTCGCGGGAGAGCCTGCCAGAAAGCCCGCGCATTTTCCACGCCTCTCTGGTCCACGTAGCGGGTGCGCAGCAGCGTCGCATCCCGGTGGCCGATTTCGCATTGAAGCTCCGTGTAACTGCGGAAATAGCTCAAGTGGTAGCTCGCATATGTATGGCGCAGCGCATCCTGTGGCCATTTCTTCTGTCCCTGCCACCCGGCGGCATTCCGTAGTTTTCGCCAGTGATGCGACCAATTTGGCGGGCAGATGCGGCTTGCATCGCTTTGCCGGTGGGTATTCAAAATCTGCGCCAGTGGCCGGTGAATCGTGACCCTGCGTGCACCGCCAGTCTTACTGTGCCTGGGGTGGATGTAGATGGCGCGGTTTCGCAAATCTACCTGCTCCCAGGTGAGGCGTTCTACCTCGTGCGGGCGAATTCCGGCATACAGCATCAGCCCCACCGCCGCTGCGCAGCTGCCGTTTTTATATTCCTCTGCAGCGTGGGTGATGTGCGCAATCTCATCTCCCCTCAGAATCGGCACCGGTTTTTCCTCCACCCTCGTCACCTCCACCCGCGCTACCGGGTTCTCGCTGCACCAGCCCCGTTTCATTGCAGTACTGAATACACCGCTCAGAATCAATCTCGCTTTCTGTCGCTGCCGCGGCGTATCAAATGCGCTCTCAATATATTGAGCGCATTCCTGCGCAGAAATCGCCCGCACCCGCCGCTTCGCCAGCCCCGGACAGCGTTTCATGAACCTCCTCGTGATGTAGCGGAAGTCGTATACTGTTCTGCGTCTTCTTTCCTGCCGCGCTTCCAGCGCCGTCGCAACCGCCTTTTCAAAGGAAACCGTCTTCTCCTGCCTTGCCAGTTCTTCTGCGCCGGTTGCTATACATTTCAGCGCGCGTTTTGCCCTCCCTCTGCCTTCTCTAATCGCTGCGCACGCCACTTGTGCCGCCTCCAATACGGGCACTCCGGTGCTCTTCAGCACCGCAAGTGCCGCCATTTCGTTTTCTGTCAGTTCTATCTTCATCTCTGATGGAATTTGAAATCCGTAAGTCAAGCATGAAAATAATCATAAAAACAGAATATTTTAAAAGTAGGTAGAGCGTTTTATCCGCATGTGCTAACATTTGGCTTCTGAAACTCAGGTGGTTCATTCTAAATGAGTTTACAAAGTAAATTAACGGATTTCAAAAGCGTAGACTTACAAATGCCGGCGGAAATGAAGCTGGCTCTAACCTTAATCTTTATACGTTATGAAATTCCATTTACCCAAAAAATTACTGGTGGCTGTTCTGGCGGCCATGACTGTTCACACAACCCAGGCAGGTTACTACACCATTGGAGGGGTTATCGGTGTGGATGCAAACGGCGCACCTGTTACAGATACAATAAAAGCATCGGAGATTCCTCAATATGAAAAGGTTAGCCTTAGATCTCCTATTGCCAAGGATGGTTCTGGAACATTGACGTTTGATGAAGAAGGTAGCGTCTGGAGAGACTTGCATATTCGCGAAGGAAAGTTTGAAATTACATCGCACTACACTTCGATACATAACAACAACGACAATGTGCCTGGTGCGCACTACACAAAGGGACACCCAGGTGAAAACGCCAAAGGTAAACTTGATGGGATGGTAGGTTTATCTGTTGCAGGTAAAGATGCCGAGATGATAATAGATGGCGCGGGCGGAACCGCTAAAAAGACAACGAACAGTCATCACTACACGTGGAATGTTCCCAGTAATTATACTGCATCTTATGTATCGGAGGCAATTCTCTATGGCTCGCATGTAGCCATAGGTGGGGTGGATGGCAATGGAAAACTCATTGTTGAGAATAATGCATATTTTACAAATGCCGGCGGGTGGAGTACTCACATCGGGTATTCTGCTGAGCTTGATGAAACAGACTACGAAAAGTTAGGTTGCCATACCCATCATGCTACCACGGCGACAACGAATGGAGAATATACGAATATTGAAGACCGCTATGTTGGTAACTATACGAAAGGCTCTATCGATTCCAGTCAGTATTTTGGTAAAGGTGAGGTCTATGTAAGGAATAACTCCTATATCCATTTCGGTGGCTCCGGGATGTCTTATGCGCATGTTGAGCAGACTAGTGGTGGCATTTACATGGGTGAGGCTATTCTTTCCATTGAAGGTTCTTCCACAGGCGAAGCTGGTGATAGTTATTTCGGTACTCATTCCGGAGCCTTGTCAGAAATCAAGATTGCAGATAATAGTAAACTGAATCTGCTCAGAAACCTGTCTACCGGTTACGAAAAGAACAACATTGTCGTGGAAAATGCAAAGATTGTCATAGAGGTCGACGACGAATCAACCCTCTCTGTCGCTAATCTGGCAAACTTAAGCACAAATGATAACAACACAACCACAACCGTCCTGTCGCTCACGAATAATTCAACAGCAAAGTTCGGCAGCCTGACTGCTGGCTCTGAAAGCGGAAACAGCACTGCTGAAATCAACATCGACGCGACCTGTTCTGTGGAAGCTTACGATTCCGCCAAGGAGCTGCAGGTCACCATCAACCATGCCGATGTGAACAACGCCGGCACCATTAAAGCCAGCACGGTTACTGTCAATAATGGCGGCACTCTGTCCATGATTGGCAACGCAGCCAAGCTGAATGAGGAAAGCGTAGTAACCGTTAACGAGGGCGGCACTCTGCAGGCTGCAGGTGGTGATGCCATTGATCTTGGTGAGAATGAAGTAAGCGTGGAAGAGGGCGGCGCGATTTCGCTGAAGGACGGCAGCACGCTGTCTGCCAGGGCTCTGACGATGGCCGCAGGGTCAACCATCAAGCTTTCCGGCGGCTACTCCTCCGGTGATGCACTGGTAAGCAGCGACAACCTCCAGGCAGATGGCGTAACTGTGACGATGGATAATGGCATGGTGGAGTACACCATGGAGAACGGAGTTATCTACCTCACCGCCGTGTTCGATAACAGCCTTGCCGAGGCCCTCACCGTGACCAACTGGGGCATTGCCACCGCCAGCCGCACCTTCGTGAACACCGTGCGCGGCCAGCGCACCAACACCGGCTGCATTGCCAACGGCCGCGGCACCGCCTGGGCTGCCGTGCTGGGTGGCACGAGCGATATCGGCAGCGGGGATGTGGACCTGAAGGGCGCCGCCGTGGGTGCCGATATGAAGGTGGGCGAGAAGAGCAGCCTGGGTGTGGCTTTCGGCTACATCGACGGCGATGCCAAGATTCCCGGCCTGAGCAAAGCCGAGCAGGAAGGCACCTATGTGGCCCTGTACGGTGAGCATGGCCTCAAGAAGCTCAGCGCCACCTCCTGCCTGAGCCTCGACTGGGTGGCCGCCTATGGTCAGACCGAAACCGAGTGGGAATCCGCCGACTGGGAGCAGCAGAGCCTGCAGCTCAACACCCGCCTGAACTGGAACAAGAAGGTGACCGACCGCCTCTGCATGAGCGTGTTCGGCGGCCTGGAGTACTTCACCAGCGAGTCTGACCGCGTGGAGAACGCCAAGACCGGCTCCATCCAGAACCTGCGCGGCGAAATCGGCGTGGGAGCCCGCTACGTGGCCTGGGGCACGCCGGCCAGCCAGCCGGTGCTGGATGAGAAGGGAGCCACCATTGCCTCCGCCCGCCCGGGCTGCGAGAAGCTGGTGCTGCACGGCGAAATCCGCTACATGAACGACATGGTGCGCAGTAACCCGGTCATCGAGCAGGATGGCCTGCGCGGCAGCGGTGATAACCCCGGCCGCCAGGGCATGGGTATCGAAGCCGGCGCAACCTACCGCATCAGCGAGCGCTGGAGCGCCAGCGCCAACTACGGCTTCAACACGATGGAAGACTCTAAGGAGCACCGCGTGAACGTAGGCGCCAGCTACACATTCTAATCAAGTTTCCTTCTGATAAATTAGGTTAGAGTAAATAAAGGAACAGCGGCACTCCGGGAATCTGGGGTGCCGCTCTTGCATTTGCCGCCACCCTTGCATGATAAACCGGACTTTGTAGGGAACCTTTGTCGAAGGCCCATGCTCCGGCGATGAAATCACCCCGCTAAACTCGCATTTGACGGAGGAGGGAATGGGGCTCGCAACAAAAAGAGCCAGGGAAGAATCGCCTGGCTCTTTTGTTTGGAAGCTTGGGTTTCCGTGATGTCAGCTTTCTTCTTCTTCCGCTGCGAAGCGGGGGCGGGAGGTGACGAAGAGGAAAATGGCTCCCACGCAGATGGACATGCAGCCGTAGAGGACGAAGGCCTGCACACTGGCGGGGTCGTTGACAAGACCGGTGAGGAAGACCACGAGCAGGTTGCCCAGGGTACTGGTGAGCAGCCAGAAGCTGGAGACGATGCTCTTGAGGTTTTTGCCTGCGGCGGTGTAAGCATACTCCAGACCAGTGGTGCTTACAAGGATTTCGGAGAGGGTAAGCAGGAAGTACGGAATGCACTGCCAGAGAATGCTTAACTGGTTTCCGGAATCGATGCTCCGCTGGAGCGTGGCAACTGCTCCATAGGCGATGCCTGCCAGCAGAATACCCACCCCCATGCGCTTGAGCGGGGCACCCCAGCGGCCGATGTATGGGTATATAAAGAGGGTGACTATGGGGACGAAAATCATGATGAGCAGGGGATTGAAACTCTGCATTTCCTCAGCCCCGAAGCAGAACTTGATGCTACCCCAGCTGAGGTCGATGCTCTGCATCTGCTTGCCCTGCAGCACCCAGGTGGAGGCGGTCTGGTCATAGAGGCTCCAGAAGGGGATAATCATGAGGAAGACGATGAGCACGCGCACGAGGTTGCGAACGCCGCGCTGTTCGTTTTCGCTGAATCGGGCGGCCGTATCCTCCCTGCTGTTGAATATCATGCTGCCGGCCACGCCGAGGAAGCCTTTCATGCCGGTGGAGGCCGCCAGCTTGAGCCCGGCGAGGAGCAGGGCGGCAATATAGAGCAACAGGGCGACCAGCCCGCAGAGCGCTGCGGCGGTTTCGCCGGCACCACTCAGGGTGGCCAGCTGGGCGGCACCGCCATGGGCCCACTTGCCCAGCAGAACGACGATGGGGGCAATGACGATAAAGGCCGCGATGCCGATGGCGGTGCTGGTGGCTCGGGCCACGGCTTCACCACCGAAGCGTTCGCAGGCGCGGGCCGCTCCCTGGAATACGCGGGAGAAAAGGGCTTTCAGGAACTCCGGCTGGGTGGGCGGCACGTGGTTGTATTTCTTGCGACCCAGCCAGAAGATGAGAGTGGCCAGCGCCATGAAGATGCCGGGAATGCCGAATGCCCAGCTGTAGCCCCAGTTCTGGCGCACCCAGGGAATGACCAGGAACGAGAAGAAGGAACCCAGGTTGATGGACCAGTAAAAGGCAGCGTACAGGCGGGTCATGGTGGGACCGTTCTTTTCCTCGGCCGGTACCTGGTCGCCCACGAAGGCTGATACACAAGGTTTAATACCGCCTGCACCGATGGCGATGATGGTCAGACCGGTGAAGAGCACCCACTTGCGGGCTTCCACATCACCGGCGAAATCAGCCATGGCCAGCACGGCGTTGCCCAGGCAGTAGAGCAGGGAAATGGAGATGATGGTGCGGTAGCGGCCCAGGAAGCGGTCTGCCAGCCAGGCTCCCAGCAGGGGCAGCAGGTAGGTGCAGGCAATGAAGAGGTGAACCACTTCCGTGGCTTCATTCTTAGACATGAGAAGCATCCCCGTCATATACGCGACGAGGATGCTTCGCATACCATAGAAGCTGAATCGTTCGCAGGCCTCATTGCCCACGATGTATTTGGTCTGTGCAGGCAGGGCCATGACGAATCGTGTGTTCTATGTTTACTGGTTGTTGAGCTTGATGTGTTCGGAGAACTTGACGTTGTAGCGCACGTAGGCATCGTGCAGCCAGTCGAGCAGCACATTGCCGCGCAGGCGGGCGTTCATGGCGGGAATGTGCATGAATGACTTCATGGCGGCGTACTGCGGACCGGTTTCCACGGTGCGGCCGGTAACGCCGGTGATGCGAGCGCCTCCGTTCAGTGTGACCATGGGGGCCAGCTTGCCGGAAGGAACGCTGATAAGAGACTGGACTTCAAGCCCCATGGGAAGGCCCTTGTGGGAGATGCCAAGACCTACAGGCCCGAAGTCTTCCACGACGGCGCCGGCTTCAGCAGCCTTGGCAAAAGCTGCATCGAGACCACCTTCGTTGCAGGTAGCAGTCATGGTATCATAGAGTTTGGCAGAGGCCTCGGCCAAGGCGTTTGTCACGCGTTCGGCCTGCAGGTCGGCAGCAGCTGCTTCGCGGGCCTGTTCGTAGGGAAGTACGGTGGGCTGTTCAATGGCTTCCACGCGGATGAAGGCAATCTTGCCATCGCGAGTGGGGAAGTAGCCACGCACCTGGCGGATGGTGGCCAGGTCATCTTCGGTGCCGGCGGCTTTGGCTGCTTCGAACTCTGCCACGGCAGGTGCGGTTTCCACTTCGTTGAACGCGATATCTGCCAGGGTCGTTGTGTTGCCGTTGTGCTCCACCTGCACGCGCATGGCTTCCGGAGCCTCGGCCAGGGTGCAGAGTTCAAAAGTAGTGCGGCTGCGTCCCTCTGCATTCAGATAGCTGAAAGGCTCGTTTTCGGGGTTTTCGGCGGCGGCTGCGAGCTTGGCATCAAAGCCTTTGCCATTGGCCTGGGAAAGGTCCTGCATGAGCACGTCTGCCGTGGCCATGAGGCTGTCCAGGTTGGAGCCTTCGCCCGGGGTGAGAGTATAGACGGAGACGATGCGGCGCTCCGTGCTCTTGTAATTATCCTTGTGCAGCTCCCAGTAGGCCTTGATTTCCTCCTCTGTGGCAGCGGCCGGAGCGGGCAGCTTGTCTTTGGCCAGCCAGGCGGTTTTGCCGCGCATCTGCTGGTTCATCACGTCTACCAGGTCACTGGTGCTCTTGTTCTGGAGCTGCAGACCATCTGTCATCAGGTTACCCACGGCTTCCCACACCATCATGTCGGCAATCACGCTGCGAAAGGCTTTTTCCTGCTGGTTGTTGGCAGCACCGTTGCGGAAACCGGTCAGCCGCTGGTAGAGTTCCTGGTCGAAGCTGCCATCAGCCTTCTTGAAAACAGGCATAGCCTGCAGGTAGGTGTCAATCTGCTCCTTGGAGGGGGAGAGACCCAGTTCCTTGCCCTGAGCCTGGATGACTGCACGGTTCACTGCGGTGTTCACAGCGCCGTCATCGGCGAAACCATAGCTCCAGCTCTGGTACATGTTGCCCAGGAATTGGATGAACTGGTCGTATTCGGGGTGTTGGGAGGTCCAGGCCTGCAGTGCAGCCATCTCGGTTTCATCCAGTTCTTCGTTCTGGTTCTTATCGAACATGTTGCGCAGCTTGCTGCTGGTGTTGTTGTGCAGCGTCTGCACATAGTGCTGACCATTTTCGCCCAGACCGGCTGTTTCCGGATAGGAATACCCGGTGCCATTTACCTGAATGTAGTAATCCTTGACGAACATGTTGCCGCGGTCTCCGTAGTCCATCATCAGCAGACCGAGACCTACGCCGGCCACCACGATGAGTACGAGAAGCGAGTTTTTACGGATGAATTCGAGTGCGCTCATGATGAAAACGTGCTAATGCGGCTATTCTACGCTTTTCGCGCGGCGTTGCAAGCCCGAAAACCGCCCAGCTGTGTCAGTATGGCGCGGGGCGCGGCAGCCTCACTTCTCCTGCTCGCGGATGTAGGCAATCTCTTTTTTCAGGATGGCGCCCACGCGGTGCTTGGCCAGGTAGACCTGGGCCATGCTCACGCCGAGGCGGCGGCGCACATCTGTGGCGCTCATGCCTTGCAGCACGTTGTAGTCAAAAATCTGGAACTGGCGGGGCGAAACGCGCATCTTCACGCGCTCCAGAGCGGCCTTCATCACATTCTGCTGCCACTCGCGCTCCCAGATTTCGGTAAAATTGTTGCCGGAGGTATCCGGTACGTTTTCGACCGGCTCACGGGCGGGGGTAGCCTCTCCGGTGCTGGTGGCGGGCAGGGGGGCTTTGCCGCGCATGCGGAACTGGTCGTTGATGCGCCAGCGGGTCACATTCCACAGCCACATCTTGAACGAGCCCCGCTCCGGGTCGTAGGCGTTTTTCAGGCTCTGCTTGGCAATGGTCAGCACGGTTTCCTGCACCACATCCCAGGCCTCGTCCTCGCGCAGACCTGCCTTGATGGCTACGGAATAGATAAGGCGCCAGTAGGTGCGGTAGAATTCATCCCAGCTGCGCTGGTCTTTCCAGTCGCCCAGGCGCATGATGAGGCTGCGCCGCGTGCGGGCAGCGAGCTTTTCGAGCTCGTTGTCGGCAGGGCTGGTGATGGAATCTTCTGGTTGCACTTGCTTGCCATGGTAACAGAAAAAAACAAGAACGCAAGCCAGAAATGAGCGCATATCGGGTAATTCTGCTGCAGCGGGATGCCGGTTCCGCCACCGGATAAGCGTGTCTGCATGGCAATCTCGCGCTTGCCTTGCGCGCATAATCGGGTATAATGGGGCGCGTAACTTATCTTTAACCCCATTCATTTACCTATTATGCCTGACGCTCGTTTCCAGCCGCTGCCCGGATTCCGCGATTTTGCACCGCAGGAATGCGCATTCCGCAACTACCTTTTCAACACGTGGCGGCGTGTGGCGCATCGTTACGGCTTTGTGGAATGGGAAGCCCCCACTATTGAATCTACTGAGCTCTACCTGAAGAAGTCCGGCGGCGAGCTGCCTACCCAGCTCTTCCGTTTCAAGGACCAGGGCGAGCGCGATATCACGGTGCGCCCGGAGCTTACCGCCTCCCTGGGCCGCATTGCCGCAGCCTACCAGCGCGAGTATACCAAACCCCTCAAGTGGTTTGAAATAGGCTCCTGTTTCCGCTATGAGAAGCCGCAGAAGGGCCGTCTGCGCGAGTTTGTGCAGTTTAATGCCGATATCCTGGGCGAGGCCGGCGAGGGCTCCGATGCCGAGCTGATTTCCCTGGCCATTGACTGCATGCGTGAGTTCGGCTTCACGGCAGATGATTTTGTGGTGCGCATCTCCGACCGTGAGGTGTGGCTCAAGTATGCCGCCGATAACGGTGTGGCAGAGGAGCGAGTGCCGGATTTCCTGGCTATTATTGATAAGTTTGAGCGCGACCGCCCCGAGTACTGCCAGGAGAAGCTGGATGCCTTCGGTATGAAGCGCGAGGACCTGGTGAACTTCATTGCCAACCCGCCTGCCGGCTGCTCCCCGCGCTACGATGCGGTGCTGGCCGAGCTGCAGGCCCGCGGACTGGATGCCTACGTGAAGCTCGACCTCTCGGTGGTGCGCGGCCTGGCCTACTATACCGGTCTCGTGTTTGAAATCTTCGACAAGGGCCACACCCTGCGTGCTGTGGCCGGCGGCGGCCGCTACAACGGCTTGGTGGCCACCCTTTCCAACGGCGCGGTGGATATGCCCGCCACCGGCTTTGCCATGGGCGATGCCGTGATTGCCCACCTCATCGAGGCTTGCCCGGCAGCCAAAGCCCTGCGCGATGCTGCGCTGAAGGCATCCAGCATCGATGTGTGCATGGTGCTGGCTGCTCAGGAGAAGCGCCCGCAGATGCTGGCGCTGGCCTCTGCCCTGCGCGATGCCGGCTTGCGCGTGGACCTGCCCCTGGCCCCGGCCAAGATGGGCAACCAGCTCAAGCGTGCTGAGAAGATCGGCGCCCGCTACGCCGTGGTCATCGGCTCCGAATACCCGGAGCTGGAGCTCAAGAATATGCGCACGCGCGAATCGGTGCATGCCTCTCCCAATGGCCTCATGGCCGAGCTTCTGGGAGATGATGAGGAAGTGTAACCCCCTCCCGCTCCGCAGCAAGATGTTGCGACGTCTGACACCGCTGATTCTGCCGGGACTGCTGCTGGTGCAGTGTGCCCCGGCGGGCCCGGTGACCAGCGTGCCGCTGCCGGAGAAAGCGCGTATTCAGAAAAACGCTGAGCCAGTGGTGCATACCCAGGCCCAGCTGGATGCCGCTTTTGCTTCCTGGACCGAGACGGCTCAGAATCCCATCAACTTCCGCCTGGAAGGCGAGTTGAAAGGCAAGTGGCGCCAGCTCATCAGCGAAAGCACCTGGGGCGAATACGCCCGCCGCTGCACCACCGCCTTCATGGAAACCGGCCAGGTCTCCCTTACGCTGGAATACCGCGATTACGTGCGACTGCGCGCCGCTTTGCGGAATTCCGCTTTCCGCGCCACCCTCAGCGCCGATGAAGAGAAGGTGCTGCAGCTGGTGGAACAGCGGGTGCGGCAGACTTTGAAACCCGGCATGAGCGATGTGCAGAAAACTCTGGCTCTGCATGATGCGCTTGTGCTCAGCTCCCGCTACGAGGCCGAGGGCGGCTGCAATATTGCTGATATTCTGCGCGGCGGCTCCGGCAGCTGCGAGGCCTACAGCGCCGCCCTGTGTGTTATGGCAGAAGTAGCGGGCATTCCCTGCCGCGTGGTGACCGGCAGTGCAGGGGGCCCGCATGCCTGGAACCTCGTGCAGCTTGGCGGCAAGTGGTACCATGTGGACGCCACCTGGGATGACCCCGTCATCGGCACAGGCGCCCGCCAGGAGCTCTCGCACGCCTATTTCTGCCTGAGCGATGCAGAAATCGCCCGCACCCACAGCTGGAACCGCGCGGCCTATCCCCCCACTGGTGCCGCTTCTGCTGCTTACTACCGCCTGACCAATACTTACTTTACCAGCTTTGATGCTTACTGGCGCGCCGCCATGGCTGCCTGCCGCCGTGGCGAAAAGAGTTTCGAAGGCTACCTCACCACCTACGGCAGCCCCGCGCAATTCCAGCGCAATATGCAGCGCGCCGCCAGTGCTACAACCCCCCGCCAGCTCCGCTGGACCGGCCCGGATACTGCTTCCGGCCCGATCATTCTCTCATTCGGTCATTAACTGTGTGCTCTTTTATTCGAAGTAGCTGAATACACGCTCAATGACAGGCGCCATGTCGTAGTACTTGTACTCAGCCAGACGTCCACCGAAAATGACGTCGGGTTCCGCATCTGCAAGCTTTTTATATTGCTCGTAGATGGAGTTGTTCCTCTCATTATTCACCGGATAGAAAGGCTCACTGTTCTGAGTGTATTCAGCGGGGAATTCGCGCGTAATGACCGTTTTGGGCGTTGTGTATACATCGGCCCCGAAACATTCGAAGTGTTTGTGCTCGATGATGCGCGTGCAGGGTGTGTTTCTGTCGGTGTAGTTGACGGCAGCGCAACCCTGGTAATTGGGGGTGTCGAGCGTTTCTTCCTCGAAACGTAAGGTGCGATATTCCAGCGCTCCGAAGCGGTATTCGTAGAACTCATCAATCTTGCCGGTGAAAACAATCTTATCAGCCTGTGATTCCCAGTATTCCCGGCGGGAGAAGAAATCTTCGTTAAAGCGGCATTCGATGCCGGAGAGCAGGGCCGCGGTCAGCCTGTTGTAGCCACCAATGGGAATCCCCTGGTAGGTGTCGTTGAAGTAGTTGTTATCGTACACAAAACGCACAGGCAAGCGGCGGATGATGAAGGCCGGAAGCTCAGCGCAGGGGCGGCCCCACTGCTTTTCGGTGTACCCTTTGATGAGTTTTTCGTAGATATCACGTCCTACAAGACAGAGTGCCTGTTCCTCCAGATTGCGGGGGGCGGTGGCACCGGCGGTGCGCATGGCGGACAGGGCCTCCTGCTTCTGCGCATCAATGATGGCACGTGCCTGGGCGGGTGTGGTGCAGCCCCACATCTGGCAGAAGGTGTTCATGTTGAACGGCAGGTTAAAGCGCTTGCCGTCATATACCGCTATCGGGGAATAGGTAAAGCGATTGAAAGGAACGAGAGAATTGACGAATTCCCACACTTCCGGGTTCGAGGTGTGGAAAATATGCGGCCCGTATTTGTGCACGTTGATTCCGGACTGTTCCTCACAGAACAGGTTACCACCTGGATGCGGTCTTTTCTCAATGACCAGGCATTTCTTGCCTGCTTTTCTGGCCAGATGCGCGAACGTTGCCCCGAAGAGCCCCGCACCTACGATGAGGTGGTCATAGACTTTCATTTTAACCTATCCGCTTGTAGGTAAAGCCTTCCGCTTCTACTTCCGCGGTGTCATACAGGCTCCGGCCATCCACAATCAGGCGGCCTTTCATGGTTTTGCGCAGAACTGCCCAGCTAGGTACTCGGAATTGTTTCCAGTCGGTCACGATGACCAGAGCGTCGGCATCGATACAGGCCTCGTACATGTCATTGCAGAATTCAACCTTATCTTCGCCCAGTCTGCGTTTCGCTTCGGCTATGGCAATGGGATCGAATGCCCTTACGCAGCAGCCGCTTTCCAGCAGAGATTGAATGAGAACGAGAGATGGCGCCTCGCGCATATCATCTGTGCCGGGTTTGAAGGCAAGCCCCCATACGGTGATGACCTTGCCTTTCAATTCCGGCATGGCGCTCTTGAGCTTCTCAAAGGGGAGGGTTTTCTGCCGTTCATTTACCGCTTCGACTGCTTCTAGTATGCGCATGCGGTAGCCGAGTTCGGCGCCGGTGCGGATGAGCGCTTTGACATCCTTGGGAAAACAGGAACCGCCATAGCCGCAGCCGGGATAGAGGAATTTCTTGCCGATTCGGTCATCTGCACCGATGCCGCGGCGCACCGCGTCCACATTGGCTCCGACCAGCTCGCAGAGGTTGGCTACATCGTTCATGAACGAGATGCGGGTGGCCAGCATGCTGTTGGCCGCGTATTTAATCATTTCTGCGCTGGGAATATCACATACCTGCACTCTGTCGCCGGTGAGCATGAAGGGGCGATATAATTGCCTCAACAGTCTGGCTGCCGTTTCATCTTCCACACCTACCACTACGCGGTCGGGTTTCGTGAAGTCATCAATGGCGGAGCCTTCTTTCAGGAACTCAGGGTTGCTGGCCACGCTGAACGGCACACTCACACCTCGATTATCGAGTTCCTCCTGCACGGCTGCTTTCACCTTGGCCCAGGTGCCCACAGGAACTGTGCTCTTAGTGATGAACAGGGTGTATTTTTTGATATGGCGACCAAACTCCCGGGCTACCTCGAGCACGTAGCGCAAGTCTGCAGCTCCATCTTCGTCCGGAGGTGTACCCACTGCGGAGAATACGACATCTGCTTCATCAATGCAATCGCTCAGACTGGTGCTGAAACGCAAACGCCCGGCCGTAGCATTTTGCTGCACCATTTCCTGCAGCCCCGGCTCATAGATGGGCATGATGCCTTTCCGCAGATTCTCAATCTTTTCTACGTTCACGTCCACACAGGTAACGGTGTTACCCATCTCGGCAAAACATGTCCCACTGACCAGGCCTACATAGCCGGTACCAACCATTGCAATATTCATAATATACCGTGGAAAACCAATTTTGGAGATTCTACAATGTACGGCCTTGCAAAGTCAAGAGTATTCTGAGTCTCGCGCCCTCCACATACGCGTGGCGCAAATCCATCAAAGGTAATCAGGCATCGGGTGCGGTGGGGGGCCAGTCGTGGCGGGGATAGCGGCCGGCCAGGTCCTTCTTCATCTGCGGGTAGCCGTTGCGCCAGAAGGAGGCCAGGTCGCTGGTAATCTGGTAGGGCCGCTGGTTGGGAGCCAGGATTTCCACCAGGCATCTGACGCGGCCTTCGGCAATGGTCGGGGTCTGCGGTACGCCAAAGAGTAATTGACATTTCAGTCCGAATGTTGGTGTGCCGTCTTCCCGGTAAAGGAGCTTTACCTCTCGTCCATTCGGCAGACGGATGGCCTTGGGGGCGTATTTATTCAGGCATTCCCGCTGCCAGGGGGAGAGCCACTCGCCCAGAATGGGTAGCACCGGACGGTTCTGGATTTCTTTGTAACTTACAGCACCTTCGCAAATCATGGTGATGGCGACCAGCCGGTCGTCCTCGCTGAACTCGGGCAGTTCCAGTTCCGGCATGGCCTGACGCAGGCAGGCAAGCCGGTTAATCCACTGCAGTACATGGCCATCCCATCCTTCCAGTCGCAGATTGCCGCGCACCACTTGCTCAGCAAGCAGCGGGGCTGCCTCATCTGCCGTGGCATCGCCGGTTTCTTTCTCTGCGATGACGAGGTCACGGTAGAGGGTGCGGTGGTGGTTGAGAACCCGCTTGCGGGCAGCATCGTACACGGCTACATCATCCTCCCTGGTGGGCAGTGCATCTGCAGTCAGAACCGTGCAGCGGCTCAGGCGGGTTTCAACGCTTTTTCCGCCTACTTCGGTCATTTCCGCGGCCAGGAAAATTTCTGCATCTCGGGCTACGGAATCGCCCGCAATGCTGCCACCCCGCCGGTTGCAGAGGCGCGCGGTGGTGGTGGCTGTGTTGTTGCGCGCGGCGACATGCGCCGGGAAACATTCCAGCAGTCCGCGGATAATACCCTGGCGGTGGGCTGCGAAATCGGGCTCGAGACCACGATGCTGCCGCATCTGGCGGAAAGCCAGCGCCACTTCGCGCGCGGCGCGTGCCATGATTCCCAGTTTGCTGCATTCCTGCGGGTTGTATTTCAGCTGTATGGCGGCTTGCAGGGCGCGCCATTCGGCCTGGAAATCGGTGAAATCATCCTCGTGCCGCAGACTGGGGTGCAAGCCGGAGCTGAGGGCAACATCTTCCCCTTGCAGCAGGGCGGCAATGGCTGCCATTTCGGCGCTGCAGCCGTATTCCTCGCCCGCCACGAGAAGTCGCGCCAGCACCGGGGGCAGGGGATAGTGGAGCATCTGCCGCCCAGTGGCGGTGATGCCCTGTGCATCTGCGGCACCCAGCTCTTCGAGCAACTGCCAGGCCCGGGCTGTTTCGGCCTCCGTGGGCGCATCCGGCCATGGGAAACGCCGGATTTCTCCCAGATTGCGGCAGCCCCAGACCAGCAGGTTCAGGAAAGCCTGCGAGATATCTGCCCTGTGTACTTCCGGCGCGGGGAAGGGGGCTCTCCGCCGCTGCTCCGCCTCGCTCCAGAGCCTGATACAGCGCCCCGGACCGAGTCGCCCGGCGCGGCCTGCTCGCTGCTCTGCCTGAGCCTGGGAAATGGGCACGATGTGCAGTGTGGAGATGCCGCGCAGCGGGTCCCAGCGGGCTTCGCGGGCGGTTCCGCTGTCTACTACAGAGCGCACGCCTTCAATGGTGAGCGATGTTTCTGCAATGTTGGTGGAAACAATCACGCGCGGGCGGTTGCCGCATTCTACGGCCCGCGCCTGGGCTTCAGGGGTGAGCTGGCCATGCAGCGCAAATACATCTCGCCCGCGCATCCATCCCACTTGCTCCAGAATCTCAACCGTGCGGCGGATTTCATACGCGCCGGGGAGAAAGACGAGCACATCGCCGCAGTCCGGCTTCTCCACCAGCTCACGCACGGCGGTGGCACACTGCTCCCACACCGGCGGTGGCTGCACATAGCCGAACTTGTTGCGCAAGGGCACAGGCGGCATGTAGCTGACTTCCACCGGATAGAGCCGCCCTTCTGCGCGGAGCACGGTGGCCTGTGGCAGGTAGTCCTGCAGCTTGTCCAGCTCCAGCGTGGCAGACATCACGAATACCCCGATTTCCGGGCGCTTGCCTCGCTGCAGTTCCAGTACCCGGGCCAGACACAGATCTCCGCTCAATCTGCGTTCATGAACTTCATCAAAAATGACGGCCGAAACCCCGCTCAGCTCCGGGTCCTCCGTCAGGCGGCGCTCCAGAATACCATCCGTCACAAAAAGAATGCGGGTGGCCGCACTGCGTTGCGAATCAAAACGCACGGTGTAACCCACCTCCTGCCCCAGCCGGCAGGGAAACTGGCTCGCTACGTAGCCTGCCAGCAGCCGCGCGGCCAGGCGCCGCGGCTGCACCACGATGATGGTGCCGCGCTCCCCCCACCCGGCTTCCAGCAGCATACCCGGCACCCGGGTGGATTTGCCGCTGCCGGTGGGCGCGCTGAGCAGCACGCAGAAGCCCGGTTCCTTCACCGCGGCCAGAATGTCACTGCGTATCTGCTCAATAGGTAACATGCGCGCGCATTGTACACCAGGGTTCGCATCAAAGTCAAGCGCCCTGTTTTTGTCATATTCATGCAAAAAAACTTTTGTTATCCTGTCGGGTTGCTAGAATATATGGCATGAAGTATGATGCATTGAAATACCCGGGGTCTCACCGTGTTTATGTGCAGGGGAACTTGTTTCCGGAGGTGCAGGTGGCTATGCGTGAGGTGGAGCAGGGCGATACTGTTTTCCCGGATGGAACAACGGAGAAGAACGCGCCTGTGCGCTTGTATGATTGCTCCGGCCCTTGGGGCGATGATGCATTTGCCGGCTCGGTGGAGCAGGGAATTCCCGCCTTGCGTGCTGCCTGGATTGCCGCCCGCAACGACGTGGTGCGCGAGGCAGATGGCAGCCTGAAAGCCGCCAGCCTTGAGCACCCCCCGACCCAGCGCGAATATGCCTTGCGCGGTATCATTACGCCCGAAATGGAGTACGTGGCTATCCGCGAGAATCTCGGCCGGGCCGCGGCGTATCAGTCTGTGTGCGATGCTTTCGATCAGTCTCCGGAAAGGCTGGCGGACGAGGTGGGCACCGGAATGCCCCGCCCGAGCGAGCTGGAGTCGCAGCCCGGATTCTCCCCTGCGAGCATGGTTCTGCGGGCAGACCTGAATTACCAGCATCCGGCAGAGTCGCGTCCGGGGAGCCGCATGCCGGTATTTTACACGCCGGAGTTTGTTCGCCAGGAAATTGCTGCGGGCAGGGCTCTTATCCCCGCCAATATCAACCACCCGGAGGCAGAACCCATGATTATCGGCCGCAATTTCCTCTGCAAGATTAATGCCAACATCGGCAACTCGGCCATTTCGTCCGGAATCGAGGAAGAGGTGGAGAAACTTCGCTGGGCTATCCACTGGGGGAGCGATACGGTGATGGACCTTTCCACCGGCAAAGATATACACAAGACGCGGGAGTGGATTCTGCGCAACAGTCCGGTCCCCATCGGCACGGTTCCCATTTACCAGGCCCTGGAAAAATGCAGCGGCATGGTGGAGCATCTCTCCTGGCCCATTTTCCGCGATACCCTCATCGAACAGGCTAAGCAGGGGGTGGATTATGTGACGGTGCATGCCGCTCTGCTGCAGCGCTTTGTGCCGCACACGGCCCGGCGTGCCACAGGGATCGTTTCCCGCGGCGGCAGCATTATTGCCAAGTGGATGATGCTGCACGATGAGGAAAATTTCCTCTATACCCACTGGGATGAAGTGTGCGATATCCTGGCTACTTACGATGTGGCTATCTCCATCGGCGATGGCTTGCGCCCCGGTTCCATTGCAGATGCAAACGACTTTGCCCAGCTGGCGGAGCTGGAGGTGCAGGGCGAACTCACCCGCCGCGCCTGGGATAAAGGGGTGCAGGTCATGAACGAGGGACCCGGCCACGTGCCTCTGCACCTGGTGCCGGAGAATATGCGCAAGCAGCTTGAGTGGTGCTACGAGGCGCCTTTCTACACCCTGGGGCCGCTGGCAACGGATATCGCGCCCGGCTACGACCACATCACCGGGGCTCTGGGCGGCGCGCAGATTGCCCAGCGCGGCTGCGCCATGCTTTGTTATGTGACGCGCAAGGAACACCTCGGGCTGCCGGACCGCGAGGACGTGCGCGAGGGCGTGGTCACGTACAAGATTGCGGCTCACGCTGCCGACCTGGCCAAGGGGCATCCCGGTGCGCAGTTGCGTGATAATGCTCTGGCTAAGGCGCGCTTTGAATTCCGCTGGGAGGACCAGTTCAATCTCTCCCTTGATCCGCACCGCGCCCGCGAATACCACGATATCACCCTGCCGCACGCCAGCGCTAAATCTGCTCATTTCTGCTCCATGTGCGGCCCTGACTTCTGCGCCATGAAACTCACCCAGGAGGTGCGCGCCCGCGAAATCGCACGGAAAAGCTTAAATTAGGGGCTTGCGGAGAATCGGGCTTTGTGGTATAAAGTATGAGTTACCTATGGCGAAAATCGCGGTTATCAGTGATATCCATTCGAATCTGCACGCCCTGTATGCCGTCATGGCGGATTTTCAGAGCATGCAGTGCGGGAGCGTGGTATGCCTTGGTGATGTAGTGGGTTACAATGCATACCCTCAGGAGTGCGTGAATGAAATCCGCGCCCTTGGTTGCCCTGTGGTGAAGGGTAATCACGATGCCGAAGTTGTGCATTTTGCGCAGTTGTTGAAAGACCCCGCTCAGGGGAGCGAGTTTGCCATACGCATGAACCCCCTGGCACGCAAGGCGATGGAGTGGAATGCCAGCCGCCTGGATGAGGACAGCCTCACCTGGCTGCGCCGCCTGCCGCTGCAGCGCATTGAACGCTCAAAATTCGCCATGGTTCACTCATGCCTGGACCAGCCTATGGCGTGGAATTACATTCTGAACGCCAACGATGCCACCGGCAACTTCCAGCGCCAGTTCCTCCCGCTTTGCTTCCATGGCCACACCCACCAGCCCCGCGTTTTCACCTGGGACGGTCGCCACGCCAGTGAGCATGCCGAATACTGGCAGCAGCTTGTAGTAGAAGGCGAAACGGTGGTGAATCTCGAACAGGGCCGCAAATATTTCATTAATGTGGGCTCCGTGGGGCAACCGCGCGATGGCGACCCGCGGGCTTGTTATGCCATCTATGATTCCGACGCTGCCACCGTCACTCTCCGGCGCGTGGAATACGATGTGGCCGGGGCCCAGCAGGCCGTGCTGTCCGTCGGGTTGCCGGAATACCTCGCCGAGCGCCTCGGCACTGGTCAATAAACACTCTCCCCGGGAAAACTTACTTCCATGTCAATTATTCGAAACTCTCTTCCAGCCATTATCCTGTTTATTCTGGGTGTTCTGCTCGCCTGTTATCTGGTTCCTATTGAACTGGAGCAGATGAAGTGGGAGGTGCCCGGCATGCCCGAAACATACCCCATTGAGCAGCTCTGCCGCCCGATTTTCCTGGGAGCCCTGTGCTTCCTGCCTTTTGTGGGCGCCGTGCTCTATTCGTTCATGGGCACTATGGATCGCTACATGACCCGCAATTTTGTCTCGTATTTCCTCATGTGTACGATGATTATGCTCCTCATCTACATTCTGGCGGACTTTACGGATAACATGGAGCGCTTCCGCTCCCGATTCGATGACCCCTTGCTGGGCGCCCTCTACTTCTACGGCACGCAGCTGCCCATGTTCCTGTACCAGATTCTGCCGTACACCCTGCTCATGGGCACGCTCTGGAGCCTCAGCAAGCTCTGCGGTGGGTGCGAAATTACCGGTATGCTGCAGTCCGGCCGCTCTCTGCTGCGCCTCTGCCTCCCGATTTTCATGATGGCCACCCTCGTGTCGCTCGCATACGGCATCTGCGGTTTTCACTGGGCCCCCAGCGGCTCGCTCTACCGCGAAATGGTGCTCAAGAAGCATAAGAATGCCGATGGTACGGCCAAGTCCATCGTCTACCGCAGCGATGCCACCTCCCGCATCTGGCGTATTCAGCAGCCCGCGCTCATCACAGACCCCGGCGCGCCGATGAAGGGCGTCAGCATCGACCAATTCGATTCCAAGCTGCGTGGCAAGCTGCTGAAGCAGTATCGCGCCAGCAAGGCGACCTGGAACAAGGAGGATTCCACCTGGACCCTGGATGATGTCTACGTGCGTGAAATGGCCGCCCCCGGTGTGCGCCCCAAGGACGACTCGTATGCAGCCACCCTCACCGTGGCGTTTGAGGAAAAACCCTACCAGATTATCAGCCCCAGCCAGAGTGGCCGCATTGATTCCATGGGCACCTCTGCTCTGTATGAATACATTTCCTCCGGTGCCGGTTCTCGCGAAGACCGCGCCAAGAAACGCACCGAGTGGCACGTGCGCATAGCTCGCATCTTCTCCTGCCTGGTGCTGGTTGTGCTGGCCATCCCCAGTTCGGTTACATTCCAGCGCCGCGGAACAATGAAAGGTATCGGCATCGCCGTGCTGCTGGCTGCGCTCATGCTCTTCTTCTACCGCGTTTTCCCTGCGCTGGGTGAGGCCGGGCTCATGCAGGCATGGCTCAGCGCCTGGATTCCGAACTTCCTGTACATCGCCATCGCCATCTACCTCTTCCGCGTGAATCTGGCCCACCGCACCTTCAGGGAATGGTGGAAAGCCAAGCTCAAGGGCGAACTCTGATTTTTTCCCCCTCCTCGGACTGATGCTTCGACCAAAGGGTATCATCTTCGATTTTGATGGCGTGCTCGTCGATACAGAGTGGGCCATCTACCAGTCGTGGGTTCACCTCTATGCCCGCGAAGGACAGGAAATATCCATTGCCACCTACGCCCCCTGCCTGGGCGCAGGCTACTCCCACTGGGACCCCGCCGCTCATCTCGAAAAACTCACCGGCAAGCAATACGACTGGGAGAAAGAAACACCCGCCCGCCAGGCCATGCTCGAAGCCGACTTGGAGCGCATGGGGCTCATGCCCGGTGCCGCCGAACTGCTTGACTGGTGCGCAGAGCAGGGCATTGGCGTGACTGTAGCTTCCTCCTCCTCACGCCGCTGGGTGCAAGGCTGGCTCGAAAAACTCGGTATCTACGACCGCTTTGCCGGCGTCTTCACCCGCACCGATGGCTACCCGGTCAAGCCCGATCCCGCCTTGTTCGAGGCCGCTCGCGCCTGCCTCGGCCTCGAAAAGGAGGATTGCCTCATTATCGAGGACTCGGAAAATGGAACTATCGCCGCCCAGAATGCCGGCATCCCCTGCGCCGCCATCCCCAATCGCATGACCTCTGCTTCCGATTTTTCACGCGCTGCCTACCGCTTTGCCTCCCTGCTGGACCTGCTGCGCACACTTTGCGCCGCGCCTTCTTCTGTCAGATAATCAGTGCATTGTGTGCTGTTGGTACAACCTGTAAATAAAAAAATGTCAAAAAATGCAATTTTTGGCTTGCTTTCTGTGAGAATCTGGTGTAAACTTCCCCCGCACCCCGTCCAAGACGGGCTTGCAGAATGGCTCGGTAGCTCAGTTGGTAGAGCAGCGGATTGAAAATCCGCGTGTCGGCGGTTCGATCCCGTCCCGAGCCATTATTTTTTTACCCTCATATCTCGATTTTTTGCTCTTCAACACGGGGCGTAGCTCAGCCTGGTAGAGCGCCAGCTTTGGGAGCTGGATGTCGCAGGTTCGAATCCTGTCGCCCCGAGCATTTTTTAGTCTCAATTACGCGCTGTAGAGGTTGTAACTCCCTCACAGCGCGATTTTTTATCTTGTAGGGCGGCAATTATGTGTGGTAGCGTGGGTGTACACAAGGGTGCACATTGGGTGTACATGGGTGTACATTTTGCCCTATGGGTGTACACCCTGTTTCATGCACCGAAAGAAACGCTAAAACACTCCCCGATATATGGCCGGATTAACACAAAGAAATGGCATGTGGTACGCCACATGGAAGAACCAGAACGGAATCACCGAGAAGAAGAGCACCAAGGTACCCATAAAGGGAAAGGCTGGAGTCTCTGCCAAGCAATCCAAGGCTTACGCACAGCAGGTCGCTGACAGCATGGAACGCCTTGCTAAGGGGCAGACCACCTACGCCACCGCCGCTGATGCCTTGCGTTCTGTGGCACAGGCCAGCGGCATGGGCGGCAAGATGCCCACCGTCCGCGAGTATCTTACAGACTTCCAAGGACAGGCCGGAGCCAAGACTGAGAGCAACCGCCGCCGGGCGTTCAAGGCTTTTCTGGAATGGATGGATAAACGCGCAGATATGCGGCTGGATATGCTCACCAAGGCTGATATGCTGGCCTATCTCCGGCATGCCCTCACGCTGGTATCTGTTGGCACCGTGGGGCTGTTCCGCACCAATCTGTCCGCTGCATTCAACAAGGCGGTAGATGATGAATTGCTGGTGCGTTCCCCTATGCCTGTGAATCTGAATCTGGCCAAGCTTGCCCGCGAAGTGAATCCCGAGCTGGGGCGTGATAAGATAAAGCGGCTTCCTTTTACGGCTGAGGAATTGCGTATTCTGGTGACTCAGTTCCCCGCGCCGTGGCGTGATATGTCGCTGGTAGCCGTCATGACAGGCGGGCAGCGTCTGGGTGATGTGTGCTCGCTTCGCTGGGATTTTATTGACTTTGCATCCGATTGTTTGAGCTTCACCACAGGAAAGACTGATAAGGATATGGATATCCCGCTGCATCCGACCTTGCGGGAACGTCTGCTGACTATCCGCGCGGAGCAGGGCGGGCAGGAAGAATATGTATTCCCTCACATGGCTCAACGCTATATGCGCGGTGATGCCAGCATTTCCACTGAATTCACGTCATTGCTGAAAGCATGGGGCATTGTTAAGGTTGATACCGAAAAGACCGCGCTTAAAGGCAAGCGCAAAAACGTATCTCCAAAATCATTTCATTCATTCCGGCATTCTGTAGTGTCTGTGTTGCGTTCCGATAAACGTATAACACAAGATTTATCACGCGCTATCGTGGGGCATGATTCTGAAGAGATTGAGAGAGCATACTACACCGCAAGCCAAGCGGACAAGATGCGCGGGCTTGATGTGATTGCTCAAACTATCGTACCGACCGCGCCCGCCCTGAAGCCCTACACCCGCACCGCCTGAACCCTCACCCACTAAACACAATATGAACATGAACACACACACGAAAACACCCAGCATCCAGCTCACCCCGGAGATTATCGTTTCGCCCCGCCTGTACCGCTTCATTCAGCGATACGCTGACAATCTGGGGCGCGATATAATCAGCTTTTTACAAGAGGAAGTGGCAATGAACATTGAAGCCTTGCAGGATTATCGCCACACAATGCGGAAAGCCGCCGCCCATGGCATGAGCTATCGGGAATATGTGGAATACGAAAGCCAGCTTGCGAATGAGCGCATGGCCGCTATGCAGATATAACCCCCTACGATAGGCCGGAACACATGAGCACAGAAGCACATACCCGGGTAGAGATAGAGCTTGAACTTGCCGAGAGCTTTTATCAGGAAATCATGCACGCTGCCACCGCTGAGAACATGAGCCTTGACGCTTTCGTGAATCAGGCCGTGCGGGAGTACCTGCAAAGAATGAAGTAATCCATCCACCAGACCCCGGAACTACAGCCCGCCCACCTTGCTTGATGCAGTGGAGCGGGCTTTTCCGTGGCCTGAGAAGTGAACATTTGCAGAATTGCCCATTTTTGCCCTACCCGAATTCGCTGTGCGCGTTTTTGCGGGCTGTCTGGGTACTTGTGCCAGAATGAGGGGCAAGCGCGTTCTAGCGCGTTCTGTGCGGTTGATGCGTAGTGATGCTGATTCTCCCCATGCCGGAGTCGTAACGCTGATGCAAGCCGTAAAGCTCTGGGGCAGTCCGCGCGGGCGCGAGCCAGCATCCGCATACCGCCTTGCCGCTCAGCCCTTGCCCCCGGTTCTGTCTCTCCCTGCCATGTTAAGCCCTGCACCTGCCCCCGGTAGGGGGGAGCCTTGCCGTATGTGGGGCGGTTCCATGCACACCGTACCCCCGAAAGCCGCCACCACCGCGCCGCACTCTGGGGAGTCATTGCCCGCTGGTAGCCCTATCGTGGCGGGTGCTGTGCGTTAGTGTGTCACCATGTGCGGCTTGCCATTGACGCGCTAAGCGGTGGCGTGGTATGGTGAGGGTATGAGAGATATGCATGATAGCCCGCTTTATATCGAGATTCGCAACGCTCGTATGCTAATGACAGGCTGGCAAGGTCTGATAGACCATGATATTATGAAACGGAAGTACCCCTTTTTCTCTAAAGAAAATATAATAACCCAAGCTGAAAATGAAAAAATCCGTGGGAAAGAGGTCAGATTAAAGGCATTAGAGAGATGTATAGACGAGCCAATCAGAATTCAAGACGTTTCAAGCCGTAACGGTATACCGGATTTTGTTCAAATTGAAAGCGGAGAGGGAACAGCCCAAGAGTGCATCGCCGCTTTGTGTAGTGACCCGAATTCTCGGGCTGTTGTATGCAGTTCTCCATCTGAAAAAATCAAAATAAGACGAGAGAAGCAACAGCCTTTCACAGGTACAGGCAATGCACGAGAGCAAAGAAGCGTTGAAGTTGCAGCTAAAAGCGCGGGTATGACGGTGCCCCAGTTTGTCACGCAATCTACATTGTATATGGCTCGCTTCATTAACCGTCACCACAAGGACGGATACGGAGCCTGTTATACTCCCGGAGAGGCGTTTTTGCACATGGTGCACGGTGAACAAATGCAGGATGCATACACCCCCGAAGAAATCAAGCAAGTTTTGGATAATGTCGGCCTTGGCGGCGGTCGTTTAGCGGATTTAATCATGGAGGAACTGAAAGCTTTTCGCGATATACGCAAAAAAGGGTGCACAGACAGGCTGCAAGACTGGGGCGTTTTCAAATCACCCAAGCGTTCGGAAGTAGACCCGCTTTCTGTGGCTGGGGAGAGCCTTCAAGCTCTCACCTCAGACATAGAAAGAGAATAGAATTTATTATTCTATTCTCTTCTATTCTATTCTATTTTATGTTGCAAGAGTCTAGCAAGAGTCTTGTCCTTTTGCTTGGGTGTTATTCTTGCTTTCGCGTCTCTCTAAATAGTTGATATTCTGGTGTCCAAGAAAGATTGATATCGGCTGTCTTTCCATCCCGATTTTTAACGATGTTTAGAAAAGCGTCAAATGAAACGGGATTTTCTTCCATTTTTTCCTTATCTGGTGCGGGTCTGTGTAACAGGATGATAGCGTCTGCGTCTTGCTCAATGCTTCCACTTTCGCGCAAGTCGGCCATGGTGGGAGCCTTGTCGGCTGCGTTGCGGTTCAACTGGGAGAGAATCAGCATCGGGATATTTAACTCCGTAGCAATCTGGTGCAGACCTCGCGATACTTCGCCAATCTCTTCGTTCCTGTTGGCGTACTTCTTTGCCTTGTCCCCCTGTATCAACTGCAAGTAGTCCAACACCACACAGGCAACCGGAACACCGGAATGCAAGTGTTCTTGCCGTATCAGAGCCGCTATTTCGGCGGTGTTCATGCCAGCCACCGGATGAAACTCTACAGGCAGGGCACCCAGATACTTCTTGCTTCTGCGGAGCCTGTCGGCCTGTTCCTGTGTTACGCCGTGCGGCTGAGTTACGGCCTGATTGATATCCACGCCCGCACAAGAGGACAGCATCCGTTCTGCTAGTGCCTTTGGCGCCATTTCTGCTGTGAGGTACACCAGCTTGCTACCGGGGCGATTCTTCTTGATATCTTCCGCGATGCTTCGCCCCATGTTCAAAGATAAGGCGGTCTTTCCGGTTGAGGGACGCGCCCCTAGAATAGTGACCGTGCCGCCACGCAGACCGCCCAGAGCATCATCCACAGCGGGGAACCCTGTCCGCACCCCTAGAATATGCGTGTGCTTTTCGTTGCGCTCATTGATGCTAGGCCATACTTCATGGCTCAGAGAGTCTGCTAGTGTGGTTGCGGTTTTCGTTCTCTGTAATTCTCGCCTTAGCTCTGCCGAATAGCCCATAATCTCAAGTGCTGAGTATTCGCTGCTGTCCGTCTCTTCATCGTAGGCAAGCGCGGTAGCTTCAGCGGCTCGCTTGATGATTTCGCGCCGGATACGCTTCGCATTAAGAATCCGGATGTGTTCAGGCAGAGCCAAGACCGGGGAAGATTTTGCAATCAGCTCCGCAAGCAGGGATGCCCCGCCCTCACGGTCGATGATTTTTGCATCCATGGCGGCTTGTCCCAGGGTTGCCATATCAAAGGGCAGATTTTGGGTAGCTCTATCTTTGATGAAACTCCAAAGCTTCTTATAGAGAGGGGTAAAAAAGAATTCTTCTGTTACTCCCATTTTTACGCACTCATGGATGCGTTCCGTCTGGTTGATGCACAGACCGAGTACCCCCTTTTCTACTTCAGGGGCACAAGGCGTGCGGCGTTCATTGTTTGTGTTCATTTCTTTTTGGTGGGGGGATTTAGTATTCATTGAGATGTACTGTAGGTGAATAGTTTTCTGTTTCCTGTTGTTCTTTGGCTAGTTTTCGACTTTCTGCTGATTTTGTACCACCCGCAGAGCGGCAGAGCTGGGCAGTTTCTTCTGCTACAGGGTAAAGGTCGGAAATAAGCGTAGAGCCTTCCCAATGCCACAACCCCGGCACAGATGGGGTTGAGAGTAGAAGCTTGCGGTGTTGGCTTTTGAATCCATGAGTGCGGGCTGTGCGTTTATCTTCCAGCAGCTCGCGGGGATTTTCCACCTTGCCACCGTTCGGAGCGGTGCGAATGCAGTAGAATGCCAGCATCAGGCCAGCCATGCCCTCAGCGTCATTAGCATTGGTGAAAAACGTCTGCTGACTTAACAGGATTTTGAGGTACCAAAAAATAGAAGAGGTATCTTTTTTTGCCATGTGAGGATTTTTTGAGAGGGAAAGCCGCGCCCCCGGTGAAAGGGGCGGCGGCGGTGTTGTTCGGTTGCATATCAAGCGGCCTTGGCTTCCTTGTTCTGCTTGCGGACTTCACGCAGGGCGGCATCCACTTCTGCGAAGTTGTACAGCGTATCACCGACCGCGCCGGGCTTGCTGGGTGCTCCCTGAATCGGGTGAATCATATCCTTTGCTTCCAGATTGCGGAGCCAGTCTTTCACCGTGTTCAGGCTGCGACCGATGCGCTTTGCATACTCGCTTGCAAGGCCGTATTCCTGCCCGCCTGTGGCCAGTCGCGGCTTGAGCATGGCCATGAGGTTAGAAAGGAACGTCACGCCAAAATCAGCCAAGCCGTTGGGGGTTACTACGGGGCTGGAAGTCTCACCACCAGCAGCGCGAAGAAAGGCCGCCTTGGTGCCGTCTATGTCGATGGATGTATATTCCATGGTTTCTATCTTTTTGATTTAGTACCCGCTACACCATGTAACAGGCTTTACCACCGCCGCCGCACCTGCTCGCAACTTGTGCACCAGTCCCAGCAGAAACGGCAGCGTGTGGACGAGTGCATTATACACAGGCCTAAAAAAACGATTTTGAAAACTAATTACAAAATGAGCTAAAAGGTCAAAGTTGGGAATGATAATCAAAAAAATATGCGTAAAATAAGGATAAAACGAATAAAATACATGCTCTCGCGCATGTTGACAGATTCCAGGTGAGACGTTTACGCGATTCTTTTTTAGCGCAGATTCACGCGCGCGCGACCCCTTGGGGATGGCATGGGTACACGCCCATTTTATGCCCTGACAGGTGGACGCTATCGCAAGGCTTGACGGCCAGCGATACCGCCACCAGAGCCACCAGAGACAGATGTTTTTGGCATGTGGATGCGGCTTGACTCCGGCAGTATTTTGTGGTGTAATAACGCCTGTCGGGAAACCGCTCAATGCAGTGTATTGTATCATATTACAAAATCAGCCCCCGGGTGTTGCCGCACCATCAACGGGGGCTTCTTCTTTATCTGTGGAAATCGGTACAATTTTCGGATGCGTGTCCCCTCACTCACTCGCTGGGGTATACCCACAAACGCGCCCGGGGTGGGGTATGGAACCTGCTCCAGAGAGAAAAGGGGTAGGGGGTGCGGGCAGCAGCAGGGCGGCAAGGCTGAACAGATACGCGCGACACGATACCATGTCACCCAGACAGAGGGGGGCGAGATAAGCAGAGAGCAGAGAGCGGAGCCGATAGCCGAAAGCAGAGCGTGCACCAGATGCACCAGTGCGGGAGCGCGGAACCACATCAGCCCCCGGGAATCAGCAGAACGGAAGAGAAGAGCATCAGAGCCGCTGTATTCTGGTGTGCATCATGCCCGCCTGAATGCCGCTTTTCGTCCTGTGCATTCTTCTACTGTGGGCTGTATGACACAAAATTGCAAGCGGGTGCACTTTTCGCTTGCTGGGTGTACAAAAGGGTGCACTCGCACAACGTAACTTGCTGAAATATCAATAAAACTAATCCTATCGCCCCGAGCATTTTTTAGTCTCAATTACGCGCTGTAGAGGTTGTAACTCCCTCACAGCGCGATTTTGTTTCACATCTGATTAAAAACTCTTGCTTTTTACTCAGATATGAGACATAATCAGGCATCATGAACGAGAGATGGCCACTCTATCCGCAAGCTGCAAAAGCCCTGAAGAAGATGGGAAATGATTTGCGAGATGCCCGGCGCCGGCGGCGTATATCAACGACGACGCTTGCGGAGCGTGCGCGTATATCGCGAGCAACGCTGTACCGCATCGAAAAGGGAGATGCCGGGGTATCCATGAGCAGCTATGCAGCAGTTATCTTTGCGCTGGGCCTTATTGAGCGCCTGAGCGATGCTTTTGATGCGCGTCACGATGCCGTAGGATTAGGTCTGGAAGCAGAACAGATGCCAAAGAATATAGTGAACAAGCGCTATGACCAATGATACAGAGATAGGGGTGTATACCGATTTACTGCAACCCGGAGCAGATTGCATCCGGGTCGGCACACTGTGGATACACCACCGCCGTCAGAGATCTGCCAGTTTTGAATACAGCCAGGAGTGGCTGAACCACCCGCACAGCTACGAGCTGGAGCCTATGCTTCCGCTTGGGCGCGGGAAATACCATACCGCCCCGGGGCAAGTGCTTTTTGGCAGCATGAGCGATAGTGCACCGGATAGATGGGGGCGCCGACTGATACAGCAAGCACATCGCAAAGGTCTGCCGGGATATCCGACTGTGAGCGGAGCTTTAGGAGAGCAACACTATTTGCTAGGTGTAAATGATATGGCCCGCATGGGTGCCCTGCGTTATTCTACCGATGGAGGTTCTACTTTCCTGCACACGGAAGAGGGAGCAAGCATACCGCCGATTATTGATCTACTTCCCTTGCATCATGCAGCGGAACACCTCTGCCGCGACACGGCAACACCGGCAGAGCTACGCATGCTGTTGAATCCCGGTTCTTCCCTGGGTGGTGCATGGCCCAAAGCTAGCGTAAAGGATGAGCAAGGCAACCTCTATATGGCCAAGTTCAGTAACTCCCAGCAGGAATATGATGTGGTGGCGTGGGAGGCTGTGGCCATGACAATCGCAGCCAAAGCCGGGTTACGCGTTCCGGAATTCAGCCTGAAGCGTCCGGCTCGTGGTAAGAGCGTTTTTCTGAGCCGTCGATTTGATCGCAGCCCCAGTGGTACGCGTCTGCCTTACATTTCCGCGATGACGATGCTTCAAGCTCAGGACGGGGAGGTTCGCTCCTACACAGAGCTGGCAGAGTATATGAGCCAGTATACAGCAAATCCCCGGGCAGACCTGAAAGAACTGTGGTGCCGTATAGCGCTGAGCATCATGGTGACCAATGTGGATGATCATCCTCGGAATCATGGTTTCCTTCGCAAGGAACGTAAAGGATGGCAACTGGCGCCGCTGTTTGATGTCAACCCCACTCCGGAGCATGTCAAGGGACATACTCTTTCCATGGATATCGTGGAGGGAGATAATACAGCTTCACTCAACCTGCTTTGCGCATGTGCTGATATTTTCTACATACGCCCCAGGGAGGCTAAGGAGTTACTCATCCCCATAGCCCGGGCTGTATCAGGCTGGCGAAGCATTGCAACGAATATGGGAATCCCGGCAGCGCAACAAGAGGAAATGGCAGGAGCCTTTGAACATGCAGCCGGGTATAATTCGGTGCTTAAGCCATAAAGCAGTTTGTTTTCACGATGTAATGAGTGTGATCCACCATGGGAAGAACCTTCCGGGCTATACGTGACAATCCAGAAGGATATCCATAGCCGCGAGAGCGAGCAGAAAGATTAGCAGGAGTCATATGAATGCGCCAAGATCTACACCCAGCTTGTGAAACAAGAACTGGCAAGAATCCCCTCCCGCCGGTGATCACGGCAGCGGCCTCTTTTCTTCGGCATTCTGGACAATATGCCCAAGATTCTCATAAAACGAGGATCTTGAGTTTAGTTCAGTAGTCTTTTGACATGCGGCACGATTACATCGTAGAACTTTTTGCTCCACTTTGCATGAAAAAATGCCATTTGTTGCCAGTCGGCTTCGTTTGTGATGCTTACATCACACAGCTGATAGAAAATCTTGGATGACTTTATGTTATCCCCGCGGTGCCATGTAAGTGATACTCCAAGATTTTCTTCTATAGCAGATTTTATAGCGAAGAGATTATCAAAAATTCGCTTATTTTCTTCAGGTGCATCTTTTTCTATATACAACTCAACTCTGGCTCCTTTTCCATTAGCAACACAGCACAAGCAAATGCCTTGAATCCCAATGTAGCCGTTAATCCAACTGCTTTTTGCGGGATTAACGTTGCTGAAAGCAGCATTGCCGTGGGTTTCGTGTATGAAATCTAATGCGAAAGACCAATACCTGCGTCGACGTTCCTCTATCCCTTCTTCGATTGTGCTAGCATCTTCCTCGTCCCTCTTCTCCTCGGTGCTCGCTGGAATCAGGCGCAGGCGTTCGGGACAGGCGTGGATGTTGGCCATCGCTTCAAAAATTTTGTACGCTTCCTCGGGAGCCATGGCGTAGAATTCACGCACTCGGAGCCGACCATTGCACATCTCGGAGGATCGCAGAACCGGGTTAAGACTATCAATGATGCTGTGTACATCCTTGTCCGCCAAGCGTGCAGGGACTTCGTAAGTAGCGTACACTCGGAACGCAAACGGCGTGCATTCCGTGCTGTTGAGCTGCCGCAACCGTGCTTCCACGTTGTCAGCATAGCCTATCTTTACGTAATCAGGGAAAGACGGATTCGTCAGTATGTAGATGTAACCTTTTCTTGTGTCCATAGCGACTTTTAATATGAGTTACGATATGGAACATTAGAATGCTTTATCTCTACATTGTAGCCTTCTTGTTCTATTATATTTTTGATTTTATTTTGTGCTATGTTTCTATCCATAGTTGGAGAAGACGTAATACTCTTAACTATATTCTTTTCAAATTGAACAGGTAAATAATAAACAGAACGTCCGTTAGATTCTCTCGTTTTTAACATCTTTGATTTAGGATGAACTATAATCCTCACCTCTTTTTCATATTCATAAGATTTACTTTTAAACAAACAGCCTACCTCCGAAGTGTAATCTGACAGCGCAGTATTTATTTTATTTTTGGCTTCATCAAATTTTCCCGTCTTGTCAACCGTTGTTAGCCACATATCCTCCAAGAAACTTAAGTACTCAAATATGGCTTCAATCTGTATTGTTTGTTTGTAAATGACTGGGGCTATGCAAAATGTATCTGAATTGTCGCGGATTAAATTAAAGTCAAAACCAATATTGTACCCTTCAGATTGTTGAGAGTTTGCATAACAATTCCACATTGGCAGAGCATCCCCATCCATGGAAAATGATGCAAGACAGATATTCTTATCTATACTAATGCATTGACTGCCATTTTTGCAAGAAAAGAAAAAATTATTGACTTGTTTAATATGTTCGACAAAATCCGAATTCAATGAACCATTTAATAAGCAATATTCAACAATTTTATGAATATGTAAATGCTCTGTAGGGTCATTCAGTAAATCTCTTCTAGTAAACCATATTGTTCCTGTATTTAAGATACTTTTAAGAGATGCTTCACTAGTGTAATGATATATAGAATCTTGTAAAAGCTCTGCTTGTTGTAATTTGTTGACAAGAGAAATATGTCGTTCATAAAAAGAACCTAAAATTTTGGCAATATCCATTTTGTATAAGTATATTGTTTATTAGCCTACTCTCGGTTTGAAAACTTTGCGGATTTGGATGGCCGTATTTCTCATCCAGGCGAAGAGCTCTGGCCAGTTAGCTTTGTTGCGAACATCTCCCTTGTAGGTGTTGAAGATTGTGCAATCCTTGCTGGCCTCGTTCCAAGTCATCTTACCTCCCATTTCCTGCTCGATGGTGGCTGATTCATTTTTGAGCTCGGCAAATAATTCCTTGTCGCCGCTGATGTAGAATGCAGCTGTTACTAAGTTCTTTATCGTATTTACGCGGAGAGTAATGTCACAGGTAGAGTTCCCTATACTCAGAGAATACCAAGCGTGAGCATGCTCCTTACGCAATGTAAACACCTGCATGAAATCCTCGTCTTGCTTAGCGGCTTCACGGAATGATGACCAGAAGTCTAATTGGAACAGCTGAATTGCGCTTTGTGAGCCGCTCCCTTTCGCAGATTTTGCCCACTCGTTGGGCTGCTCGACCACATTGAACTTAACAGCTGTTCTGGAATTGTCGATTTTCCACAGCTCTATCTCGAGCAGGAAAAAGCCAAGAGAATTATCGGTTCTTTGATTCAGCCACTCGATAGCCTGTCGATGCTCATCCCTTGCTTTTTTCACCACCCAAATAACCACATCTGCAGATTTACCGGAAGCATAGGTAATGAGCTTTCCTAAATGGTCGTGGTCAGTGGCCTCTAGCTGGTTTTCGATGATAATACGGCGATTTGTACCTTCCTCCTTTACGTAAATATCCGCACTAAAGGCTCCAACAGACGATTCCTTTTCCTCCAGGACTAAATCAATACCGACAGCATCTCCCAATAGCTTCAAATTCTGCTCTTTTGCCAACCACGGCGTGAAATCCCGAGCTTCATCCGGCCAGATGCTCCGGAGATTCTCAACTCGGGTCATTACTCCTAAATCAATCGCTTTGTTACTCGCCATGCTACTAATCAGATTCTTCGTCAAACATTCTACCAGAGAGCAGCATAAAATCAAGCGAATAGCTTACAAAATGCTTAATTTGACGCACTTAGACATTGTTATGTGTATAGGCACTACTATGAAAGCATCAATGGGGGCGAACCTGCCTGTATTGATGAGCAAATTCCTTTCGACATTTCTGATTCTTGGGAGTGGGTGAGGCTTGAAAATCTTTGCTCTTATATTCAACGAGGAAAGTCCCCCAAATACTCGCCAATAAAAAAATATCCCGTTATTGCGCAGAAGTGTAACCAATGGGCAGGCTTTTCTATCGACAAGGCTCAATTCATAGCTCCTGAAACCCTCAGTTCTTATGCAGAGGAAAGAATCCTGCAAGACTATGACCTTTTATGGAACTCAACCGGGCTGGGGACACTCGGTAGAATGGCGGTGTATGAAGCAAAGAAAAATCCCTATGAATTGGCCGTAGCAGATAGTCACGTTACCGTAATTCGGCCACTTCGTGACTATGTCACATCCCTATACTTGTTCTATTACTTTGCTAATCCCTCTGTTCAAAGCGTCATAGAGGAGCAATCTGATGGTAGCACCAAGCAAAAAGAATTGTCGCTGTCTACAGTAAAAGAATACCTGGTTCCGTTGCCGCCTACGGCTGAACAGCTGAGAATTGAGCAAGTTATTAGACAGGTTTCCCCAGCTATTGGTGACTATGATATAGTAGAGCAGAAACTTTCGGAGCTGAATGAATCCCTACCAGCCTCACTCAAAAAATCTATTCTCCAGCACGCTATACAGGGCAAGCTCGTTCCTCAAGCCCCGAATGACGAGCCTGCGAGCGTTCTTTTGGAACGTATAGCCGAGGAGCGTGCCAAGCTCGGTAAAAAGGCAGCTAAATCAATGAGCCGGATAGAAAGACGAGATAGGGGAACGTTCCTAATCTATGATGATGGAAGCGAAACTGATATTACAGAAGATTTACCCTTTGAAATACCAGAAACGTGGGCGTGGGCAAGATTGGGAGAAATCGGTCTATGGGGAGCAGGAGCAACACCAAGCCGCACGCATCCGGAGTATTATCAGGGAGATATTCCTTGGCTAAAAACAGGAGATTTAACAGACGGTTATATCACTTCGATTCCTGAAAGCATTAGTGCCGTGGCTCTTGAAAAGACTTCTGTTAAGCTGAATCCGGTGGGAAGTGTTCTCATGGCCATGTATGGTGCTACTATTGGAAAATTGGGGATTCTTACATTCCCCGCCACGACTAATCAAGCGTGTTGCGCATGTGTCCCTTTTTCCGGGATTTTCAATCTCTACGTTTTCTATTATTTAATGGCGCAACGTACTTCTTTTATTAAACAAGGAGAAGGAGGTGCTCAGCCTAATATTTCTAAAGAAAAAATAGTAAACTCTTTCATTGCTATTCCTCCAACTCGAGAACAGGAACGAATTGTTGAGGCTTTATCTAAAACATTCTCAATAATGCAGGCGTAGGAAAATAAAAGACAGGGGAACCTATGAAATCTTCCCGGATGGCTCAGAAAAGGACATTTCCGGGGAGATTCCCTTTGATATACCCGATTCGTGGGAGTGGATAAGGCATAACGAAATCATTGATATTTCAGGAGGCGCTCAACCTCCAAAATCTAAATTCAAAAGCGAACCGGCAGCCGGATACATCCGATTATTTCAAATCAGAGATTATGGAACTACTCCTAATCCTGTTTTTATACCGGAAAAGAGTGCTACTAAACGTACCCGCAAGGGGGACATCTTACTTGCAAGATACGGAGCTTCAGTGGGAAAAGTATTCTTTGCCGAAGAAGGTGCTTATAACGTAGCTATGGCTAAAGTTATACCGTTATTTCCATCAATTATAAACATTACTTATTTATATTATTTTTATCACGGAACTATTTACCAACAATTGGTTAAAAATAATTCACGCAGTGCTCAAGCTGGTTTTAATAGAGAAGATATGGAGTCATTACTTTTTCCTTTGCCTCCTTTAAATGAGCAACACCGAATTGTTGAGAAACTCGGTGTGCTCATGAAGGAATTTGGGGCTACCAAGTAATCACCGAGTCTACTATCTCCCGCTGTTCCGCGTGCGAGCGGCGGAGATAGATGCGAGTCGTTTCGATATTGGAGTGCCCCATGAGATCTGCAAGCAAGGCGATATCATTGTATTTCTCGATGAAATTCTTAGCAAAGCGATGGCGGAACGAATGAGGGTAGACTACTTGTGCTTCCAATCCATATCCGACTCCCAGTTTTTTCAATTTCCCTCCGAGCCCTGTAGGCGTCATGACCTTACCCCGTCTATTCAGGAAAATGAATCCGCTTTCGATTTTTGCCTCTGTTAGCCATTCGAGAGCGGATTTTCGCAATGATTCCGGGATGTAAATGCGGCGTGTTTTGCCTCCCTTGGAATTGATATCGAGGTAGCCAATCTTGACGTGTTCCACCTTTATTTTCAGTAGCTCACTAATGCGTGCTCCCGTAGCCGCTAAGAAGCGGACAATGAAATGCCACTTCCTGCGTCCGTCTTTGAGTAACGAATCTCGTAGATACTCGTAGTCGGGTTGAGAAATCACATTTTCCAGATACGGCTTTTGTTGAAGCTTCACGTGAGCCAACTGCCATTCCTTTTTACCGAGGTATTCCAGATAAGCATTGATTCCGCAAATCCTGATATTGACAGTCTTTGTTTTGAAGTTTTCAATGAGATAGAGCTTGTACTTCTGCAATTTATCGAGCGAAATACGCCCATACAGCTGCTTGAACTGAGCAACAGCATACAGGTACAAACTAACGGTATTCTGCGCCCTTTTTTGAAGGTGCAGCCAGCTTTCGAATGTAGTCTTGGACATGTCCCTATTATAGGGCTATAAGTCGCATATATGTCAGAACTGAATCAACTATACGTTGTTGCTCGCTACAGGGAGGAACCGGCACCAAGATAGCATTTAGTCTTTCTTGATTAAGTTTAGGTTGAGCAGTTCCCGTTACAAACGGTGCCAACGAAATACTATTTATGTACAGTCTAAGAAAATCCAACGGCATGGCCTCAAAAGAATCTAAAACATGGGCATGGTTGTTTACCCAGAATTTTCCTTCGGCAAAAAAAGCAATGTCTGTACTTCTATTGATTAGGTTAGCGCCATCTTCCCCAATGAGTAAAAGTTTAGAATCAAATAAGTAGGATTCTACTTTATCGATTACTCCTGATGCTCCGTAATAGTCGTATAGCTTCTGCTGTTTCTCTCGTTGAGTGCAGGATAAGGGGATCCTTTCAGAATCTCGATTGATGCAAATATGACCTAGTCTGCTCCATTCCCATGAGAAAGGAATATCAAAGGGTATCTCCCCGGAAATGTCCTTTTCTGAGCCATCCGGGAAGATTTCATAGGTTCCCCTATCTCGTCTTTCTATCCGGCTCATTGATTTAGCTGCCTTTTTACCCATTTTGGCACGCTCCTTGGCTATACGCGCTAAAAGATCGCTAGCAGGCTCGTCATTCGGGTCTTGGGGAACGAGTTTACCCTGAATGGCATGTTGGAGAATAGATTTTTTGAGGGATGAAGGGAACCCTGAATCTAACTTGGATAAATGTGAGGATGTAATTCCATAGTCTGACAATATAGGCTGTAACTCGTGAATTTTTTCTACTATTTTTTGCTGTTCAGACAACGGAGGAACGCCTATAAGGATAGAGCCTATTTTATCCCCTGAAATATGAACAATGATATCTCCTGTTGCCTTCTTGATTTTTTCACCTACGGCATAAGGAGAGTTCAGGGAATAAACTAGAAACTCTGGATTTAATCCGTGATATTCCCAAAAGGCTAAATCCCCACCTGCCGCTATAGGCTGCTCTCCTAGATAGGCTAAGGCTTTTCCTATATCTGGCTTATTTTCGCCCGTCAGAGTGAAAAGAACCGCGCCCTTGGAGAAGATTTTACATTTATCCAACAGGTTCTCAGGAATATGCGATAAAGCCTCGGTAAAGGTTGTTTCGTATGATGTATACAACTCCCCATAGCGTACACAAGGAGCACCATCGGCAACAATATCAGAACGTTTGATGCCGCTTCCTCGTACTATTGCTCCCAATGCAGAGCATCTCACCCATTCCCACGACTCAGGAATATCAAAGGGGATTTGCTCATCAATACAGGCAGGTTCGCCCCCATTGATGCTTTCATAGTAGTGCCCATCTCGTCTAAAGATTCGAGATGTCGTTTTGGGCTTCTTGATTTTCTTCTCCTTAATCAGGCGTTCTCGTTGCTTGGTGATGCGCTCCAATAGCACGGAAGCAGGCTCGTCATTCGGGTCTTGGGGGACTAGTTTACCCTGAACCGCGAGCTGGAGAATAGAGTTCTTTAGTTGCTGAGCAGTCATGGTCAGATGTCCTCTACTTTGATACCAAGCATTTCCTCAACCTTAGCCAGAATGGCATCGATTTCGCTATTGAGAGCAGCTCGTTTTTGACGATATTGCTTGATGAGTTCGTCAGGGGGGAGGATTTCCTCTTCCTCATGAGGATATCCGCAGAGGTCTAAATTGTATTTGCGTTCCGCGATTTCTGCAATTGTGTACTTCTTAGCTTTATCGAAGCCGTCCTCGTTGATTTCTACACGGTTGTTCCACCATTCTTCTGCCGGGGCGAAATGGCCCAGCTGCATGGGTTTTGTTTTGGAGAAATGCTTGTACCCCTCAGGCATATCCAGACGGTAGAACCAAGTTTCTTCGGTAGGTGCTGTCTTATCGAAGAAGAGAATATTGGTGGTAATTGATGTGTAAGGCGCGAACACGCTGTGAGGCATGCGGATGACTGTGTGCAGATTGAACTCAGACATGAGCTTCTCTTTGATAGCCATCTTGGCATTATCCGTACCGAAAAGGAAGCCGTCTGGCAGGATAATAGCGCATCGCCCATTCTTCTTCAAACGGTACATGATGACCGACATGAAGAGGTCTGCTGTTTCACTACTGCGTAGATCTGCCGGGAAGTTCTGCTTTACGCCATCTTTTTCCACACCACCGTAAGGCGGGTTCATGAGAATAACATCGAAGCGGTCTGCGTCGGAATAATCACGAACATTCTTCTCCAGAGAGTTGCCGTGGATAATCTGGGGCTTATCTATATCATGCAGAAGCATGTTTGTGGCACACAGAAGGAACGGCAAGGCCTTCTTCTCTATGCCGTAAATGGAGCTGCTGTACAGTTCTCGGCCTTCTGCTGAACTTACCTGTGCATCCAGAGCTTTGAGCGCAGAGGTCAGGAAACCACCAGTACCACAGGCGAAGTCAGCAATAGATTCTCCAAGCTTAGGCTGAATCATGCGCACCATGAAATCTGTCACGGCACGAGGGGTATAGAATTCGCCTGAATTACCCGCGCTTTGCAAACTACGTAAAATTGTCTCGTAAATCTCTCCGAACGCGTGGCGGTCTTCGTATTCCTCAAACTGAATTTCATCAATAACGTTCACTACCTGACGCAGCAGGATGCCGTCCTTCATGTAGTTATTGTTGTCTTCAAACGCCCGTTGAACAATGATTTGGTTCATGGGCGTATTCTCGTCTATCTCGATATTCTTAAGCTGCGGGAATAGCTCGTTGTTGACAAAGTTAAGCAGTTTTTCTCCGGTAAGAGCGTTGCCATCCTTATGGTCTACAGCCCAGTTTCTCCAACGAAGCGGCTCAGGAATAATGGAGGTATAGGGGGAATCGGTTTGCATAAACTCCCACACCTCTTCCTTAGCATCGTACACTTTCAGGAAGAGAATCCATACCATCTGTTCAATGCGCTGGGCATCGCCATTGATGCCCGGGTCTTGGCGCATAATATCCTGGAGACGTTTAACAATATTTCCGAGACTCATAAATTAAGCAGCGTAGATTTCGTTTTGCAGTTTGATAACGGCCTGCATATATCCGTCCCTACCACCAAACAGCTTGGCTATCTTCATGGGGGAGCCAAACTGTCGGAACGGGTCATTTTGTAAAATAGCAAGATTGGAAAGGTCGCGAATCCCCTCGTTCATATACTTATCAAGCAATGCGCTCAGAACCTGTTGAGCCAGCTCCGAGTACTGGTGCAAATATCCGCGTTTACGGACGTTGTTTGCTCGCTCCGCTTTAGTCAGCGGCTCTTTATCGTATGCAATGTGGCAGATGAGGTCGAAATCATCCAAATCCTTCTTACCTGAGGCTTCCCTAAGGGATTCAAGCAAGACACCGCGCTCCTGAAGGACGTCAATGATAGCCTGTTTCTTCTCTTCTGCATTCCATTTTTGGAGGAACTCATCGAGTGAAGCAAACTCTCCCAAGATATTTCTCTTGGAGTAATCTATTACGCTCTCTGTCGTCAATTTGCCGTCCGCATCGTAGTATTGTACGCGCTCATTGAGGATATGAACATCCACTCCGTTGATGCGTACCTTTTTCTTGTGCTCTGGGGGCGGAGGATCAACAATGGGCGGGTCAATGACCGGTGGGTCAACAACAGGAGGATTCTCTTCGCCTCCCGTAGTATCATCCTCCTCGTCATTATCTCCACCGTCATCTGGGGGTAAGTCAATTACTACAATAGGCTCACCATCAAAGTCTGGGTCTGCAAACAATCTGCTTGCATCCCGGAAATCCATAATCGAGAAGTACTCCTTGCCGCATTCCGGTTTCAAACGCGTTCCGCGACCGATAATTTGCTTGAACTCAGTCATGGATTTAATGGGAGAATCCAGAACTATCAGCTTGCAGGTTTTGCAATCTACACCAGTAGTAAGGAGCTTAGATGTGGTAACAACTGTGGGATATTTGCAATCAGCATCGATAAAGTAATCCAACTGCGCTTTACCCTCTGCATTATCTCCGGTAATGCGCATGATGTACTTAGGATTCTGAGCTATGAGGTCACTATTCTCGTTTACCAATGCTTGACGCATGCGCTCGGCGTGCTCAATGTCTACGCAGAATACGATAGTCTTAGCAAATCTGTCGTTATCTTTCAAGAATCGAGTAACCCGCCTAGCTACTTCCCTAGTGCGTTCATCAATAATGAGATTCCGGTCAAAGTCCTTAATGTTGTATTCTCTATCCTCAATTAGATTGCCATCCACATCTCGCTTTCCAGCCTGGGGACGATACCCTTCCAAATCCTTATTGAGCCCCACGCGAATTACTTTGTACGGAGCAAGGAATCCATCATCAATACCCTGCTTTAAGCTGTATGTGTATACAGGCTCACCAAAGTAAGTGATATTTGAAACCTCCTTTGTTTCCTTAGGCGTAGCAGTCAATCCGATGTGCGTAGCAGCCGTGAAATAATTCAATATTTTACGCCATTGCGAGTCCTCTTTTGCGCTACCGCGATGGCACTCGTCTATGATGATTAGGTCGAAGAATTCCGGAGTAAATGCTCGAAATGGCTCTTTATTATCATCTCCAGCCAATTGTTGATACAGAGCGAGATAAATCTCGTATGAGCTATCCAGAACCTTATTTCCATCTGCGTCTTTCTGCTCATTCTCTCCTATCTTGTGCATCACTTTTGCAAACGGCTTAAAATCCTGAGTCATCGTCTGGTCGACTAGGATATTGCGGTCTGCAAGGAAAAGAATCTTCTTCTTAGTGCCTGATTTCCAGAGGCGGTGAATAATTTGGAAAGCGGTGTATGTCTTACCCGTTCCGGTAGCCATAACCAACAGGATTCGGTTCTGGCCTCGTGCGATGGCTTCAATGGTTCGGTTAATAGCTATGCGCTGGTAGTATCGGGGCGTCTTATCTCCAGGGGCAAAATAATACGGTTCTGAAATGAGCGATTCTTGTTCTGGGGTGTAATTAGATTCAGAGGTAAAGCGATGCCAGAGCTCTTCCGGTGAGGGGAATGCCTTCAATGGTATTTCGCGCTCAGTTCCTTGTTTCATATCATGTTCCAAGAAGCCGTCACCATTGGAGGAATACACAAATGGGATGTCTAGAATCTTAGCGTAATCAATGCCCTGTTGCATACCATCTCCAAGATTATGCTTATTATCCTTAGCCTCAACAATAGCAAGGGGGATATTAGGTCGATGATAAAGGACGTAGTCAGCACGTTTACGCTTGCCTCGAGCAACAGTATTTCCTCGAACGATGACCGCGCCATCGGTGAAAGCATACTCCATACGGATTTGCTTTTTCCTGTCCCAGCCAGCCTTTTCGATGGCCGGGGTAATGTACTGAAGCTTTATCTCCTCTTCAGTCATCTGTTTCTTGGGGATTACTGTTTCCATGTCTGATAGCGTGTTGGGCGTTCCGCCGCACCTGATTCTACCAAATATGGTGGGGAAAATTCAAGAAAAAGCATAGAAATTCCTATGAAATCTACGTCAGGAAGATTCTCTGCGTTAATCATTTTTGACGGAACCATTGCCGCTATCCAGCAACGATGTGATAATAAGCCGGTGGTACCTTTGGTCTACAACGGCATTATCCTCATCCGCTAGGCTCCTTTTTGGACATTTGTCGGGGGGGCGTGCGGGTCACATCAGTCGCTTTTCCCGGGCGGTGATTTTCCGTCTTAGGTAAACCTACGCCGCGGCTGGCATACTCTTTGAGTAGCTCCTTGCCGAAGTACTCGCGCAAGGGGCTTCGCTACAGCTACGCCCGCTCTGGCGAGAGCCCCCTTGTAGAAGATAGAGAAGACAAGGTGTGGAGCGCTTTCTCTCTTTCAGCTGGCGTCATGATTCTGCGTTTTCGTAAACCTCCACAATATCCTCCACCGGGATGCGGGTGCCGGTGTCCATGGTAAGTAGCTTCTCGTGTGGCAGGAGCTTCTTTATACGCCCGGTGATTTCCATGTAGGAGCCGCCGGCTTTGCGGGTGTCTGGGACGAAATAGACGATGTTCAAGACTTTGTTGGAATCGGTTGCGGACAGTTGGAGAAGGTCAGATATTTCCTGCTTTACTGATTCATCCAGAATAGGTCGCTCGTCCGTGAGACGGGCGGCTTCGGCGATTGCGGCGTCATGGCCCGTGAGAGCGGCAAAAGGGGAGAACTGGGCAGCACGATCGGCCATGCGCATCTGCGGGTGTTTCCGGGATACATGGTGGGGCAGACGGATGATATCTGCGTATTTGTCTTCTGCATCGTACATCATGCCTTGTGTCCTCTTATCGCCCCGAGCATTTTTTATTTTGCGTATTGCTCCAGCCAGTGCTGGTAGCGGGTGGGGTCAATTTCGCTGGGGTTGATGGTGGCTTTTTCGCTGCGGAAGATGGCGGTGTGCAGCACCGGGATGCCGCAGTCGGCCAGGTGGGCATCGATGGCAGCTTTGTGTGCCAGAACTCCGGCCCAGTCTGCGGAGTGTACCACGCCCATAATCTGTGCGCCGCCAAACGGCTCGCCGCCGCTGCGCCAGTAGCAGTGGGTCATGCAGATGTGGCGGCCGCATTCGGCTCCGGCGCGTTCTTCCATACCAGCGGGGACAGCCCAGTGGAAGAGGCCGGCGGCGCCGGTTCCGCTGTGTTTGTTGCTGCCGCCGGTGTGGTTCAGGAAGGTGGCGAAGCGGCCGATGACCTTGCGCCGGTCCAGGTCGGTGGAGATGGCGCAGAACTCCTCGTGGCTCATACCGAGCCGGGCTGCGCGTTGCTCCCAGGGGCTGCGCACCAGTTCGTGCGGCGCCAGACTTTCTTTCAGCGCCATGAGCACCTGCCAGTCGCGCTCGCTCAGTTGCGGGCGGGTGGGAACCTGCATGGTCGGCACCTCATCGGTTTTGTCGCCGGGCTTTAATCCGGCTCGGCGCACGTGCCCCACGCCCAGGGCAAACATGCCCACAACGGGCAGGGGGGCAAAATCTGTGGCGCCGATGTGGTGCATGAGCAGGCGGCAGTGGCCTTCAACCGTGTTGCTGCCGCTGGGTACTTTCAGAGTAGTCCACAGGCGGTAATCCGCCCCCAGGGCTTCGGGGTTATCGCAGCGGCGCAGCACCACGTGGCCGGTAAAGGGGTCATTCTCCCGCAGCCATTCCCAGGCTGATTCCAGTTTTTCCTCCGGCATACGCCAAGCCACAAGGGCTCCATCTGCCAGGCTGGTTGAAAGCAGTGTCTGGCGGATGCGCCGCACCGCGCCGCTTGCCAGCAACGCGCGCAGTCGCTCCAGCACGGCCTCGAACGGAACTCCGCTGCGCAGCGCAATTTCATCGAAAGGATGCGCATGAAAACCAGTCAGCCGGTCTTCTGCCACAGCCAGTATCCGCAGGTCTGTTTCGGTAAGCTCCATCGGTGCGCAAAGTATACCATTCGTGAAGGATTTTTCAAGAGCTATTTAAGAGGAGCCTATAATGAGCAGGAGAAAATATTTTCTCCTTTCTAACTCGCTCGAAAAAGGGGGGCTTAGGGCAGGGGTGGCGGTATTTTGAAAACTTTTTCTCAAAAATACGCTTGACGTTTCGCGGCATTTCGTGTATGCTTGCCGCCGCACCCCGCTACGGGGTTGCCCGAAAGAAAAACGAGCACCGCTTGTTTGACGGCCGGGCGAGGCAATTTTCCAAGTATGACTTTCCGAGGCGCCGGGGGCTGCTGAAAAGTGGTTCCACTGGCTAACAACCTGCCAGGCGGGGCGCCGGAGAGGATAAAGAGAGGGAAGGAAAAGGTCGTGACGCGTGCCGTGGCCTGCGCCGGGATGAAGTTCT
>JAGBDZ010000076.1 GCA_017937215.1 Akkermansia sp. | reverse complement strand
TGAGGGGTAAGGTGGAGCAAAATAGCCTTCCAAACATCAATTTTGGTCGCCTTTTCGTTTCGAAAAAGAGTTTCGGGACTTGAATTAGCGAATTGATGGACTTATTAGAAGCTCCCAATTGACAAATTGAAAGTTAGCGGCTTTCCGTCTTCGTTCCTGCGGAACTACGCCGAGACAGGACGCCGACGAAATCACCAATGCATGCTTACTGTCGATGGCGAGGCGGGAGATACCCTGCTACGATTTTTCTCACTGAACACTTTGCCCTTATATCGTTCAGGGCTATTTTCCCTTAATCTTTGGGACACGTGTGCACACGTAATATCTGGTTTGGGCTACAAGCACCCCGAATAAGCCAATCATGCAGATGAGGTTGGGAATAGCCATAAGCCCATTTGTTAAATCTGCAAAATTCCAAACTATTGAACTTTTGGGTATTACGCATCCAATAAACACCATAACAACCCACAGAATTCGATACGGTTTGATGAGACGAGTTCCACCAGGATATTGCAGTGCTTTTTCTCCAAAGTATGACCATCCCAAAACTGAAGAAATGACAAAAGCGGTCAGGCAAATTGTCAACATGGCGGAACCGTAATCCCCCACAGAAGCGAATGCGTGATATGTGAGCAATTCCCCGTTGACTGAAGCAACTTCAGGATTTGCCATAATGGTGATTGTCAAGGTAACTCCGGTAAGTGTACATATAACTACCGTGTCCCAGAATGGCCCGGTTGATGCCACTAGGGCTTGCTGAACTGTATTATCCGTCCGGGCTGGAGCAGAGATAATGGGGACGACCCCATGCCTGCTTCATTGGAAAACAGCCCCCTACGCACACCATTCTGCATGGCCAGCATAAACGTTGAGCCTATAAAACCACCCGTAGCAGCCTGATTGCTGAAGGCGCTTTCAAAAATCCGGCAAATGGCGGGCCACACATATTCGAAGTGGGTAAACCGCTGTGGGAAGTCCCCTCCAACTGTCCCCAGGAATACCTCGATATGCTCGACTCCGAGAGCCGGAGTTATGATAAAGGTCGTTGGTCATGGAAGCCGATTGGCGACCGTCCGAACCATTACCTCGATTGTGAGGCTATGCAGATCTGTGGTGCCATCATGCTCAAGCTGGTGGGCTCGGAGTGCGTGAGTGAGTGATGGTGGTATCCAGCATTCTGTATGCTGTAGCTATACAGAATGCTAAAATATCAAAAGGTTGCGCTCCATCAATGTGACAAATTATCGCTTAACGGCAGTTTCCTTATGTGGCTAAAATGTATTATTTTGCGTTAATTCCTACTTTTTTACTTGATTAAGCATTCTGCGTGCTGTATGTTGTAGGTACAATGTTGCTCTGGGTACATCGGAGTGGCTATAGAAACAACCAAACCAATAGAAAACACAGTACATGAAGACCAAACTTACTTCTACACTTCTGGCCGCTGCAATAGCGGTAGTATTAAGCAGCTGTGGTGCGCCTCGTGTAGGTGCTATTTATACAGATGTCAAGGCTCCTGTGGCAGCTAGCTCCGGAGGCGGGTCTCGCGTTGGTGTTGCCACGTCAACTACGTATCTCGGACTTATTGCTACCGGAGATGCGTCCATCGCAACCGCCAAAAGAAATGGTGGCATTAGTTCTGTGAGCTCTGTGGATGAAGAAATCAAGAGTGTTTTGGGAATCATCACTACATACAAGACCACGGTGCGTGGTAACTAGAACACACCGAAACAAATGACCTACAAATCCCATAGAGCTTCAACCCTCTATGGGATTTTTTCACAGGAAAGGAGGAAACATGACTACTAATTCGATATTTTTTCGAACACTTTCGTTTTGCTGGCTGAAACTGGGGCTGGGCGTTTTGAACATTATCATTGACGCTGTTTTGCTGGGCATTCTGCTGGGTATTGGCGTATTGTTCAATAGTGAGGGGGTATTCGCCATTATGCTGATGGTTTGGCTCGGCTGCATAGGTCTGGTAAATTTCTTGCTGAATCATTACTTAGGCTACATGGTCAAGGCCGGACATGTTGCTGTTATTGCAGAAAGTTTCCGCACAGGGGAAATACCGACAGCACCTATAACATCCGGTAAACGAATGGTTCTGGAGCGTTTTGGTACCGCAAACGTATACTTCGGGATAGATAAACTTGTAGCTCGGGCGGTGAAACAGATTCAACGCATGCTTGGAAAACTGACCGGAGGCATATTGAGTATGATTCCCGGCGGTGAGAAAGTTCAGAAACTTATAGACTATTTTCTGGAGTTGTCATTGGGTTACATTGACGAATGCTGCTTATGCTACACTTTCTACAGGCAAGATGCAAACCCTTACTGCAATGCGGCAGATGGTGTAGTGCTGTACGCCCAGAATTGGAAGGAGCTACTCAAGAACGCAGCTTGGATTATGCTGGTTGTGTTCTGTGCCGTTCTCGTTATTACCTTGATTCTGTTTGTTATCATGGGACTTGGCTTCAGAGCCATGGAATGGAACGGATTTATTGCATTCATCCTCTCTCTCATGTTGGCGTGGAGCATCAAATACGCCTTTGTGGATAGTTGGATTATGGTAAAAATGGTTCATCGCTATATGGCATTGGCAGAAGCAGCACCTCCTGCTATCGACTTGTATGGCAAGCTTACCGAATGGTCAACCAGCTTCAAGGAACTACTGAGTAAGGGGAAGGAATCATCCCCGGAAACATCGGAAGCAGCCCCTACGATTACATCCGATACGGGAACTGATACATCGGATCCCCTTGTTGGAGCCGCAGAAGAAGAAAAACAAGAAATAGCGGAAAGAACGCCTCCTCCCTTGCCGGAGCAATAATCTAGTGTCTTGTTAAGTTAATCCGTTACAATACAGTTGGGGATGTTTGAGCTGCAGCGTGCTGTTTCGCTCGTTCCACTGAATCCAATACTTGTTGCGCAGGCTTTTTCCACACAAATGGCTTGGCCGAGTGTTTATTATAGGTCACAATAAATTGTCTTAAGTGTTCTCTAAGTTGCTTTACACTCTGAAATGCTTTCCTTTGTAACCCCTTGCGTTCTAATCTGGAAAACCAGTTTTCTACGGCATTCAACCATGATGAACTGGTTGGAGTAAAGTGAAAATGATAGTTCGGATGAGCTTTCAACCATTAGGACGAAGTGAAAATAAGCGTTGCTCTTATTTTCACTTAGGGCGCGAAACGAAAATAAGAAAAATGCTAATTTTCGTTTCGTCTTATGTAGGAAGGGCTATTCATCAAGCATACTCTGGTATGCCGAATAGGTATAGAGCCTGTTTCGTTCACCCTGCGTATTTTGCCGGATGATACCATGTTCCTCCAATTTATCCAAAACTCTGTAAATGGTAGATGGGGCGATACCTACTTGCTTTGCCAGAATGAGAGGACGAGTCACAATGTGTCGCTGCATCATGCGGAGTACTTTCTCAGCATTCTTACGCATGCGACCAAAAGTGGCAATGATTGACTTGTCTTGTTCTACTCTGCGCTGTAATTCTGTAAGAACCCTGACAGCATCGCTTGCAGTATATTGCACAGCCTCCAAGAAAAACTCAATCCAAGCCTCCCAATTTCCATCCTGTCTGATACCATTCAACAGCCTGTAATATTCCTGACGGTGTTGCTTAAAATACAAGCTAAGATACAGCAAAGGCTTTCTGAGTAGCCCGCTGTTGCAAAGCATCATCTGGATAAGCAAACGTCCCACTCGGCCATTACCATCAAGGAACGGGTGAATACTCTCGAATTGCACATGGACAAGTGCAGCTTTCACTAAGGGGGAGAGCTCGTCATCCCGGTTGATGAATAATTCCAATGCCCCCATGCAATCCATGAGGTCTTGGGGAGGCGGGGGAACATAAGCCGCATTTCCGGGGCGTGTACCACCAATCCAGTTCTGGCTCTGTCGGAATTCTCCGGGCATTTTGGTAGAACCACGGCCTCTGCGCAACAATTCGGCATGCAATTCCCTTATCAAACGCAAGGAAATGGGGTATCCATCCTGCATGCGCTCCATGCCTAATTGCATGGCGGATACATAATGGCTTACCTCTTCTACATCATCAGTATCGGCCTGATTGTAGCCCCCTTGCTCGTACAAGAGCAAATCACTCAATGACGATTGAGTGCCCTCAATCATCGATGAATATACGGCTTCTTTACGAATGTAGGCGTAGATGAATGGCGCGACGTCAGGCAAGTGTTCACCAAGGGCGTCTAATGTCCCTAATGTCTGAACGGCACTCATAAGAAGCTTGTTACCTGTAGCACTCAGCTCGGGCAAAGGATGTGGCGGTAATGCCGCCGGGATGTAGGCTTTTATCTTCTCTCCAATAGTACTGATGACTACATACTTGCCTGTATTTTCACGTTTCACGCTGTCAGATTAAATGAAAATAAGTGTTCTGTCAATTTTTATTTAGGCAACGAAACGAAAATTAGTGTAATTCTTATTTTTACTTAGAACTCGAAACGAAAATAAGAAAGATGCTTATTTTCGTTTATTGCTCCGGCAATTAAAGAATATTGCTTTGACGAAACGCCAAATTGACTTTATCGGGCTGAAAGCCCGAGGAATTTTTGAGCCCACGGAGTGAGCGAAAGACCTTAGGCTGGGGTAAGAGCGGCCAGCGCCCTCACAGGTCGCCCGCTTTGCGGGCTTACCCCTCGATAATCCATCATACGAGGCGTACCTGCTCCTCAGCTGGAGAGTATCAGGGTAAAGAAAAATCCCGCAAGCGCTTGACTTGCGGGATTTTCAACGGACAGGGAGGGATTCGAACCCTCGGTACGCTTTTGACGTACACACGATTTCCAATCGTGCTCTTTCGACCACTCAGACACCTGCCCATGCTGTGCATGAACCCTTGGTGAAGGGGTGCGGCGGGACTATACACGAAATCGCGGGGGCTTGCAAGCTAATTCTTGCAAAAAAGTGATTTTTTTTGATTTATTGGAGTTTCTGGGTGACTTTGAAGTGGAGTTTTGCTACGTCCTGGAGGCGTTCGCGGCCGTGAGTGGCCACAAAATGCTGTGCGGCTCGGGTGACATGCGGGGCGCAGCCCAGGGGCATGGGGCACTGGCTGGCGGCGGCGGTCTGTTGCATCCACTGCACAAAGCGGTCGCGCGCCAGGATGGAGGCGGCGGCTACGGCCACATCGCTTTCGGCTTTGGTGCGCTGCTCCAGCTGCACGGGGATATGGCGCTGCCCCAGGGCGCGTTTGAGCACCCACTCGTTGGCAAACTGGTCGCTCAGCGCCCGCGGGCAGGTGGGGACTTTTTCATGCAGGGCGGCAATGACGCGGGCATGTCCCCAGGCCAGCAGGCGGTTCAGGTTGCCTATTTCATTATAGAGCTCATTGTAGCGGCGGGGGCCGATGCAGATGACTTCGTACACAACCCCGGCGGTCTTCTTGATTTTTTCGGCAATAGCGTGAATTTTCTTGTCGTCGGGGATGGCTTTGCTGTCGCGGCAGCCGAGGCGGGCCAACTCTGCGGCGCAGCGTTCGTCGGTGTAGACGCCGGCCACGACCAGGGGCCCGAAATAATCCCCCTTGCCGCTTTCATCCACGCCGAAATGCGGGGTTGTATCCACCAGTGCTGGCAGGGTGGAGCCCAGTGCAGGGGCTTTATCCTCCGGTTCCAGCTGGAGCTCGTTTCTCACGAAAGCCTCCGCCCCGCGACCCTGGATGAGCAGCCGCCCCTTTTTAGGATAGAATGCTACGTTTACACTATCGTTTTCAAAACAGTAATCGGCATAATCCCGCGCGGTGGCGCGGAAATCCGGGCGGGCTCCCAACTTGTTTTTCAGGGCGGTCGCTTCTTCTTTGGAAAGCTGAATACTGTACTGATTGGCCATATCCGGGTATAAGAATGCGGGTAAATGGCCGTTGCGTCAACCTAAAATCCCAGAAAAATGGAGAAAAATCGCCCAGGTGACGCAGAATTTGGCACTTTTTATCACTTTAGGCGAGACAAAAAGGATTTTTTGGTCTACAATGTGCCCGGCTTTTCAACAAAGCAATTTTTATTATGGCAAATACGATTACTAAGAGAGAGCTTGTAAACAAGGTATGCGCTGAGCTGGACAACGGCTTCACGCAGAACGAGGTGCTTGACATCATCCAGAAGACGATCGAACTGATTACCGACGCTCTGGGTAAGGGTGATCGCGTAGTGCTGCGCAACTTCGGCACTTTCACCGTGAAGGAAGTGAAGCCCAAGGTGGGCCGCAACCCCAAGGACCCCGCCAAGAACGTTCCGATTCCTGCTCGCACGGTGGTGAAGTTCAAGGTTGGTAAGAACCTGAAGGAAGCTGCTGCTAAGGTTTCCTAAAACCTTCCGGCACACACATGTGCTAGAGAACGAGGACGCATCTATCTAGCATAGACGCGTCCTTGTTCTATGATAGAAAAAATACCCATTCAACCCATTTTCGATAACATGAATCTGAGAATTGCCGTACAATCCAAGGGCCGCCTGAATGAAGATACCATGGCTATTCTGGCTGAGGCTGGCATCAAGGTGAGCTCTTCGAAGCGCACGCTGCTGGTGGCTGCCCGCAAGTTCCCCATGGAGGTGCTCTACCTGCGCGACGACGATATTCCTGAGACCGTGACCGACGGCGTGGCCGATATCGGCGTGGTGGGCCTCAATGAGTACCTGGAGCGCAAGGGCGATGCCGACATCGTGAAGAAGCTCGGCTTCGGTGGCTGCCGTCTGAGCATTGCCATTCCCAAGGAGCACGAATACACCGGCCCCCAGTGGCTGCAGGGGCGCAAGATTGCCACCTCCTATCCCGTCATTCTCCGCCAGTGGCTGGAGGAGCAGGGTGTGCAGGCTCATATTCATGTCATCACCGGTTCGGTGGAGATTGCCACCGGTATCGGCCTGGCAGATGCTATTTTCGATATTGTGAGCAGTGGCGCCACGCTGGTGAGCAACAACCTCAAGGAGGTGGAAGTGGTGCTGGAGAGCGAGGCGGTGCTTATCGCCCACAAGAACCTGCCTGCCGAGAAACGCGAGATTCTGGACAAGCTCCTCTTCCGCATGGATGCCGTGATGACCGCTGCCGACAAGCGCTATGTGCTCATGAATGCTCCGAAGGACTGTGTGGCGCAGATTGTGGCCGTGCTGCCGGGCGTGAAGAGCCCCACCATCATGCCGTTGGCTCAGGAGGGCTGGTGCAGCATCCACACCGTGCTGGATGAATCCTGCTTCTGGGATATCATCGGCAAGCTCAAGGAAGCTGGTGCCCAGGGTATCCTGGTGTTGCCTATCGAAAAAATGATTCTGTAACTTTTCCCATTCTCATGACCATCATAACGGAACCCAATCGTGAACAGTGGGCGGAGCTGGTGCGCCGCCCGGCCTTCGATGTTACCCAGCTCTTCGATGTCGTGCGTCCCATCATGGACGCCGTGCATGAGCATGGTGACATGGCTTTGCACGAATACGGCCACCGTTTTGATGGTGTGGATTTAGAAGAACTCGCGGTCTCCGCAGCCGAGGTGGCGGACGCCTGTGCCCTGGTGCCGCAGGAGCTCAAGGAAGCCATTGAACTGGCCTATTGCAACATTTACGACTTTCACGAGCTGCAGCGCAACACGCAGGCCCCGGTGAGGCTGGAAACAGCCCCCGGGGTGGTCTGTGAGCAGCGCACGCTGCCCATTCAGTGTGTGGGCTTATATGTGCCCGGTGGTCAGGCTCCGCTGTTCTCCACGGTGCTCATGCTGGCGGTGCCCGCCGCGGTGGCCGGGTGTGAGGAAGTGGTGCTCTGCACTCCACCCGGCAAGGATGGCAAGGTGAACCCCGCCATTCTTTTTGCTGCTGAGCTCTGCGGTGTGAAGCGTATTTTCAAGGTGGGCGGTGCTCAGGCTATCGCCGCTATGACATACGGCACGGTTTCCGTGCCTAGGGTGGACAAGATTTTTGGCCCGGGGAATGCCTATGTGACTGCCGCCAAGCAGCTTGCTTCTCTGTCAGGTGTGGCTATTGATATGCCTGCCGGCCCCAGTGAAGTGGAGGTGCTGGCGGATAGTACCTGCGTACCGTCTTTTGTGGCGGCTGACCTGTTGAGCCAGGCTGAGCATGGGCCGGACAGCCAGGCTATGCTGGTGACTACCAGTGCTGCGGTGGCCGAGGCCGTGGCGGCCGAGGTAGAGCAGCAGCTCGCGGCGTTGCCCCGCAAGGAGATAGCTGCCAGGTCCATAGCAAACAGTCGCATCATCGTGCTGGCTGATAAGCAGGACTGCATCGACTTCACCAATGCCTACGGCCCTGAGCATCTCATCATTGCCATGGAGGGGGCCGAAGCCGTGGCCGCAGAAACGGTGAATGCCGGCTCCATCTTCCTGGGCAACTACAGTTGCGAAAGCGCAGGCGACTATGCCAGTGGCACCAATCACACGCTGCCCACCATGGGCTGCGTGCGCGCCTACAGCAGCCTGTGCATTGATAGCTTCCAGCGTAAGATGACTCTGCAGACTCTCAGCGCCGAAGGGATCCGCAGCATCGGCCGCACGGTGGAGCTCATGGCCCGGGCCGAGCAGCTTGAGGCTCACGCGCGTGCCATGACCCTGCGCATGCAGGCTGTGGCCGTCCTGCCACAGGAAGAACAGGGTACAGGTATTTCCAGGCTGGTTCGTCCGAATATTCTGAAGCTCAAGCCTTACAGTTCTGCTCGCGATGAATACGCCGGCAAGGCCGCTCACGTGTTCCTGGATGCGAACGAGTGCCCGCACAATGCCCCGAACAACCGCTACCCCGACCCGCTGCAGTGGGAGCTGAAACAGAAGATTTCAGCTTACAAGGGCGTGGCGCCGGAGCGCATCTTCCTGGGCAACGGCAGCGACGAGGCTATCGACCTCATTTTCCGCACTTTCTGCACCCCAGGGGTGGATGAAGTGGCTGCCATTGCTCCCTCCTACGGCATGTACGAAGTCTGTGCGGATATCAACAACATCCGCTATAACGCCATTCCGCTGGAAGATGGCTTCCGCTTTGATGCAGAAGCGTTCCTGCAGTCCATCTATTCCCCCTGCACGAAGGTTATCTTCATCTGCAGCCCGAACAACCCCACCGGCAACCTGCTGCCTCTGGAGGAAATTCGCAAGGTGCTGGATATTTTCCCCGGCATGGTGGTGGTGGATGAAGCCTACATCGACTTTGCCCCCGCGGGTTCCTCGCTCAGCGCCCTGCTGGATGAGTACCCGCGTCTCATCGTGCTCAACACCTTCTCCAAAGCATGGGCTTCCGCCGGTATCCGCCTGGGCATGGCCCTGGCGCACCCGGAGGTCATCGGTCTCTTCAATAAGGTGAAGTACCCTTACAACGTGAACATCCTCACCCAGCGCGCCGCCATGGAGCGCTTAGACCACATGGATGAAATCCGCGCCTGGGTGGACGAGGCTCTCACCGAGCGCGAGCGTATGATGCAGGCGGTGGCCGCGCTGCGCATCTGCAAGCAAGTGTACCCCAGCGATGCCAACTTCTTCCTGGCCAAAGTGAACGATGCCTGCAGCATTTACGACGCTTTGGTGGAGCAGGGTATCATCGTGCGCAACCGCCACCGCATCATGATGTGCGAGAACTGCCTGCGCATCACCATCGGTACCCCGGCGGAGAACGACGAACTCCTTGCAGCCCTCAAGCAATTCTGATTTCATGAAGAAAAAGGCCCTTTTCATTGACCGCGACGGCACCATCATCCAGGAACCTGCCGATGAGCAGATTGATGCCTTCGAGAAGCTTGTATTCGTGCCCGGCACCTTCCGCGCGCTGAGCACCATCCGCGAGCTCACGGACTACGAGTTCGTGATGGTGAGCAACCAGGATGGCCTGGGTACCGCTTCCTTCCCGGAGGATACCTTCTGGCCGGTGCACAACTTCATCCTTGATACGCTGAAAGGCGAAGGCGTGGAGTTCGATGATATCCTCATCGACCGCCATTTCCCGCAGGACAATGCCCCCACCCGCAAGCCCGGCACGGGGATGCTCACCGCGTACACGGACGGCTCTTACGACCTGGAGAACTGCTACGTCATCGGCGACCGTGCCACGGATGTGCAGCTGGCGAAGAACCTGGGCTGCAAGGCCCTGCAGATTGGTACCGACGGCATGGACTGGAAGAAGATAACCGAGATTCTGGTGGCGGGCGAGCGCAGTGCCGAGGTGCAGCGCACCACCCGCGAGACGGATATCTACGTGAAGCTGGAACTGGATCGCCCCGGCTATTGCGAGGTGAGCACCGGCTTGGGCTTTTTCGACCACATGCTGGCCCAGCTGGCCCACCACGGCGGCATGGGGGTGACCATCCGCGTGAAGGGCGACCTGCATGTGGATGAGCACCACACCATCGAGGACACCGGTCTGGCTCTGGGTGAGTGCCTGCGCAAGGCTATCGGCAACAAGCTGGGTATTTCCCGCTACGGCTACTGCCTGCCCATGGATGACTGCCTGTGCAGCGCTGCGCTGGATTTCGGCGGTCGCCCCTGGCTGCAGTGGGAGGCGGAGTACAGGCGCGAGCGCATCGGTGATATGCCCACGGAGATGTTCTACCACTTCTTCAAGAGCCTGAGTGATGCTGCGCTCATGAATCTCAGCATCAAGGCCGAGGGGGATAATGAACACCACAAGATTGAGGGTACCTTCAAGGCTCTCGCCCGTGCTATCCGCGTGGCGGTGCAGCGCGATGTGCGCCACCTGGTGCTGCCTTCCAGCAAGGGAACTCTTTAAGTATGAAAGTAGCAGTCGTCAGATACAACGCCGGTAACATCTGCTCGGTTATCAACGCGCTCCGTCGCATCGGTGTGGAGCCGGTGGTCACGGATGATGCTGCCGAACTGGCCGCTGCTGACCGCGTGATTTTCCCCGGTCAGGGCGAGGCGGCCAATACCATGGCCTACCTGCGTGAAAGCGGGCTGGGCGAGGTGATTCGCGGGCTGAAACAGCCGGTGCTGGGTATCTGCATCGGCCAGCAACTGCTCTGCGCTCATTCTGAGGAGGGCGATACTCCCTGTCTGGGCGTGTTCGGCAGCCCGGTGCTGCGCTTCCCCGCCACCTGCGAGGAGGGGCGCGTGAAAATCCCCCAGATTGGCTGGAATACCATCGAGGACCTGCGCACCCCGCTCTTCGATGGCCTGAAGGAGGGCGATTTCGTCTACTTTGTGCACAGTTTCTATGTGCCGGACTGCGTCGCGGCCATTGCCCGCACCACCTATGGCGGTGTGACTTATGCCTCCGCCCTGCGCAGCGGCAATTTCTATACCACCCAGTTCCACCCGGAGAAAAGCGGCGATGTAGGCCTGCGCATTCTCCACAACTTCATCCACCTCTGCCATGATTGAGCTCATTCCCGCCATTGATATCATCGGCGGCCAGTGTGTGCGCCTGACCAAGGGCGACTACGCCGCCAAAAAGACTTACGACGCTCACCCTGAGGAGGTAGCCCGTCGTTTTTACGACTTGGGCGTGCGTCGTCTGCATGTGGTGGACCTGGATGGCGCCAAGGCCGACCACATTGTGAATCTGGAGACGCTCAGGAAAATCACCGCTCTGGGCATGACCGTCGATTTCGGCGGCGGTATCAAGCAGGAAAGCGATCTGCAGGCCGCTTTTGACCACGGTGCCGCTATGGTCACGGTGGGCAGCCTGGCAGCCACCGACCCGCAGCGCCTGCTGCAGTGGGCGGAGAAGTACGGCCCGGACCGCTTCATCGTGGGGGCGGATGCGCTCAATGGCCGCGTGATGATCAAAGGCTGGCGTGAGGACGGCGGCATGAGCCTGGATGAGTTCGTGAGCTTCTATATGAGCCATGGCATCACCCGCGTGCTCTGCACGGATATTTCCCGAGATGGTACCCTGGGTGGCCCGAACACTGCGCTGTACCGGGAAATCATGGCGAAGCACCCTGGATGCCGCCTCATTGCCAGCGGTGGCGTGAGCTGCACAGAGGACATCCGCGCGTTGGATGCTGCGGGCATTCCCTCCGTGGTCTTCGGCAAGGCCTACTACGAAGGCCGCATTGATCTTCAGCAATTAATCGCAAATCATCAATAATTTTTCTTATGTTAGCCAAACGCATTATCCCCTGTCTGGATGTCAAGGACGGACGCACCGTCAAAGGTATCAATTTCGTGAATCTTCGCGATGCCGGCGACCCGGTGGAGCTGGGCAAGGCCTACAGCGAGCAGGGCGCGGATGAACTCGTGTTCCTTGATATCGCCGCTACGCACGAAGGCCGCAAGACTTTTACCGATATGGTCTCCCGCGTGGCTGCCGCCATCTCCATTCCCTTCACCGTGGGTGGTGGTATTCACGAGCTTTCCGATGTGGCCCGCCTGCTCGAAGCCGGTGCCGACAAGGTGAGCCTGAACTCCGCCGCCATCCGCAACCCGCAGCTGGTGAATGACATTGCTTCCCACTTCGGTTCCCAGGTGTGCGTGGCTGCCATCGATGCCCGCTGCGATGCCGATGGCTGGTACTGCTACGTGAACGGTGGCCGCATCCGCGTGGAGCGCACGCTCTTCGACTGGGCTCGTGAGGTGGCCGACCGCGGCGCCGGTGAAATCCTCTTCACCAGCATGGACCACGACGGCGTGAAGCAGGGGTTCCCGAATGAGGCGCTCGCCCGCCTTTCCGATGAACTCAGCATTCCGGTTATCGCCAGCGGTGGCGCCGGTGCCAAGGAACACTTTGCCGATGCCTTCCGACTCGGCCATGCTGATGCCGCCCTGGCCGCCAGCGTGTTCCACTTCGGTGAAATCAAGATTCCCGAGCTCAAGCAGTACCTGCACAACGAAGGTATCTGCGTGCGCCTGTAATCTCTTTGCCCGTGATTCATTTTTTCGCCTCCGCTGTTTCAGATAACCTCGGAGGCGAATTGCATTTGCGTTGCAAGAAAAAGCCCCGCTTGGGATTAAGGGGGGCTAGGAAAGCGGGCGGAGTCGATTTACTCGCCGCGCACGGTGGTGGTATACCGGGTTACCAGGCCGAGGTAGCTGGTGCTGGCTTTGGTGACCGAGCTGACTTGGGTGATGCCGCCATTCTGCTGAGCCCGCTCCACGGAAGAATCGCCTGTATCCCACAGCCAGAGCCAGGTGGTGGAGGTGGATACACCTACGCGGGTGGGGATAGGTCCATCCAGCACACCGGGCATATCGGTGTTCCGCACGGGCTGCTGCCAGATGCAGGACGCGCAGAGGAGCAGGGGCAGAATGAGGGAAAGCTTTTTCATGGAGCGGTCTGGAGAAGTTGCAGCACCGCCGGGTCTGTGGCGACCTTGGCGGCATCTGCCGCGCCGGTGGCACCGGCTTTCAGCAGAAGTTTGACCGTTTCGGCGTGGCCATTGTGGGCTGCCTGCATGAGCGGCGTCCAGTCATCCTCGTCCTTGACATTCACGTTGGCTCCGGCGGCAATCAGGGATTTCACAATCTGCGTGTGACCGTTGATGGCTGCGACGATGAGCGGGGTCCAGCCGGTGTCGGACTGCGGGTCGCGCTGGGCTCCTGCTGCCAGCAGGGTATCCACCGTCTTCTGGTCTTCGCTTATCACGGCGTAGGTCAGGGCGGTTTCCTTATCCTTGCTGGGCACTTCCTTGCGGGCGCCTGCATCCAGCAGTACCTTCACGGCTTCAGCCTTTCCGGCCTCAGCCGCGTGCGAAAGCGGGGTGCGCCAGCGGCGGCCGCGAGTCTCGATATTGGCACCGGCGGCAATGAGTGCCTTGAGGGTCTCCAGCTCGCCTTCCTTGGCAGCGTGGGAAAGGGCGGTGAGCCCGGCCTTGTCCTTGGCTTCGATATCAGCCTTGTTCAGCAACAGGGCCTGCAGGGTTTCCACGTGGCCGTTAGCCGCGGCATAGATGAGGGCAGTGGCGCCGTCGCCATCCTTTTCGCGTATGCTCTTCGGGTCGTCCTTCAGGAAGGCCAGCACGTGGGTGGTATCGCCATTGGCTGCGGCTTCCAGAATATCGCGGGCCTGGTCGCGGCCTTCATCCACCACAATCTGGCCACCGGGTAGTAGGGCCATTACATCAGAATTGCCCTGGGCGCGTGCGTAATCGAGCGCGGTGTTACCTTTCTTGTCCTTGGCTTCGGCGTTGACCTTGGCTGCCAGCAGCACGCGCACCACGTCCTCGTGTCCATTGAAAGCTGCGGTCATGAGCGCCGTGTCGCCGGTGGGCAGGGTCGCTTCCTTGTCGGCCCCGGCATTCAGTAAGGCGGCCACCACGTCATCGTGCCCCTTGGCGGCGGCTACCAGCAGCGGAGTCTCGCCGGTGCGCAGGCGGGCTTCCAGATCCGGCTTGGCGCCGATGAGCAGCTGCACTGTTTCCAGATCTCCATTGGCCGCGGCGAAGTGAAGAGCACTCTCCCCGGCATAGCTGCGGGTGGTGGGGGAGGCTCCTGCTTCCAGCAGCACTTTAGTGGTTTCGGAGAAACCGCCGGCTGCGGCCATGAGCAGCGGGGTGCCGCCTTCCTTCATGCGGGCTTCCTTGTTGGCTCCCGCGGCCAGCAGAAGCTGCACCATGGCGGTCTGGCCTGAGCTGGCCGAGTGCAGCAGCGGGGTCCAGCCATTCTTGTCGCGCGGGTTGAGGTAGGCCTTCGCGTTAATCAGGGCGCGTGCCACTTCCACCTGGCCGCTGCGAGTGGAAAGATAGAGCGCCGTTTCGCCGGTGGGCAGGGCGGCATTCACCTCGGCTCCGGCGGCTATCAGTTCCTTCACGATATCCAGATGCCCATTGAACGCCGCAAACATGAGTGCGGTCTCCCCCTGAGGGCTGGTCTTTTCCATGTCGGCCTTGGCAGCCAGCAGTGCCTGCACTACTTTCAGATGCCCATTCGTGGCGGCGGCCATGAGCGGAGTCACCCCATTCGTGTCGCTCACATTCAGCAGGGCAGGCGATGTCTGCAGCAGAATCTGGGTTTTTCGCAAGTCCCCGTTGGTGGCGGCCTGTATCAGTTCCGGTGAGGCTGCAGGCTGAGTGGCCGCAGCCGGTGCGTTTTCGGGAACAGCGGCGGCAGGTACGACCAGCAGCGGCAGACCCGCTGCAAGGAGAAGCTGGGAGATACGCGTAGAATACTTCATGTGAGGAGACTTCTTATACCATCCTCATGATACTCCCTCACCCGCATATCATCAAGCTAAAAAGGGAACTTTTTAACCAAATTGGTACAATTTTTCAACTTTTTACCCCAGAATCAGGCGGATGAGCCGCTCAATGTCCGTTTTTGCGTATCTCTGGTCCAGCGGAAGCGGCAGCAGACGGCGGGCCAACCGGTTTTCTGCAGAGTCGGCCTCCGTGGCCTCGATGACCTCCGGCCAGTAGAGCGGCAGGGCTATACCCGCCTCTATGAGCGTATCGCGCAGCCCGGGAATGCCGCTCACCAGCGGATAGCACATCGGGGCGTGTGCCGGGGGCTCCGGCAGCTGCAGGTGGTTGATTTCCCGGAGTGCCTGGTGCAGCACCCGGTAGTTGGCGAGGCGCACCTCTGCAGCCGTGGCAAAATCGATACTGCGGAGCAGGCTGCGGGTGAGGCGGCTCATGCGCCGGGGTGGGGCGGCCAGCGCTGCCTCGGCTGCCTCGCTGGCGGGCAGGGCGGCTTCGGCACCGTTTTCCAGACGCTCCAGCAGGAAATGACTGCGCGCGGTGCTTTGGTCCGTTGCCTCCGGCAGGCACTTCAGCGGAGCCGGGGCGTGGGCCACCCCACCATCGGCCACCCCGCAGAACTTGCGCGGACTATAAAATGTGGGCACCCCCGGCAGCGGCGGACAGTAAAGCGCCGTCGTGGCATCCATCACACAGCGCCCGGGCAGCTGCGCTACCGCCGCGGCCACTGCCTCACTGGTAAGCCCGAAATAATTGACCAGCAGCACCAGATCCTTCTCGCCCACCTCCGGCAGCAGGGGGTGCAGCTGCTCCGTGCAACCGTAGCGCTTCACCGGAATCCCCAGGCGGGCAGGGGCCTGCAGCACGGTGTCGCAGATGAAACGCGGTACCCACAGCGCATCGGGCAGGGGCTTCTGGCGCAGCAGACACTCCAGCGCCGCCCGGCCGCTGTTCACATAGGCGCAGCAGGCCCCTTCGGAATACGGAAAGTTTCCATATTCCGGCAGCTCCAGCCCGAAAAATCCGCCCATCATATCCGCCATGTCCCTGCTAGTGTAACCCCTGAATCCCACGCCGTCCAGCAAAAAGAAGATGTCTGCCCCACAATCCCCTTCTCACCTTTCTTGACTTTTTTTCATTTTAGGCTTGCCTTTCCCCCGCATCTCTGCTAGACTGCCGCCACACGCACGGGTAGCTCAGTGGTAGAGCGGCTGTCTTACACACAGTTGGTCAGGGGTTCAAATCCCTTCCCGTGTACTCGTTTCATAAACCTCTAACGCTTAACGCGTTAGAGGTTTTTAGTAGCAATCAACGACTTAACAACCCTGTGCAGAATCGGTATGCGCCTGTTTTAGCCTACCATTTTGCTCTGAAACCACGCTTCCTACGCGCTCTAGGACTGCAAAGGACTAGGGATGCGGCAGCGCATTGATTGGGGCAAGCCCAATTACTACTGATTCAAAGAAGTAGGTCGCCTTTTCCTAAATTGCAATCAGAACAGAGTGTTTGCAAATTATCGATAACGGTCTCACCTCCTTGAGACCATGGAATGATATGGTCAACATGTAGAATTGTTGAAGGAATCGTAGCGGGAGAAGCACCGCATGCTTGACATTTGAAATTATCGCGAGACAAAACTTTAAAGCGCAATCTTAAATTTATATTTCTTGGTGTTTTTCGCGCGTCTGAAGAAGATGTTTTTAATGCGTTTTCTTCGTTGTTGTCGCAATTATCGGCATAAACATTTACCTCTTCGGAAGCGGAATCATGCTCAGCATCCGTTACTCCATTCACATATGCAATGAACGCCTCTAAGGCTTTTCTCCACCCTCCAAATCTTCGCTTGTAAGTGTCCAGAGAATACTTAGCAAGCGCCAATTTTTGAACATCAGTTGTTGTAGGTTGTCTGCCTAATGTCACCCACATGCGTTCTATATCCTCGAGACATTCTTTTTCTGTAACTTTCATTTTTGCTTTGCCCGTTGGAGAAAGTCCCGCCATTGTCAAAGCCGTATCCCAATGCTTGAAGCGTTTTATTATGTGTGTTACCGCATACTTACCCCTATCGCAATAATCTTTGTACGAAATGGTAGCGCTATTTAGTTCTTTTGCTACTCTCTGTAAATCATCAAAGTATTGCTGATTTGAAATGCGGTTTAGTTCATCTTGATTTCTCGTACTTCGTAAACCTGCTCGAATTAAGGCTTCCTTCCACGTCCCAAAATGACCTTGAATTGCACATCGAGAATATTTTCCATATCTTATATATTTTGAGAGAGATAAATACCCTTCTTTGTGCTTTTTTGCCACGAGTTGGATATCTTTAATTATTTCTTCATCATCAAGAACTCGTTTATATGGAGTTAACTCAAATCTCATATCTATGGAATATGATATATTAGGTGAATATGTAATGTGTAAATAAATACCTACTTCCACAGCGGGTGGAGCTCCCAATGTTCTGGCAGCCCCATTTTGTGAAGGGGGATGCCTTGTTGTTGTGATTTCTGCAGGAATTGCAGCATGCGCACGTGCCATTGGGAGGAGGGTGCCACCTGTTTGAGCAGATAACGACAGATGAACAGGAGCGGGGCAAGGTTAGCTTGCGATTGGAGCATGGATGCTGCCCCGGCAAGGCTTGCGGTGGGTCTGACCCACTTGCCGGCTTTGTCGGAATAGACGTAATCCCAGGGCAAGGCCGGGGTGTTGTTCATGCGGGGAACGGTCAGGAAGGTTTTATTCCAGATGCGGGCATGGTGAGCACAATCGTTGCGCAGCACGCGCAAGGATGTCAGCCAGGTATAGAGAGTCTTGGCATCGGTACCCCATTGGGAAGAGATGAGATTCTGCATTTTCTTCCGCGAGTGGGTGTAGAAATGCACCACCGTGCCATAATCCATTACTCCGACTGCCATCCAGAGCGGCAGATAATCATGCTTATCGCCGTATTTATTGAAGAAGTGGTCAATGAAATCAACCCCGCTTTGCTTGACGTTGCCAAGCTTATCTCGTTGGATACGCACACGCTCAATATTTTGAATATACCCTTTCCAATGCGGGAAATACGTTTGCTGTGCATAGGCGAACGGCGATTGCCCCGCCGTATGGTGATACGCAATCTGGCTGCGGAGGGCAACTTCGATACGCTCGATAGCATCCATCATCAGGAAACGCAACTTGCGGTCAAAGAGGTAGTGCGACCACACTTTATCCAGCGTTGTGCCGGGAACATAGTTATCCTCAATCTGTCCGTTCGAGTTTCGGACACGGAAAGGGTGTAGATAGGCGCTGAAGCGGTAATATCCCACATTCCTCAGACGCGAGGCCAAAAGCGACGCATCCGCCACAAGCCCACGCTGCTGAAGCAGAGCGACTTGTTGGGAAATGGAGAGATTCGGCTTGAGGTATTCCATACAAAATAAAAACCCTCCCCATGTTCGCAGTTGAAGGAATCAACGGATTCCAACCCTAAGCGGGGGAGGTTATCTGGAGTCATTATACATGCAGTACAGATTTTGTCAAGGGGTGGAGACTGAGAAAAACGAAAAAGACCCATCTTAAATCTTCTGAGCGATTTTATAAAACGCTTATAGATATGGTTTTAAGTTTTCTTTTTTTTATCCATATCCTCGGAGGCGCACCCTTCTCAAAGGGTACTATACGGCCAGCAAATCGAACTTCGGTATGAAGGCCGTTTTCCGGGGGAAGGCCCAAAAATAAGCCGCTGCCCTGGGGTGGGGCAGCGGCTGGGAATGGTGGTTCTGCCAGTGGGTGGGGCTTTAGAACTGAATCTTGTAGCCCACGGTGGCGTTGGCGTTCGTGTATTCCGAGCGCAGCTCCACGGAACCATCGGCAAAGATGCTGCCGGGGCCCACGGGCACGGCGATGCCGGCACCCAGTTCCACGCCGAAGGCACCCAGCTCGGCGCTTTCGATATTGGCGCGGGTGGCCTGGCCGATGAAGCCGACCTTGGTGTCGGTCTGGCGGTCGCCGAAGTCGTACTTGGCCAGGGCGCGGGCTTCAAAAGCGCAGGCGCGGTTGAGGGTCTGCTGGCCCACGGTAGCCTCGTAGCGGGCGCCGAGCCCCACGGTCACGGTGTCGAGGCTCTGGTCATCTACGCTGACGGCAGCGTCGGAGTTGCGTTCTGAGTAGCCGTCCACGTCCGTGTGGCGGTAGGAGATATTGAACACCGGGCTGATGCTGCTGGTGTTGCTCAGGGCAAACTCGCGGCTCAGTTCATACATGAGGCCGAAGGCTGTGCCGTCGGTGTCGCCATCGGCGGTGTAGCTGCCGGCGGCGTGGTTCACGGTGCGGTCGTAGTCGGTATCCATGGTGCCCACGGTGGCGATGAAACTGTGGTTCCAGACGCCGCTGCGGTACTGAGCAAAGGCGCTCAGGTAGGTGGTTTCCATATCACCCTTCAGGCGGTCGGGACCATCGCTCTTCAGGTTGCCGCTCATGGCGGTGAGGGCCAGTCCCAGGGTGAGCTGCTGGTTCACCTGCATGCCGGCGCCCAGGGTGCCGCCCCAGCTGGTCAGGGTGTAGCCGGCGGCGGTGCCATCGGCATCCTGTTCGGTGCGGTTGCCCTCTGCATTCACCCACACGCTGAACTTATCAGGCTTGGTGGTGGTGGTGCGCACCTCGTTGCCCTTTTCGTCCAGCGCTGTCACGGTGATGGTATCGCAGCTGGTGATGCTGCTGCTCACGGCGCGGTTGCGGATGGCGCGCAGCTGGCGCTCCACATCGCCACTGAGGGCTTGCCCCAGAACCGCTACCGAGGCACCTGCCGCCGCGGCCAGAGCATCATCCGTCATGGCCCCGGCATCCACCGTGTCAATCAGCTCTGCCAGGTCGCTTTCCGGCATGTTGGTCTGCGGATTGAGCTCCGCATAGACATCATTCAGCAGGTTCATGCCGGCGATGCCATTGTGGCTGCTGGCGATGCCGGTGAGTGCTTCGCGCACGTAGCTGGAGTTGATATTGCTGTTCAGCACCAGATACCACTGGTTAGCGTTAGCCGTGGCTCGGGTAAGCTGGGTTTCCCAGGAAAGTGTGTAGATGTACTTATTGTCCTCCGAACGGATATCCAGCGTGTCGTCTGTTCCGTTCATTGTCAGAGTGTCGCTCAGCTTGATGGTGCCTGTGAATTCCTCATTCAGGGTGAGAAGTGTGGCGCTGCCACCTTCCAGCCCTGCCATGAAATTGTCGGTCAGATCTACATTCAAGGTGGTCGTTCCCAGTTTGTCTGCAGATGCAGAGGAACCGATGTTGGCGAATACGATACCGCCTGTTGCAATCAGGGAACCGCTGGCTGACAGAGTGGCGGCCGTTTCTGCCGTGCCCAGCGTCAGCGTGCCATTCACCGTCAGGTTGTCCGCCGTGTTGGCGCTCTCCTTGCCAGTTTCGGAATTTATTTCATTTCTTTTAATGGTGAGGTCTCCGGGGGTTACGATGGTGCCTTTGTCCATTGCATTCACAGACAGTGTGCTCAGACTTACGTTCTGACCGCTTGTCCCAAGCGTCACCGTGGCACCGCCCTGAGTCAATGTTATCGAACCGAGTTTCGTTACCGAGGCTCCGCTCGAGACTGTGGCTTCCCAACTATTTGTGCCGGGGCCTGGTATGGAATACGTGCCTTTTGCGTCGGCAGTGCCCAGATTATTGACTGTAAGCACAATGGTATTGTTATCTAATACAGTAGAATCTACCACTGCTCCAGGCTGGATTCCGCTGCTGTTGCTGCTTATGGCATAGTACGTGGGGAGAATAACGAGATTCACGCTGTCACCTTCACTTGAGCTTCCTGTCATGCCATTGCCATATCCGAAACCGATGCCAAATATGGTCATATGATCTTTCAGCGCGCTGTCCCATTTAAAGGTGACAGTAAAATTACCGTCGCTTGCGAATGTGTTAGACGCATCGCCGGAATTTTCTGTTGCCGAGACCAGAGAGAGACCGCATAATGCGGCAAGAAGGAATAGAGATTTTTTCATCAGCTGTATGATTGGTTAGATTTAGAAATTCTGATAGGGGAATTCATCTTTTCTCGTGTGGATACGCAGGAGAATCTATCCCGAATCAACTGCGTTCAGTCTACATCTTTGCTAATGCTGATGGCACGTTCATTCACTGAATATCAATCCATATTGCCAAATTTTTAACAAATAACCACTTGCAAGATTAAAGGGTATATATTACAAACATCAAATTGATAATGCTTTATGACTTTTAGCTTGCATCAGCATTAGCAATGCTGGGGGTGATTGCGGGAGTGGGGCTTTTGCTGGACTGCAACCGGGAAAGCAGGCTTGTTTCCATGACAGACAAAGGCTCTGCCACGGCGGTGGCAGAGCCTTTGGAAACGCAGTAAGCGGGTGAAGCTTATCAGAAGTTGATGCCGACGCCTGCGGTCACAGAGTGGTAGCTCTGCTTCTTGGCCTTGACGCCTTCATCGCTGGGGCGGGCGGTGCTCATCCAGTACTGGTAGGCGCCGAAAAGGTACACACAGTCGGAGATGTGGTACTGCACACCCAGTTCAGCGGAGGCGGCAAAGCCCCAATCGTCGCCGGAGAGGTCGATATCGTCCTGGGAGTCGTTGTTTATAGCATAGTAATATTCGTAATCAGCCTTCAAGTTGCTGATGCCGGCATTGACGCCAGCGTACCAGGAGACGCTGTCGGTAATGGAATCGGTGTAGCGATAACCGGGCATGATGTAGAAGCTTGTCAGGTCGAGCTTTTCTTTTTCATAGATGTTTACTTGAAGATTCTCCACAGTGTAGCAAGAATCGCTGGTATCGCCAACGTTGTAGCCGAAACGGATGTTGACGGAGTGGTTGTCATTAATCTTGTAGATGGCAGTCAGTTCGCCGCCCCAGACGTCCACATCCTTGTATTCGGAGTGGATATCGTCGCAGGCCCAGCGGTACACACCGCCGATTTCCACAGACCAGGGAGACACCACCGGAGCCGGCTGCGGGGCAGGGGTGTTATCAGGATTGGGGGCTACAGCCAGAGGAGCAGATACACCGGCCATTGCAGGAACGGCCAGAGCCAGGGCTAAGAGCAGAGTCTTTTTCATGATGGTAATTTGGTTGGTTTTGTTGAAATGAGGACGATAGGGTGCAATCTCTTACGTCCTCACCGAGTATTCTACCATATGAGAGTGAAAAGGCAACATAAAATAACATTTTTTGGGATGTTCCGCCCACATGTGTCCCAAAGTTTGAGTACGGAGCTTGATAAATGGGAATTTGGCGAGCCGCAGGCGAGCGGAATTCTGAGCCCCGCCTACTGGCGGGGCGGTAAGTTCAATAGCCCAGGGCGTAAGCCCTGGGGTAAAGTGAAAATAGTAACCGAACCCCGAGCGGAGCGAGTGGGTGGCAGATATGGATGCGCGTTGATATGCAAATAATCAATGCTTAACATAAACGGAACGCTCATGCGAATCTGCCACCCCGCCAGCTGGC
>JAGBDZ010000075.1 GCA_017937215.1 Akkermansia sp. | reverse complement strand
GGGTTCCGCGACTACGTCGCTCCACCCCGCGCTACTGGCTGTCGCCCTCCGGGCTCAGAATTCCGCGCACTACGTGCGCCTGTATGGGCTCTGCAAATTCCAATTTGTCGAGCACTTTTTTCAATCTTTGGGACACGTGTGGGGCAAATCCACATGTGTCCCAAAGATTTTTCCTGAGAGATGCAAGTGCCGTTAAATCCTATGCTTTCCGAAAAGCTCCTTGGAAGAAGGCCCCCACTCTTCCCGATAAATTTTCTGGCGAGCAGACTTCTAAGTCCCGCCCACCCGCGGGGCTCAAAACGCCTGATTCAATCCACCTCCGGCACCCAGTGTGCATCGGCAAACGCTGCAAAGCACATGGCCACCTGCCCCGCGGTCTGCTTGCCGGTATGCAGCGGAGGCAACGCATCCGGCGCAAACCACTGCACAGCGCTTGTTTCGGGGTTGGCTTCGAGCAGCGGCTCCCCGATGGGCTCGCAGAGAACAAAGGCTTTGATGATATTGTATGGGAATGGACGGCGGCAGTTACGGCGGCTGTATTCATGCAGCGCAACCAATCGTCCGACCTCCACGGCAAGCCCGGCCTCCTCGCGGGTTTCCTTCACCAGGTTGGTGGAGATGGTCTGGTCCACATCTACCCAGCCGCCCGGCATGGACCACAGGCCGTCCCGCTCCTGCACCAGCAGGATTTTGCCCTCGCGGATGATGGCGGCACGGGAATCCAGTTTCGGGGTCTGGAATCCGGTCTCGTTGCAGAACAAATCGCAAACCTTCTCCAGCGGCAGCTCAGTCATGGCAGCCAGCATCTCCGCCGCCATTTCGCGCAGGCGCACAAAGCGTTCACGGTCGAAGGGGTCCGGGCTGTACTCAATCCCAGCCTGGGCAATGAATTGAATCTCCTTTGCCCACTCCAACCACTTCGGGCGTATGCAGTCATTCTCCATGCCGGCACTCTAGCACAACTCCAGGCATTCTTCGAGTAGAATTTTCTCCTTGTCAACGAATAGTCGCCGCAATATAATCACCCCCAAATGAAAGCGGGCAAAATACTTCTCAAAACAGCAGGCGGGCTGCTGATTCTGCTTATCATAGCCATCGGCTGCGCGCTCTGCTGGTTGTACAGCTGGACCTGGCGAGGCGAGCTGAGCGACTTTCATGAGAGCTGGACCCCCGATGAGCGGGCGGCCCTGACGCGGCTGGATTCTTATCTGCGCCACCAGTGGGTCAGGGATGCCTTCCGTCCCATACCTATTTCCCCGGACGCGAAAAAGACAAAAGAGGAAGAAGATTATTACAAACTCTGTTTCGACACCCCGGAGCATCAGTTACCCACTCGGGAAGAACAGGAGAGAATCATCTCAGCCTGGCGGGCCCAGGCACCGGAGCCCGGCTTCAGCCAGCGTCTGGAGCTTGCGTGCATCGCACGCTTTCTCATGGCTCCTGTTGCCGAACAGCTCGTGGAAATTGCGGCAGACGGTCAGGCCGGGCGCCCCGCCCCGCAGACAACGCCGCATTTCTTGATTCACCGGCATCTGCGGGAACACCCGACCGTCGGCCTGACCCCGGCTATCGCGGCCAGTCTCAGCGGGCATTATGATGCGCTCCGCGCCCTCATCCGGCATGGAGCCGAACCGAATGCGCAGTTGCGCACCCTGTACTCAAGCGTACCGGGGGATGAGTACGAGGCGGATTTGCCCATCACGCCCCTGCTGGCAGGAATCTGCTCCACCGGCATACGCACCCCCTGGAATGAGCGCAAGCAGCACGCCGATTTTCTGCTGAAGCACGGTGCCGATTTGAACCGCAGTCCCTATATCGCGACGTGCTGCCTGGCCGATCTGGCGATTCACCACCACCCCGGCACCTTCCTCTGGGCCATGGAGCATGGCCTGAAGCCAGATATCAACAACTTCTGCTCGATTATTGCCTACCCAGGCACCCTGCCCCTGGTGCGTTTTATTCTGGAGCACCGGCTCGTGGATGTCAACGACCGCAGTGGCCGCGCCACCACGGTGCAGGCCATTGCCAGGGCCGCCTGCCGGGCTGAGGACATGGCTCAACTCACCGCGCAGGAGGCAGAAGAAAAACTCCGTCTCCTGCTGCAGGCCGGGGCAGATCCGCACCTCATCTGCATCAACGCAGAACCGCAACGCCCCGGTGAAAGCGATGAAGAATATGAAGAGCGCCAGTTGGATGTCCCCCGCATGGCCGGAATCACGGCCCTCTCGCACTTGCAGCAGCGCATCGAGGAACTGAAGTCCACCCCGGGCGCAGATGCCACCGCGCGGCTCCAGGTGCTGGAGCGACTGGCCGGGCTCATCCGTACACGCTGACGCTATTGTCTTGCCTAACTCCTTCTTTTGCGGTACAATGCCGCGCACATGAACGCGACACAGATTCGGCAGGTATTGGAAGAGACCGGGGTGAGTCCCTCGAAATCGCTGGGGCAGAATTTCCTGGTGGATGAGAACATCGCCCGCTGGATTGTGAGCCAGCTGGAGATTGAGCCGACCGATTGCGTGGTGGAGGTAGGCCCCGGCACCGGTGCGCTCACCGAGCACATGGCCCCGCTGTGCCGCAAGTTGATTCTGGTGGAGTTCGATGCCCGCCTGGCCGAATACCAGCGCCGTCGCTGGGCCGATACGCCGCATGTGGAGGTGCACCATGCGGATGGCGCCAGCTGGGACCCCCGCCCGCTCTTTGCCGAGCAGCCGGTGAAGTTCATGGGCAATCTGCCCTACTCGGCAGGCGGTGCCATTCTGGCCAATTTCCTGACCTCGCCCTGCGCCGTTTCTCGCGCTGTGGTCATGCTGCAGAAGGAGTTTATCGACCGCATCCTGGCCCAGCCGGGGGATGAGGCCTATGGGTTGCTTTCTCTGCGTATCCAGATGGACTGGGTGCCGCGCGCGCTCAAGACGGTGCCGCCGGAGGCCTTTAACCCGCGCCCCAAGATTGATTCGACGGTGATGCTGCTCACCCCGCGTGACCCGCGGAGCCTGCCGCCGTATGACCACCGGCTCATGGATGAACTGATGCGCCGCTGCTTTGCCCAGCGCCGCAAGCAGATGCACAAGCAGCTGCCCGAGCAGCCCGCCTGGAGCGAGGTTTCCGCCACGCTCGGCATCTCACCCACCGCCCGCCCGGAGGAACTGGGACTGGAGCAGTGGGTGCGCCTCACCAATGCCTACGACCCTCACCCCCTCGCGGCTGTGGCTCAGAAGGACGATGAGCTTTTCGACGTGGTGGATGAGAACGACTGCGTGCTGCGCCAGGCCACCCGTAAGGAAGTGCATGATGCGGGGCTGATTCACCGCGCGGTGCATGTGCTGGTGTTCAACAAAAAGCACGACTGCCTGCTGCAGCAGCGTTCCCTGCTCAAGGACCGCCACCCCGGTGTGTGGGATTCCAGCGCCGCCGGCCACCTGGATGCCGGCGAGGACTACGACTCCGCCGCCCGCCGCGAGCTGGAGGAGGAACTCGGCATCACCGATACGAAAATTATCCGCCTGGGCACCCTGTCCCCCAGTGAGGAAACCGGCATGGAGCATGTGGCGCTCTATGCCGCGCTCTACAACGGCCGCGTGCACTTCCCTGCAGCGGAAATCAGCGGCGTGGTACCCTTCCCGGCAAAACTCATCGACCGCTGGCTGGCCACGCGCCCACAGGACTTCGCAAACTCATTCGCCGCCTGCTGGCAGATTGCCCGCACCATGCTGGGCGAAGGGTAAACACGCTGATTTATTACCACAAGTTTTTTTCAAAAATATTGCTGGCATTTCTATTGTTTACGAAATCATTGGGACTTGCAGCGTGCATTTTGACGAGTAAAGGCTGAATTGTTGGCTTGCAGCAGGCAAGACGCTGTGCTAAGATGAACACATGAGCATCTTACGTACTCTTGCAACCTCAATTCTCCTCTGCTGCGGACTCTGCCACGCACAGTTCGATGACATGATGGGATTTGGAGCGGCCTCCACCATGAATGTGTCGCAGACTCCCAGCGTGCAGAGCTACCAGCCCGGCAAGCCATTCTATCTGGCGCTGCATGCCAATTTCACGGCACCGTGGCACGCCTATTGGAAGAACCCCGGCACGGTGGGCGAATGCATGACCGCCGAGCTGACAGCCCCCGCGGGCTTCGAAGTGAAAGGCCCCTACTGGCAGGTACCGCACAAGCACGAAGGTGTGCTGGGCGTGGCCTATACCTACGAGAACGCCATCGTGGTGTGGGAAGTAACCCCTGCCGCTGATGCACCGGCCAAAGCCAGCTTCACCATGAGCGCTACGGCACAGACTTGTTCCGATGAGGGCTGCAATCCGCCCGAAACACAGACCATGACGGTGGAACTTGCCTCCGGCGATGGTGCCCCGAATCCGGTCTGGACCAACGAGGACAAGAAGGTGGAAGTACTGGGTGACACGCCTACCACCGTTACCGCCACTCAGGAGGGCAACACCGTGAGCCTGAGCTTCACGGCTGAGCCGGGACTGGAATCAGCCTATTTCTTCTCTGCCGATAACAGCATTTCCCCCACCGCAGCCCAGATACTCACCGCCAACAGCGACGGCAGCTACACCCTCGCTCTCACCCGCAATGACAACAGCGATGGCATGTACCCGGTGAAGGACGAAACGCTGGTCGGCAAGCCCCTCTCCCAGCTGGAAGGACTGCTGGTCTTCGGCGATAAGCACAGCACTGTGAAAGCAGAGCTGGGAGCCGCTCCCGCCCCTGCCCCTGTAGCCACAGGCGGCATTCCCGATGGTCTCGGCATGCTCTGTGTTTCCCTCTTCATCGGTGGTCTTATCCTGAACCTCATGCCCTGCGTGTTCCCGGTCATCGGGCTGAAGGTGATGAGCTTCGTGCAGATGGGTGGCGGCAGCCGCAGCAAGGTTTTTGCGCACTCCATGGTGTTTGTGCTGGGCGTGCTGGTTTCCTTCTGGATTATCTCCCTGCTCATGATTGTGTTCTCCAACCTGGCCACGCTGGCCGAGGTGCCGTGGACACAGTGGCTGAGCACGCTGTGGAACGATGCCGGTTCCTCCACCCGCAGCTGGGCTGAATGGATGCAGAATCCGTGGATTGTGTATATCATTCTCCTGCTGCTGATGGTGCTCGGACTTAGCATGTACGGCGTATTTGAAATCGGAGCCGGCATCACCGGCGCCGGTCAGGGAGTGCAGAACAAGGAAGGCCACCTGGGTTCCTTCTTCCAGGGCTTCTTCGTGACCGTGGTAGCCACCCCATGCAGCGCGCCCTTCCTGGGCGCGGCCATGCCCGCCGCCATGGCTCTGCCCGGCGTGTGGATGACCGTGGCACTCACTTTCATGGCGCTGGGGCTCTCCTTCCCGTACATTGTGCTGGGTATCTGCCCCGCGCTGGTGCGTCTGCTGCCGCAGCCCGGTGAATGGATGGAAAGCCTGAAACAGGGCCTTTCCTTCTTGCTCTTCGCTGCCGCCGGCTGGATGCTGTATGTATACCTGGCTTTCTGGCCCGCCAGCGAAAGCACCGCCACCATGTGGGTCTACATGGCCCTGGTGGTCTTCTGCGCCGCGTTCTGGGTCTATGGCCGCTGGTGCACGCCGTTCCGTCCGCTCAGCACCCGCATCATCGGTTATGTTGTGGCCATTCTGCTGGCCGGTGTGGGCTTCTGGGGTGCCCGCCCCTATGCTCCCGCAGAAAACCAGATGGAGTGGGTTGAGTGGTCCCCTGAGGCCATGAAGGAAGCACTCGAAGATGAGGAGCGCCCGGTGTATGTGGACTTCACCGCCAAGTGGTGCGCCACCTGCCAGATGAACAAGAAAGTGGCCTACACCGATGAGGTCTATGCCGCCATGGAAGCCGGCAATGTGGTGCTGATGCGAGCCGATAAGACCGCCCCGAACGAGGAAATTGATGCCGAGATGCGCAAACTCAAGCGCAGCTCTGTGCCGGTGAACGCCCTGTACCTGCCCGGAAAGGAACCGATTGTCACCAGCGAGTTGCTCACTCCGGACTACATGCTCGACTTCCTCAAGGAAAACCTCCCGGCTGAAGAGGAAGAATAAAGAGCTCTCCTTCCATATTCACTTTTTGCAAGCCTCGGTTGCCCTCTCAACCGAGGCTTTTTTTAGCGCAATAAATTGGAATCTGTCGGGATGTACAAAGGACAAATTACAAAGGACAATTTAGGAGTTCCGCTCGCCTTAGGCTCGCCATTTTAAACGGCTGCGGCAAAGCCGCAGGGAACTTTCAAATTGTACTTTGTCCCTTGTACATTGTACTTTCAAATATCAATTTTCGCCTCAGTGGGCCTCGGGGATATCATCCCAGCTGGAGGTGTAACATGGGGAGGTGAACTCGCGTTTCCATGGGGCGGAGGCGGCGCGGTTGGCAAAGTGAACCTTGTGACCAGCCTTCTGGAGCTTATCCAGCACGCCCATGAGGGTGCTGGGTGCGGCATCAGGATGCTCGAATGTGGGCTGTACGCACTCCTGAGGCAACAGCTCCGTAAGCAGCACGCCTATCTTGCGGTAGGGATAGCCCGGTCGGTAAATCTCCTCCAGCAGTCGGCAGGCAGCGGCGGCGAACTCGCGATTATCATCCGTGTGCATTCCAAGTGAGACAGAAGCTGAGTTGGCGTAAAGCTGCGTTTCCTCATAGCGAGAGGTGCGCAACACCACATGCACCGCTGCGGCCATCATCCCCTCCTGCCGCAGGATGCGCCCTGCCTTTTCAACAAAGAGGCAGAGAATCTCACGCAAGCGCGGCAGCTCACTCACGGCATCCTTCAGCGAACGCGATACCATCACCTGCGAGCGAGGGGCGGCGGGTTCCTCATCAATGCAGGGAATCCCATTCAACTCCAGCCCCATGCGCTCTCCATGCACGCCGAATTGCTTGCGCAGCCAGCCCTTATCCGCCGCCGCCAGCCCCGCTGCTGTGCGGATGCCCAGCGCCTGCATGCGCGGCAGCAGGCGCCGCCCCACGCCCCAGATATCCCCCACCGGGGTCTGCTGCAGCAGCGGTTCCCAATCCTCCGGCGTATTCAGCGCCAGCACACCCTGCGTCTGGGGATTATGCTTGGCGGTCTCATTGGCCAGTTTACAGAGGGTGCGGGTGGGCGCAATGCCCACACTGACCGTGATGCCGGTCCATCGGCGAATCTTGTTGCGCAACTTGCGCGCCACGGCGCACCAATCCACACCAGGGTCGACCACGGCAAAAGCCTCGTCAATGCTGTATTGCTGCACCTCGGGCAGTTCCTGTTCCAGAATGGAGATAAAGCGATCGGAAAGGTCGCTGTACAAAGGGAAATTGGCAGAGCAGACCACGGCATTCATGCGCTCGAGCCGCTCCCTGCACTTAAAGTAGGGCTCGCCCATGGCGATTCCCGCAGCCTTGGCCTCAGCGCTGCGGGAAACGACACAGCCATCGTTGTTCGACAGCACCACCAGCGGACGCCGACGCCAGTCAGGGCGGAACACCTGCTCACAACTGGCAAAAAAGTTGTTGCAGTCGAACAGCAGATACATGCTTTACTCCGGATTGGAGCCCATAATCATGCGGTAGAAATTGCAACCCACAAAGTTGCCGATGACAATGGCCACGTAGTACACCAGAATCTCGCAGAAATGCGCCTGCCAGTACGCCAGCGGTGCCGCCATGTAGTAGAAAATATCGGCCACGCAGTGCGGGAAGCCGCACACAATGAAGAGCGGCACGCCAATCATGAGCGGCAGATTATTCCCCTTGCGGGCAAAGGTCACCGCCGTGGTCATGATGAAACCGCAACCGATAGCCAGAATACCGCCGCTGAGCGGGCTGATAGTGAGGCGGAACTCCAGAATCCCCTGCGCCGTCTGCTGCAGCGGCATGATGGAAAGGCGCGCCATGAGCGCCACTGCGGCACAGCCGATGATGTTGCCCAGCAGAATGAGGCCCAGACGCCCCATCTCCCCCTTCTTCACGAAGCCGGCCGTGCCGGTGTAGAGCATCATCTTATAGTTCACCACAGCCAGCAGCGCAAAGGAGAACAAGACACTGCCCATCAGCTCGCGCGTCACGATGAATCCCGCCCCGGCATCGCGCGAGGCCAGATAGCCGAACCCGGCAATACCCACACTCACCCCCGCCAGGAAGGAGGACTTCATCACTTCTGCAAACTTGCTCATGGCGTATATTCTGAGTTAACGGTTATTGCATTATGCCATCACAATCCCAGCTTGGCAAGGATGATTTCGGTCACCATCTTGGGGTTGGGCTTGGGATTGCTCACCTTCATCACCTTGCCGGTGAGGGCGTTGATGAGCTTCATGTTGCCGCCCTTCACAATGGCCACCATGTCCGGGTTCTCCTCCAGCACCTGCGCCACCACGGCATCCAGCGCGTTGGTATCGGTCTTCTTGAAGCCCATGGCATCCGCCGCCGCAGCGGCGGTCATGCCGGTTTCCCACATTTTCTCCAGCACCTCGCGGGCCTGGTTGTTGGAAACGAGGCCATCCTCAATGATTTCCACCAGCCCGGCCAGAGCTTTGGGAGCCAGCGGGCAGGTTTCGATGTTCAGCTCTTTCTCAGCCAGCACAGCGGTCAGGTTGTTGATGACCCAGTTGGCCACCTTGCGGGGGAACTTGCTGCCGGCGGCGGCTTCCTCGAAGTAGCGGCAGAGCTTGAAATCACCCACCAGGGTGTTGGCATCGGCCACCGGCAGACCATAATCGCTCTGCAGGCGGGCATGCAGGGCATCCGGCAGCTCGGGCAGCTCGTGTTTCACCTTTTCCACCAGCGGGGCGGTCTGCACCGGGATGAGGTCCGGGCAGGTGTGGTAGCGGTAGTCGTGGGCGTTTTCCTTGGTGCGCATCACGATGCTTTCGCCCAGCGCATCATCCCAGCGGCGGGTGGACTGCACCTGCGCAATGCCCATATCCAGTTCCTCGGCCTGGCGGTGGATCTCGTAGACAAGCGCGCGACGGGCGGCAGACATGGAGTTGATGTTCTTCATCTCAATCTTGGCACCGAGCTCCTTCTGCCCCTTGGGACGCAGGGAGACATTCACGTCGCAGCGCATCTGCCCCTTCTCCATATCGGCATCAGAAATACCGGCGCAGATCATCATCTGCTGCAGACTCTTGAGATAGGCGTAGGTCTCCTCCGGGCTGGTCAGGTCGGGGGCGGAGACAATCTCCATGAGCGGGGTGCCGCCGCGGTTATAGTCCACCACGGAATAGCCGCTGTAGTGGGTGAGCTTGGCGGCGTCCTCCTCCAGGTGAATGTGGTCCAGCTTCACCGTGCGCACCACCGGACCATCGGCCTTTACCTTGCAATCGGCAGGGTAGGCCCAGGCATACAGCGGCACCTCGCCACCAATGCAGAGCGGCAGGTCCAGCTGGCTGGTCTGGTAGTTCTTGGGCATGTCGGCGTAGAAGTAGTTCTTGCGGTCCCACTTGGAAACAGGCGGAGTAGTGCAACCCAGCATCATGCCGGTGAGGATGGTGCGCTCAATGGCGAACTTGTTGAGCACCGGCAGCGCGCCGGGCATACCCAGACAAGTGGGGCACACATTCGTGTTCGGTTCGTAGCCAAAACCGGCCTTGCAGGAGCAGAACATTTTGGTCTCAGTCTTAATCTGGCAGTGAACTTCCAGACCGATGGTTACGAGGTAATCAGAAACAGGCATGTGTGACTAATGAGTTTATTGTGAAGAGATGGAATTTTCCCGGAGCGCATTGTCCAGGTCCGTACGGAAAGAAGCATCGAACACCGAATCGAACAACTCGGCATGGGTGGCGCACAGGCTTTCAAACACCAGATCCAGCGCCACGGAAAAATCATCGTATGTCTCGGCCTCGTAGCCGGGCAGCGCAGCAATGCGCACAATCTCGCTGCGAATCGCCCACAGAATCGGCTCCAGCGGGGCCAGCACTTCCTGCGCCGCAGCGGCAGTGGCCGGCGAAAAATCGCGATTCGCCAGCTCTTCGGCCGGCATCAGCGCCTTGAACCGCAGGGAAAGCGAAGTGAGTTTGCTCACCGCTTTGTTGGCGTCCTTTTCGTCCTGAACTTCAACCAGCACATCGAGCACCGCCCGGTCCGGTTCGGCCAGTCTGTTCAGGCGCACCATCTCGGCCTGCGCCTCAGCTTCGGTGAAAGGAGCACCGGGTTCGCGAAGCAGCTCACGGTCATCCTCAGCAAACATCCCCAGTTCAATGGCTTGTTCAAAGGCCTTGACCAGAGCTTTGGAACCATAGCAATGCGCACGGCAGAGGCTCTGAAACTCCACATGCAGGTCATCCATGGTTTCCAGGATGCGCAGCTGCACATTATCCATCATGCCCACGCATTCGGCCTCCGGCGCCACCAGTGGCATGGCGCTGAGGCGGTTATCCAGCTCGAACGTGAGCTTCACCAACTCAGAGAAACGCTTGGCTGCTTTATCGGCATCCTGCTTGCTGCTCACGCCGGAAAGGAGAAACCACATCTCCGATGCCGTGCGCAGGAACTCCTGCCCAATGGCACGCGCTTCATCCGACTCCTCCGTAATCGGTTCCGGTTCATCCAATTCCACCACAGTCATAGCCTGCGCCGGGTTCATATTCCCCAGCGCCAGAGATAAGCCGGCCATGTACAGCAGTTTCCGCATGTGATTTACGCCCGAATATTATACACTTTTCCAAATGAATGGCAAGCCAAGATTCCCGATAATCTCTATTAATTAAAGTCAGACACGCGGCATCCTAGGAGTTCTGGAAGCGGCGGTTGAGCTCTGCCATGGGGAAAGGCAGCAGGGTAGATTTACCGCCCGGGCTGCAATAGGGGATTTCACATTCCAGAAGGGTAGCGAGCAGCGGCAGCGGATTCAGCAGATAGGGAGCTACATCCTCCTGCTGGGCATACTGGCGGGCAAGCTGGCGGGCAAAAGGCTCAAAGGGGCTGCGGGCGCGGGTGAGGCGCACCTCGCCGCTGGTAAATACACGCAGCAACTCCTGCACAAAATCCGCCACCTTCCGCAGCGGCAGAATTGCCGGCACAGCCTCAACCCGCAGGGTATTGCGACCAAAGGGTGAAAGCTGGAATCCCGCCTGCTCTAGCTGGGGTTTCACTTCCAGCGCAATCCCCATATCGCGGGTATCAAGCTCCAGCAGCTCCGGCACCAGCAGGCGCTGAGAAACCAGCGGGCGACGGTTACTTTCCTGCAAGCGCTCGAAAATGATGCGCTCGCGCGCAGCCCGGGGCGACAAAAGGACCATGCCCTCCTTGTTCTCGAAAATGGCGTATTGGTTATGCAGCGTGCCGATGTGACGGAAGTTCGGCAGCGGCGCGGGTTGCGGCTCCGGTTCAGCAGCGGTCGAAACAGGTACCGGCGCCGGGGGCAGTTCCAGTTCCTGCTGGCGGGGAGTCACCAGTGGCTTGAGCACCAGAGTGGGCCGGGGTTCCGGACGCGGCACCGGTGCAGACGGGCGCGGCAGCGGCTGTTTTATCGGAGCAGCAGAAAACTCCGCAACCGGTTCGGGCTGTGGCACTTCCATCTCCTCACCACGGGCATGCGCAGCCAGCGTTGCCGCCACCGCATCCATCACCGCCATGGTAATCTCTGCCGGCCGGCGGAAGCGCACCTCGCGCTTGGCCGGGTGCACATTCACATCCACCAGGGCTGGTTCCACCTCCAGGTACAGGAAAAGTGCCGGATGCAAGCCCGGCGGGAAGCCGCCGTAGCCATCGCGCACGGCGCGGTTGATAATCTGATCTTCCACCGGGCGTCCATTCAGGAAAACATACTGCATGCGGCGATTGCGGCGAGCCGCAGAAATGGGCATCAGGTAGCCGCTCACCCGCACCCCGGGAGCCTCAGTGGGGCGAATCCGCATGAGGGATGCCGCCGTCTCCCGCCCCACAAAATCTGCAATACGCTGCCGCAAATCATGCGTAGCCACCACATCGAACACCTGCTGGCCATCGCGCACATAGGTAAAACGCACCTCCGGAAATGCCAAGGCATGCAGCCGCACCTGGTGCTCTACATGGCCGGCTTCCGTCTCATCGCTTTTCAGGAACTTGCGGCGCACCGGGGTATTGAAGAACAGGTTGCTCACACAGATTTCCGTGCCCGGAGCACAGCCGGCATTCATGAGCGGGGCCTCCACTCCGCCCTCGGCGCTCACGCGCCACCCCTCCACATCTGCCGCGCGGCGGGTGGTCAGGGTGAGATGTGAAACCGAGGCAATGCTGGGCAGAGCCTCACCACGGAATCCCAGCTGACGAATGGCAAACAAATCTTCCACCTGCACCAGCTTACTGGTGGCATGGCGTTGCAGACAGAGGGCGGCATCGGCCTTGCTCATGCCGCAGCCATCATCCGTGACCTTGATAAGCGAAACACCCCCGCGGCGCAGCTCCACGCGCACGCTGCGGGCTCCGGCATCAATACTGTTCTCCACCAGTTCCTTGACCACAGAAGCCGGGCGCTCCACCACCTCGCCGGCCGCCACCTGGCTGGCAAGGATGTCACTCATGAGGTGAATGTTCTGTGTTTCGGATTCCGGCATATCTGCGGCGTGAATTTAACATGCTGCCGTGCCCGCGTCAACTCTGCAATGCTCTGCACCCCGTCATTGCTGACACAGAAAGACGCGCAGAGTTCTGGTAAATGGCGGAGTCTGGGTGTACTCTGTTCGCGTGAAGAAGTGCCAGATATGCGGCAAGCGTGCGTCAATGTTCCTGACGCAGATAGTAAATGGACAAGTTTCCGAGCTTGCCCTCTGCGAGGCCTGCGCCCGCGCCAAGGGCTTGTTTGACCCGCAATCGCTCACCTTTGCCGAAAAATTCTTCCCGGAGGAATTCAAGCAGAGGGTCGATAAGCTTGTGCGTGAACTCACCGGCGCCGAGGCGCCCGAAGCACCGGCCCCGACCATGGGCATGCTCAGCAGCTGCCCGGTCTGCGGGTTCAGTGTGGAAGACCTCCGCCGCACCGGCCACCTCGGCTGCCCGGATTGCTACACCGTCTTTGCCCGCGAGCTGGATCCCTCAGCCGAGCCGGAGGATGAACCGCTCAGCGAAGCCCCCGCAGTCACCAAAGCCCGCCTTCAGAAAGAATTGCAGCAGGCCGTGGCCCGCGAAGATTACGAGCGCGCGGCCAGTCTGCGCGACCAGATTAACGCCCTGCCCGACTCCGACGCATGAAGCTGGAAACCGTCCTGAATTCCGTCCGGCCCTGGGCGCCCGACCGCAACACGACCGATGGCGTGGTGGTGGGTTCCATTGTGCGCATGGTGCGCAATCTGCCGGGCTACCCCTTCCCCGGGTGGAGCACTGAGGAATCACGCGCCGCTGTGGCAGCAGAGCTTCTGCCGGTGCTCAAGAGTCTGCGCGGCTACAAAACCGCGTTCTGCGCCGAAATGAGCAAGCTCAGCTATGGTGAGCGCCGCGTTCTGCTCACCCGCAAACAGCTCACGCCCGGCATGGCGGCCCGCCAGGACGGCTGCTACATCATGATTCCCCAGCGGCGGCCCAACATCATCATGGTGAACGAGGAAGAGCACCTGGTGATTCACACCTTCCGCAATGGTCTGAATCTGGAAGACGGCGTTGCGGAACTTCAGCGACTTGATGATCTGCTGCAGGAGCAACTCACCTTTGCCCACACTGCCCAGCATGGCTACCTGACCAGCATTCCCTCCGAAGCTGGGGATGCCATGCAGCTGTACTGCCTGCTCCACCTGCCGGCGCTTTCCACCGCCAACATGATGAACCAGGTAACCAAGGCGCTGGAGAAACTGCATGTGAGCATCTCGCCCTACTTCTCCGACGCACAGGATGACACCGGCCACCTCTTTGTGCTCTTTTCCATCCCCGGCCCCGAGGACAGCATCGAGGAAATGATGGAAGCGTTCCAGGAGGTGGTGGGGCACATCGTGCTCCGCGAGCGCCAGGTTCGCCGCAAGCTTCTGGCCGAACCGGGTCTGCACCTGCAGGATGCCATTGCCCGAGCCTATGGTCTGCTGACCAACTGCCGCCGCCTCAGCATCAAGGAACTCCGCGATGCCGTTTCCCTGCTCCGCCTGGGCACACTGCTCGGGCTCATTACCTGGGCGGAGGATGAGCGCGAAATTCTTATTGAACTCAACCAATTCGGGCTGGCCCAGGCCTGCATCACCGCCATGGCCGAAGAAAAGTGCGACCCGACTCTTTGTCTGCGCCGCGCCACAGCGACCCGCGATTTTCTGAACAAGCACCCACACCAGTTTTCTGACAACACCATATGAACAGCAACTTTACCCCTCGAGCCCAGCAGGTGCTCAATATCGCCCGCCGAGAAGCTGACCGCTTTCACCACAACTACATAGGCGCTGAGCATGTTCTGCTCGGGCTGCTCAAACTCGGCCAGGGTGTCGCTATCAGCGTCATGGAAAACGCCGGTGTCGATATCGCGGACCTCACCTTCAAGATTGAGCAATCCATCGTTCCCGGGTCCTCATCTTCGGAAGGCTCCCTGCCCTATACCCCGCGTGTCCGCAAGATGCTGGTGCAGGCCGGTGAGGAGGCCCAGAAACTCCGCCACACCTACGTGGGCACGGAGCACCTTCTGCTCGCCATGCTGAAGGACGAGGACGGCCTCGCCTGGCATAGTCTGGTTTCCTGCGGCCTGACCTATGAATCCGTGCGCCGCGGCGTGATGGAAGAAATCAATCCCGGTTTCGGAGTCGATAACCAGCCCGGCGACCCGGGTAATATGCCGGAAGGTCCCATGGGCCCCAACCGCCCGCAACGCGATGAGGAGGAGGAAGAGGACAGCAATGCATTCCTGCACCACCATGCCTCAGGCAACAATTCAGCCACCTACAACAACCGCTCCAACACCCCGGCCCTGAGCGCCTTCGGCCGCGACCTCACCGCCAAGGCCGCCGCCGGCGAGATGGACCCGGTCATCGGCCGCCAGGCCGAGCTGGAGCGGGTCATCCAGATCCTCTGCCGCCGCACCAAGAACAACCCGGTGCTGCTGGGCGAGGCCGGCGTGGGCAAGACTGCCATTGTGGAAGGGTTGGCCCAGCAGATTTCCCGTGGCGATGTGCCGGAGTTTCTGCTCGGCAAGCGCATCATTTCGCTGGATATGGCGCTCATGGTGGCCGGCACCAAATACCGCGGTCAGTTCGAGGAACGCCTGAAAGCCGTGATGGACGAAATCCGCAAGGAAAAGAACATCATCCTCTTCATCGATGAGAGTCACACCCTCATCGGCGCCGGTTCTGCCGAAGGCACCATGGATGCCTCCAACATCATCAAACCCGCCCTTTCCCGCGGCGAGATGCAGGCCATCGGTGCCACCACGCTCAACGAATACCGCAAGCACATCGAAAAGGATGCCGCGTTCGAGCGCCGATTCCAGCAGGTGCAGGTGGGCGAACCCTCCGTGGAGGACACGGTGCAGATTCTGCAAGGCATTGCCCCACAATACGAAAAGCACCACCACGTGCACTACACTCCCAAGGCTCTGGAAAGCGCCGCCTACCTCTCCAAGCGATACCTGACCGGCCGTTTCCTGCCGGACAAGGCCATCGACCTCATCGATGAAGCCGGCTCCCGCCTCCGTGTGACCCGCATGACCCGCCCGGCCGATATCAAGCGCGAGGAGGAAAACCTGCGCAGCATGGAGCAGGAAAAAACCGCCGCCGTAGACCAGCAGGACTTTGAAAAAGCCGCCCGCCTCCGCGACGCAATCAAGGAACTCCAGAAGAAAATCGGCAGTTCGGTCAACAACTGGAAGAGTGAGGTGGACTCCACCTTCATGGAAGTCTCCGAGGACGACATCATGACCGTGGTTTCCAAGTGGACCGGTATTCCCCTGGCACGCATGGAGGAAAAGGAGACCGAAAAACTCCTGCGCATGGAAGAGGACCTGAAGAGCAAGGTAATCGGCCAGGATATCGCCTGCTCCGCCATCTCCCGAGCCCTGCGCCGCAGCCGTGCGGATATCAAGGACCCGCGCCGTCCCATCGGCTCCTTCCTGTTCATGGGCCCCACCGGCGTGGGCAAGACCTACCTGGCCCGCAACCTGGCCGAAATCATGTTCGGCACGGCCGAGGCGCTCATCCAGGTGGATATGAGCGAATACATGGAGAAATTCAGCACCAGCCGCCTCATCGGCTCGCCTCCCGGCTATGTGGGGCACGATGAAGGGGGCCAGCTCACCGAACGAGTGCGCCGTCGCCCCTACGCTGTCATCCTGTTCGATGAGGTGGAGAAAGCCCACCCGGACGTGATGAACCTGCTGCTGCAGGTGCTGGAGGAAGGCTGCATGACCGACTCCCTGGGCCGCAAGGTCAACTTCAGCAATACCATCATCATCCTCACCTCCAACGTGGGCGCCAGCCTGGCCAGCCAGCAGAGCACCATGGGATTCAGCGCCATGTCCCGCGAGGAGGATGACTACGACAGCATGAAGGAAAAGATTACGGAAGCCGCTAAAAAGCACTTCCGCCCGGAATTCATCAACCGCTTTGATGAACTCATCGTCTTCCGCATGCTCAACCGCCCCGACCTGGAAAAGATTGTGGAGCTGGAAGCTCAGAAACTCATCCGCCGCCTGGCCGATAAGCAGATTTCGCTCACCCTCTCGCCGGAGGTCATCAGCATGCTGGTGGACAAGGGCTACGACCCGCAGTACGGCGCCCGCCCCATGCGCCGCGCCATCGAGCGTCTGCTCGAAGACCCCATTGCCGAGGCCATCCTCCGTGGAGAACTGGTCGAAGGCTGCATGAGCCGCGCCGTTCGCCCCGAGGGCACTTCCGATATCGCCTTCGAGGAGGATAAACCCAAGCCCGCCCCCAGAAAGCGGGCTCCCCGCAAGAAGAAAAGCTGAATGAGAGAAGCGGTGCCGGCTGGCACCGCTTCCTGTCTTTTTATCACTTTCAGGGTACTTCGACCTCCATTATCGTGTCCTCATCGGAATCCAGTATGCGCACGCGGTTGCCGTTGCACTCATAGGCAAACACCCCGAGCCTGGGATTCGCGCTCTGCTCCACACGGGTAGCCAGCTGCCACGCGCCTTGTTTCAGGCGGTAAAAATCGAATTGATAGCCGAGGTGGCCGCCGACGCTGTCACCCTCGGCCACAGCAAACTCATCGCTCAGGCGGTACAGGCCGAGGCTGTCCTTATCCCCCAAATCAGGCAGCCCGGGCTGGAAGATGGCAGCGGGCGCGATGGCGTCCGGGTGGGAAATGGGCTTATCATCACACGCGCGGTACACCAGATGAACCTGATTTCTGCGCATCAGACCGCTCGGATTGATGGCGCGCTTGGCAAATATACGGAGTTGCAAGGGCTTTTTCTGTCGGGGTGCCAGCAGGGTCTCCTCGCGCAGCCACACGCACAGGTTGTTAAATACCGTACGCTTATCCTCCGGCAGCACAATGTACACCCTGCCACGTCGCAGCAGAACGGGATAATCAGTCAGATTCTCGGCTTCACACAAAATATGCCCCTCACCGGTGCCGGTAAAGCGCAGCCGGGCGTGCTCCGGGGCCGGAGCATGCAGCGCAGGCGGGTTCTCCCACAGTCGCATCCGCGCCAGCAAGGCCCCATTGGCATGATACGCCCACACCTCATTTCCTTTCAGTTCAAAGCGGGCGAACTGGTCATTTACCTTCTTCACGGCATGGGTATGTACCAGACGTGGGCCGGAACCAGCATCCCTCACCACAGAATACTGGTGCAGGCTCCTGTAGGCCGGTTCTTTCCGCAAGCAGCGCAGCACTGTCACCCCATCCGGTAGCGGAAAGGTTATCCATTCCTGCCCCATCGGGAACACTCGCCGGACACACCCCAGTGGTGATTCTTCCACGCGGGGCGGACTCCCCGGAGACGCGGCGCACACCACAGCCGTCGCCACCATCAGAAAACTGAACAAGCTCTTCATCATTCCTTTACCTATTTAGGCACATACACACTAAACTGGCAACAAATATTTTCGCATGATGAAAAAAATCTGTCCTCGGAGGGCGATACGTGTTAGTATAACTGCAGATAAAATGCATGAAGCTCAATGAAACAGACCTTTCCGTTCATGACCGTGAGTGGATTGAGCGGGAACTGGGTGCAGATGAAGAACTGCTGCTGGTCAGCAAACCCATGACCAGCCTCTGGAAGCCCGGCTATGGCTTCCGCCTGTTTTTCGCCATGCTCTGGAATGGTTTTCTCGGTGTGATGGGCTGGGGGCTGGCCTCTCACCTGCATGAGGAGCACGCCCAGCTTCCGATTCTCGTCCTTTCCCTGGGTCTGCTGCCCTTTGTCGCCATCGGAATCGGGTTCATCATCAGCCCGTGGTGGGAGCGGGAGCTGGACCGCCGCACCATTTATGTGCTTACCGGCACACGTGCCATGGTACTGCGACCCTCCATGCTCCGCCGTCGACCCACATGCCGCAGCTACCCGCTGACACATGACCTGATTAAGGATGTCAGGGAATACAGCCACGACTGCGGCGACATTGTCATGGAGGAAGTATGGAACCACCGGCACTGCATTCCCCTGGGCTTTCTCTTTGTGCCGGATGTGCGGGAGCTGGAATGCGCCATCCGCCGCCACCTGCCCGAAGCCCCGCCACCTGCACCGGAACAAGCCGATGAAGCCGATACGCCGAGGCCATCGTTCCTCAGCCTGCTCCTGCCGCTCACCTTCCTGGTATGCTCAGGAAACGCCCTCCAGAATCAGCTGGAGTTGCTCCAGAAACCGGAGTGCTACAAGCAAGCGCTCAGTATCGTTGTTTTCCTCACGCTTGTCTGCATCCTCTGCATCAACAAGCTCTTCCGAGCCTGCGGCCTCTATCTCAAATCGTGGAAACGCTGATTCGCTCAACGGTAATCGTACACAGAAAACCCCGGAGCCTCGCGGCTCCAGGGTTTCCAAACCAATAGAAAGGAAATTGTCGGGCAGATTCTTTAGCCCAGGGTCGGCTTCTTGGCGCGACGCACTGCGCCGAAGCGCTTCTGGAACTTGTCGATACGACCCTCGGTGTCCACGAACTGATTCTTACCCGTGAAGAAGGGGTGGGAGTCAGAGGTGATACCGCAGGAAATCACATAGTGCTCAACACCATCAATCTCTTCCTTCTTGGCGGAAGTAGCAGTGGAGCGGGTGATGAAACGGCGGCCCGTGGTGATGTCCACGAACACAACAGGATTGTACTTAGGATGAATGTCTGCTTTCATAGTCTTTGAGGCTGCGTTACCGTCGCAGCGCGCCGAGATTTTACTACGCTTTTCTTTATTGTCAAGTCGTATTTTGCCTTCCACTCTCTTTTTGACGCGAATTTTGAGAATTTTACATTTCCTGTCTAATTAGTAGAATTTATTGTTGACAGAGTTCCTTGCTTGTGCTAATTTGGAATTGTTCCAAGCAACAAGATAGAAAGGAAGCAGAATATGAGCAACTACACGTCCACCACCGTACACGAAGGAAGCATGCGCTGCGTCACCAACTTTGAGCAAGGCAAGGCTATTTTCACCACCGATGTAGGCTCCGCCCTGGGTGGACGCGGCGAGCGTCCCTCCCCTGCCCAGCTGCTGGCTGCCGCCGTGGCCTCGTGCATGGCAAGTATGATGGCATTCATGGGAGCCCGCCGCGAGCTGAACACAGCCGGCATCTCCATTCAAGCCGGTTACGAAGAAGGCAAGAGCGGCATCACCGCGCTGAACTTCCACATCACCGTGCCGACTCCCACCACAGCCGCCGAGCGCGCCGTGCTGGAAGCCGCCGTGAAAAACTGCCCCGTAGGAGCCGCCTTAGCCCCCACGGTTGAAAAGAAGATTTCCTGGACATGGGCTGAATAAGCCCGAAGGCTAACAAGACAGAAGACACAAACCATAGAGAGAAAGGGACCGGGAGGGGCAAGTGTGTGGCCTCTCCCGGTTTTCCTCACACGTGTCCCAAAGATTTTGTAGAGAATAGAAATATCAGCAACATTTTGGAAGAAGCCCCTCTCTGCGCAATAAATTGGAATTTGTAGAGTAGTTTGCGGAGCGTCAGCGTAGCGGAATTTGAGCCCGGAGGGCGGTATAACCATAGCCCAGAGTGGAGCCGCGTTAGCGGCGGAACTCTGGGTTTGGAATAAAAAATAACCGGAACCCCGACAAACGTGGAGGGGTGGCAGGGAGGCCGCAGCTTATTGTGAAGCAACGATTTTCCGTCTCCGGGCTTACGCCCTACGCCGTGACAGGCTGCCGCCCACTCACTACGTTCGGGGCTCAGATAAATTTTTGAGCTAACCCGGGGTTCCGCGACTACGTCGCTCCACCCCGCGCTACTGGCTGTCGCCCTCCGGGCTCAGAATTCCGCGCACTACGTGCGCCTGTATG
>JAGBDZ010000074.1 GCA_017937215.1 Akkermansia sp. | reverse complement strand
GGTGGCAGAAAGGGATGCAGATTCTTAATGCTGAGCTTCATATGATAGCCGCGCCTGCTGCCACCCCACTTCGGGGGGGCCGGGAATGTGGCGAGCCGCAGGCGAGCGGAAATTTGAGCCCGTCAGGGCGGTATATCATTAGCCCAGCGTGGAGCCGCAACGCGGCGGCCTGCGAGGGCGTAGCAAGCGAGCAACGCGAGACGCGAAGCCCCGAACGCTGGGTTTGGAATAAAAAAACAACTGGAACCCCGACTAACGTGGAGGGGTGGCAGGGAAGCCGCGGCTTATTGTGGAGCAACGCTCTCTGCCGCCCACTCGCCATGCTCGGGGCTCTGATATCATTTTCGTTTTACCCAGGGTTCCGCGACTGCGTCGCTGCACCCTGGGCTATGATTATGCCGCCCTGACGGGCTCTAATTTCCGCTACGCTGACGCTCCGCAAACTACTCTGCAAATTCCAATTTATCGGGATTAGGGGGGCTTCTTCCAAAATGTTGCTGATATTTCTATTCTCTACAAAATCTTTGGGACACGTGTGCACTAAATGGCTGCGCATGCACTTTGAGCTTGAAAATCGTGGTCTTTTGAGGTTCAATAGAGCGCATGAAGACGCTTGCATTTGTTCTGACTGCTGCAGCTGCCGTGCTCACTCTTTCCTCCTGTGGCGAGTGCGCCTGCAATTCGTATAATCCGGCGCTGCTGCGCGATGTGCCGGTTTCTTCCTCCCGCAGTTTCGAATGATAATCCGCGGTTATGTCGTTTGAAATCCGCGAGAAACCGGAGATGGTGGAGCGGGCCCTGCTGGTGGGGCTGGGCATGCCCGGCGATTCCCGCCGGGAGCGCACGGCACTGCTGGCTGAGCTGGAGGATCTGGTGAGTAACCTGGGCATCGGTATCGTGGGTACCATGCTGGAGTTCACCCGCGAAATCCAGGCCAAGTACCTCTGCGGCATCGGTAAGGCGGAGGAAATCCGCGCCAAGGTCGAGGAACTGAATGCCGACTGCCTCATTTTTGATAATCTGCTTTCCCCCAGCCAGCAGCGCGAGTGGGAAAAACTGGCCGATGTCACCGTCATCGACCGCGAGGAGGTCATCCTTGATATCTTTGCCAAGCGCGCCCGCACCCGCGAGGCGGTGATGCAGGTGGACCTGGCCCGCATGCAGTACGCGCTGCCGCGCATGACCGGCATGTGGAAGCACCTGGACCGCCAGCGCGGCGGCAGTGGTGGTGGCAAGGGTGGCGGTGCCGCTGCCCGCGGAGAAGGTGAAAAGCAGATTGAGGTGGACCGCCGCCTGGCCCGCGAGCGCATCGAGGCTATTCGCGATGAACTGGAGCTGGTGCGCCGCCAGCGCGGCACCCAGCGCAAGGAACGCACCCGCCAGGGAATTCCCACCGCCGCTATTGTGGGCTATACGAATGCCGGCAAGAGCTCGCTGCTCAACCTCATCACCGGTGCCGGGGTGCTGGCCCAGAATATCCTTTTCGCCACGCTGGACACCACCAGCCGCAAGATTGAACTGCCGGACGGCCAGCCGCTGGTCATGACCGATACGGTGGGCTTTATCCGCAACTTGCCGCACCGCCTGGTGGAGGCTTTCAAATCCACGCTGGAGGAGGCCGTGCTGGCCGATTTTCTGATTCAGGTGGTGGATGCGAGCGACGAGGACGCCCTGCGGCACTACGAGACCACCTGCGAGGTGCTCTCCAGCCTGGGGGCTGAGGACAAGCCCATGGTGGTGGTCTGGAACAAATGCGACCTCATACCCGAGGATGTGCGAGAGGTGACCCTGCAGGCGCTTTCCGCCAAGCTGGATTGCCCCAGTCTCTGCATGAGTGTGCTCGAGAACAAGGGGGTGGACGAACTGCTGGCCGCCTGTGTGGAGATGCTCTCCCACCGCGTGGAGCGCCAGACCTACCGCATCCCCCTGGCGGAGAGCCGCATCATTGCCATCATGCACCGCGACGGCAAGGTGCTCAACACCGAGTACGAGGGGAATGATGCCATTGTCGAGGCTATTCTGCCCAAGGAATTTGCTGCGCGCATTGCCAGTTACCGTGTATGAAGAGACTTGCCCTAGCCCTAGCCCTTGCCACGGTGGCCTGCCAGCAGTCGCCGGAGGATTTGCGCGCTTATTATGAGGCCGAGGGCGACCGCCTGGAGGAGGCCACCCGCCACGTGCGCAAGGCCTATACCTTTGAGGACTTCATTGCTCACGAAGGCTACCGCGAAACCCGCGATATGTGGCGCGGCGCAGCGCTTAATGAGTACAACCCGGCCCGTTCTTACGTGGAAATTCTGCTGGAGGAACAGCGCGGCCGCCTCTATATCAACGACACCATTGCCATGGATTTTCCCATCTGCTCCGGTCGCTTCGGCGGGCAGGAAACGCCGAAGGGCACTTTCCGTATCTCGCAGAAGGTGAAGGAGTATCGCTCCAATCGCTACGGCTCCTTTATGAGCAAGGATGGCAAGCGTGTGGTGGAACGCAATATTTCGGTGAAAGATACTCCGCCCGAGGGTGCTGTGTTTGAGGGGGCTGATATGCCGTACTGGATGCGTTTCAACGGCGCAATCGGTCTGCATGTGGGCAATGTGCACCGCCACAGTGCTTCGCATGGCTGTGTGCGCGTGCCGGAGGAGGCTTGCAGCATTCTGTTTGAAAAACTGTCTGTCGGTTCAAAAGTAATTGTGAAGTGAGATGATTACGCGTTTGCATTCTGCCGCTGTTGAGGGTATCAATGGCTATGAGGTTCAGGTGGAGGTTGATGCCCGCCCGGTGGAGGATGTGGGGCGCATCACCGTGGTGGGCCTGCCGGATGCCGCCGTGCGCGAAAGTGTGCAGCGCGTGACTGCCGCCCTGACCAACAGCTCTTTCTTCCGCCCGGGGGATGTGATGGTCACCGTGAATCTGGCCCCGGCCGATACCCGCAAGCAGGGGCCCGGCTTTGACCTGCCCATTGCCCTGGCGCTGGAAATGGCCATCCAGACCAATTACCGCGATGTGCCGGATGCCTTTAAGCGCCGCGTGCCCACCGGGTTGGATGCGTGGTGCTTTGTGGGTGAGCTGGCGCTGGATGGCGTGGTGCGTGGTGTGCGCGGGGTGCTGCCGCTGGCGGTGGCTGCGCGAGATGCCGGGCGCAGCTGCATCATGGTGTCGCCGGAGAATGCGGCAGAAGCCGCCGTGGTGGACGGCCTCACGGTATATGCCGTGGAGAACCTGCGCGAGGCCTGGGATGTGCTGGTGAATCCAGCTAAGTTTGAGCCTTACCGTCTGCCGGCAGATATGCCGCCGCTGCCGGCAGAGGTGGATTTTGATGAAGTGAAGGGGCAGCCCTATGCCCGGCGTGCCATGGAGATTACTGCCGCAGGCGGGCATAATCTGCTCATGTGCGGCAGCCCCGGCAGCGGTAAGAGCATGCTGGCCTGCCGCATGCCTACCATTCTGCCCCCGCTCAGCCAGGAGGAAGCGCTGGAAGCCAGCAAGATTCACTCCGTATGCGGGCAGTTGCCGCGAGTCGGCGGGCTGCTCAGTTACCGCCCCTTCCGCAGCCCTCACCACACTATTTCGGATGTGGGGCTCATGGGCGGCGGTACCAATATCACCCCCGGTGAGATTTCGCTGGCGCATCACGGCGTGCTCTTCCTGGATGAGTTGCCGGAGTTTTCCCGTCGCACGCTCGAAACCCTGCGCCAGCCGCTCGAAAGCGGGCGCGTGACCATTTCCCGCGCCAATGGCAGCATGGATTTCCCCTGTGCGTTCATGTTCCTGGCGGCCATGAATCCGTGCCCCTGCGGGTACCTGGGCGACCCGCGCCACCGCTGCCGCTGCAGCCCTGCGGATGTGGCGCGCTACCGCAAAAAGATTTCCGGGCCGCTGCTGGACCGCTTTGATCTGGTGATTGAGGTGCCGCCGGTGGACCCGGCCAGTTTGCTCAGCAAGCCGGATGGCGAGAGCAGTGCCGCCATCCGTGCCCGCGTGATGGAAGCGCGCGCCCGCCAGGCTGCGCGCTACGCCGGCACCGGGGTGAGCTGCAATGCCCGCCTCAGCAGCAAGATGCTGCGCAAGTTCTGCCCGCTCTCGCTCTCTCAGCAGCAGATGCTGCTGGATGCCGTGGCGCAGCTTGGACTTTCTGCCCGCGCGTTCGACCGCATTCTGCGCGTGGCCCGCACCATTGCAGATCTGGCCGGCTGCGAGCAGCCGACGGATGCCCACCTCTTCGAGGCCATCCAGTTCCGCCAGTTTGAAACCCAGCTGCGCGGCTGATTATTTGCCCAGCTTTTTGCGGAAGTATTCGATGGTGCGGTCCAGACCCTCAATCAGGGGGATGGTGGGTGCCCAGTCCAGCACCGCGCCGGCGAGGGTGATATCCGGCTTGCGCTGGGTGGGGTCATCGGAGGGCAGGGGCCGCTGCACCAGCTTGCTGGGCGTATCAATCTTGGAAAGCACGATTTCCGCCAGCTGGCGGATGGTGAATTCCCCGGGATTGCCCAGGTTCACCGGGCCCACAAAGCCCTTGGAGTTTTCCATCATGCGCACCATGCCTTCAATGAGGTCATCGATGTATTGGAAAGAGCGGGTCTGCTGCCCCTCGCCGTAGATGGTGATATCCTCGCCGCGCAGGGCCTGGCAGATGAAGTTGGAGACCACGCGCCCGTCCTCCGGGTTCATGAGCGGGCCATAGGTGTTGAAAATGCGGATGACGCGGATATCCACCCCCTCGTGGCGGTGGTAGTCGAAGAACAGACTCTCGGCGCAGCGCTTGCCCTCGTCGTAGCAGGCGCGGATGCCGATGGGGTTCACATTGCCGCGGTAGCTTTCTACCTGCGGGTGCACCTGCGGCTCGCCGTATACCTCGGAGGTGGAGCTGAGCAGGATGCGGGCCCCATGCTTCTTAGCCAGGTCCAGCATGTTGAGCGCGCCCAGCACGCAGGTCTTGGTGGTGAAGATAGAGCGGGCATTCTGGTAGGCAGGGGGGGAGGCCGGGCAGGCCAGGTTATAGATGCGGTCCAGCTTTTCCGGGCATTCGTAGGGGTAGATGACATCGTGCCCCACGAAATGGAAACGCGGGTTGTCCATGATATCGCGCACGTTGTCCAGCGAGCCGGTGTAGTTATTATCGAGGCAGATGACGCGGTGACCGTCGGCAATCAGGCGGTGGCAGAGGTTGGCACCCACAAAGCCGGTGCCGCCGGTAACGAGAATGTTCAGCATATCTTGTCTGTACTCTACACGAAGAAAGGCGCGGTAGCAAGACAAATGTTAGACTTGAACCGTCATGTACGAGGTGCTAGAATGCCCGCATGAGTGAAACGAATCTGACCCCCGAGCTGGTACGAGCCGCGCTGACTACTGTGAAGTATCCCGGATTCAGCCGGGATATTGTGGCATTCGGACTGGTGCAGAACATCAGTGTGAGCCCGGAGAATCGGGTAGTGGTGTCCCTGCGGGTGGAGAGCAAGAACTCTGACGTTCCCCGCTATATTTACGAGCGCGTTATCAGCGTGCTGCGTGAGTTGCCCGGTGTTTCCACGTATGATGTGCAGATGGACCACCGCGCGCCCGAGCAGAAAAAGGCCGAACTTGAGCAGGGGGATAACCCGGACGACTGGAAATCCAGCGTGCCGGGGGTGAAGCATGTGATTGCCGTGGCTTCCGGCAAGGGCGGCGTGGGCAAGAGCACCGTTTCGGCCAATCTGGCAGTGGCACTTTCCCAGCTGGGCTACAAGGTAGGTCTGCTTGACCTTGACCTGTACGGCCCGTCCATGGCGCTCATGCTCGGCACCACCGAGCGTCCCGGCTGCAGCGATAAGGAACAATTCCTGCCGGTAGAGGCGCATGGGGTGAAGCTGCTTTCCATGGCCCTGCTGGTGGATGGCGATACACCGCTGGCCGTGCGCGGCCCGCTGGCTACCCGCTATGTGCAGCAGTTCCTGCGAGATGTGGAGTGGGGTGGCCTCGATTTCCTGATTCTGGATATGCCCCCGGGCACCGGTGATATTCAGCTTACCATTGTGCAGACCGTGACCCTGGCCGGTGCGGTCATTGTGACCACCCCGCAGGAGGTGGCCCTCATCGATGCCCGCAAGGCGGTAGGCCTCTTCCAGCGTGTGAATACGCCTATTCTGGGCCTGGTGGAGAATATGAGCTATTTCCACTGCCCGAGCGATAACAACATCTACCACATTTTCGGCGAAGGTGGCGGCGAACGTGAGGCTGCCAGGCTCGGCGTGCCGCTGCTTGGCAAGCTGCCGCTGGATACGCAGACCCGCGCCTGTGGTGACGAGGGCTCCCCGGTGGCGCTCGAAAATCCGGAAACAAACCCGGTATCAGCTGCATTCCGCGCAGTGGCCGCTAATCTGGCCGCCGGGCTGGGGATGTAAAAGCCGGCCGCGTATTTTTACCAACTGTGCGGGGCGTAGAGAGCAATACCCAGCACAGCCGGCAGAGCCATGGCAAGCCAGCTCAGGGCCAGCGCCACATGCTGGGGCAGGAGGTGAGAGAGGCGGGCAAAGCCTTGCAGGCATCCGGCGCCGATGGCGATGGTGATGCACAGGGTGCGCTCAAACATGGGGGCCGTGACACTTGAGATGAGTGTGGCCGCCAGCAGAAGAATCAGGGTAATGGTGGTGATGATGATACCCTGGGAATCCCGGTCGGCGGTGCGGATGCGTTCCCGCTCGCGAGCCATCAGGTAGAACAGTATCCCCAGGTACCACACCGGCCCGGTGGTCAGCATGTGCAGCGGGCTGAGGGTGAAACTGAAATAGAACGCCGGAATGGCGCAGAACATGGCGAAGGCAATGGCCTGCAGCAGCAGCTTCACCTGCCTGAACCACGCATCCGGCAGCAGACGGGAGGCCAGCAGTATCACGCAGGGCGTGAAGGCGTAGGCGAATATGTTTCGTCCCACGTAAAAGAACATCATCCAGGCTGTGGCCATGCCCACCGCAAATAACAGAACCAGAAGCACAGCCAGATGCCCCCCGGTAGAACTCTGCCTGCCAGCTCTCCGGGCGGGTGATGGCGGTTTGCAGGCGGAGCAGAATCACCATGCACCACACGCCCCCTGCCACGAGCAGAAGCGGGCCGGGCGTCATCATGGTAATTTGCATGAGCGCCGCACAGGCAATGGCCCAGCAGAGCGCGGTGATGGGTGTATCCAGCCCCCAAAGCTGCAGTTGCAGCCAGCGGCTGTGTTGCTCTGGTGAATCAGTGGGGGCCATGCTGCTATTATTCACTCTTTTGCGCGGTGGACAAGCCGGTGTTTTGTCATTGGCCGGGAAAAAATCCGGCGCGAGCGGCTTACCATTTGACAGCGGGCAGCCTATGTGCTATGCTCCCCATGAACCTGCTATAACTGCCATGCGTAAGATTATCATGCTGCTGACCCTGGTGATGGGCCTTTCCCTGCTGGCTCCCGCTCCTGCATACGCCAAGAAGGAGACTCCCGGCCCCATGTCCACGCTCGACCGTGCGTTCAAGGTCGAAATCACAGCGCTGACCGAGGCAGAAACCATGCTCAAGACCATCTCCGATGCCAAGAGCGCCAAGAATGTGAAGACCAAGCTCATGCACAAGTTCTCCCTGTTGCGCCCGCTGCTGGGGGGAACCGATGCCCAGCTGGAGGAACTGGCCCGTGCCCAGAACCGCGTGAGCGCCGTCATGTGGGAACTCAAGAAGGAACCCTACTTCGAGGAGGAAAACCTGCAGGAGCTCTGGACGGTTATGACTCACCACTTTGTCCGCCGCTCTGCTAACCTGCTGAAGTGATGAAGGCTCTGCTGCCTTTCCTGCTGGCTCCTGTAGCCGCTGCCTCTCTGCTGGATGGCACAGAGCCGGTTACACTTGACCAGGCGGAGTTTTCACGCATCTGGCAGGAGGTGCGTGCGGGTGCAGCCCCGGCTCCTGCGGCTGCGGCAGATGCCTGGCAGCAGGCTATGCTGGCGGAGGATGCGGAACTGGCCCGCGTGCTGCTGCTGGCCTGGCTGCAGGAGAAGAATCCCGCCCTGCCGCTGGCTGTGCATGCCCAGGCCTATGCGGATGCCGTGGTTCTGCATCGCCGCGCTCTGGCCGGGCAGCCCGCAGCTTGTGCGGCACTGGCAGCGGCGTATCGCGCCGGTGCTTTGGGCGCTATGCAACTCCCCCCGAGCGAAGCAAAGGCGCGCTGGTTTGAACAGCGCGCCCTGAGTGCAGAACATCTGCCGGAGTGATTTCCTGTTATTGCACACGGTTATTCACATCCAGGGAGAACTTGCGAATCTTGTAATTCATCATTCTGGGGGAGACGCCTAATTCGCGTCCGGCGGCGGAGATATTGCCGCGATGGCGTTCGAGCGCTTTGACCAGGATTTCTCTTTCGTAATGGGCGAGGAGGGAGGAAAGCGAGCCTGTTGCGTTGGCATTCTGCTGGCTGATATCTGGTTCCGGTTGAAGGGAAGGGGGCAGATTGTGCAGGCGGATGCACTCATCCTGAGTGGTCAGCACGGCGCGTTCCATGCAGTTTTCAAGCTCGCGCACGTTGCCCGGCCAGGGGTATTCCATCAGCGCATTCATGGCACGGGGCGAGATGCGCGTTATCTTTTTGGCATAGCGGAGATTCATTTTTTCGATGAAATGTTCCGCCAGGAGGATGATATCACTCTTTCGGGAAGAGAGTGCGGGCATGATGATGGGAAAAATGTTGAGCCGGTAGTATAGGTCTTCGCGGAAAAGATTCTGCGCCATCATTTCCTCCAGATTGCGGCTCGTGGCTGCCAGTATCCGCACGTTGGAATGCAATTCCTGGTTGCTGCCGACGCGCGAAAAGGTGCGTTCCTGCAGGAATCGGAGCAGCTTCACCTGGGTCTGTGGCGTCAAGTCACCGATTTCATCGAGGAAGAGCGTGCCGCCATCTGCGGCTTCTACCCGCCCGATGCGCCGTGTCACCGCCCCGGTGAATGCACCGCGCTCATGACCGAACAGCTCACTTTCCACCAGGGCTTCCGGCAAGGCTGCACAATTCAGGGTGACAAAGGGCTTGCCTTTTCTGTCGGAAAGTTCCACAATGGCGCGGGCCAGCAGTTCCTTGCCGGTGCCGCTGGCGCCGCGAATCAGAACGGTTGCATCGCTGGGGGCCACCTGCCTGAGCTGAGTATAGACCTGCTGCATTTCCCGGCTGGTGCCGACCATGTGCCCGGGATTTTCACACAACTGGCTTCGCAGTCGCCGGTTTTCATCCAGCAAAGCCGCGCGTTCCTCGTGTATTTCAATGCAGCGGGCTGCGGCATCGCCCGTAATGCCTGCCACAATTTCGAGAACTGCGGCATCCTGCTCCAGATTGGAATCGGACTCAACCTGGCGGTCGATAGAGAGCGTGCCTATCACCTTGTTGTGCTGGATGAGCGGCACGCAGATGAAGGCGACCTGATAGGGATAGGTGTGAGAGCCGGTCCGGTTCAGGAAACGGGCATCTTTGCGTAAATCCGGCACAATGCAGCGCTTCCCGTTCTCGGCCACCATGCCGGTTATGCCTTCTCCCATGCGGTATTGCCCCAGTTTCTGCCGCCGGGCCTCTATGCCGTGCGAGGCCTCGATAGCCAGCGTATCTCCAAACAGCAGGGTGAACGTCCCGCGCATCATCCCCATCCGCTGTGCCAGAATGCACAATACCTTATTGAGCAGTTCCTCGACATCCTTTTCATGAATTACGGCAGAACTGACTTCCTGAATCATCAGAAATTCCGGTGAAATTTTCATCCGCTGCGCATACTATAGCATTTTTGTAGTGCTTTTTCAAGGGGGATTACGTGAAATTGGAATTTGGCGGGAAACTTTTCGAAGCACGGGACTTCAGTCCCGGTTATATGCACCGTGATTTCGGGACTAAAGTCCCGTGCTCCGACAACGCCAAATTCCCATTTGGCGCGCGGTCACTTGTTCGCGGCGAGTAGGAGGGCGCGGCGGTATTCCACCGGGAAGACGCGCACGAAGCGGGGGCGGTAGTGCTGCCAGTTGGCAATCATGTGCTCCGCGAGCACGCTGCCGGTTTCCCGGTGGTGCTCCTGTATCAGCGCCAGGAGTTCCTGTTCCGCTTCAGAATCGGCCGGCACGTTTTCGAGGTCAACGCAGTCTGTATTGCAATGGAGATCGAAATCGCCGTTTTCATCATAGACGTAGGCAATTCCCCCGGTCATGCCGGCGGCAAAATTAACACCGACAGCGCCCAGCACGGCGACGCGCCCGCCGGTCATATACTCGCAGCCATGGTCGCCCACGCCCTCGGCCACCAGGGTGGCCCCACTGTTTCTGACCGCAAAGCGTTCACCGGCCCGGCCATTGATAAAAATGCGACCGGAGGTGGCTCCGTACCCGACCACATTGCCGGCAATAACGTTATCCTGTGCTCTGAACGCGGATTCTGCCGGCACCCGGATACTGATGCTGCCACCGGAAAGCCCTTTCCCCACAAAGTCATTTGCCTCGCCAACGAGCCGCAGCGTGACCCCCTTCACCAGGAAAGCACCGAAGCTTTGCCCGGCACTTCCCCGCAGATTGATGCAGATCTGCTCGGAGCGCTGCGCTGCGGACGGCAGGGATTGGGCAATACGCCCGGAGAGCGCCGTGCCGATGCTGCGGTCGGTGTTGAAGACTTGCGCCTGTATGGTGGCGGGCCGCCCCGAATGCAGCGGGAGATGGGAGAGATAGCGCGCATCAAATGCGTTGGTCGCCGGCGCGTTGGTTACTTTTTCACAAGCTGCGGAAGCGGGCACCAGCAAGGCGGATAAATCGATCCCGTAGCGCGCGGCGTCCTTCTTAACGCAGAGCAGGTCGGCGCGCCCGCAGGCTTCGTGAAGGCTGTGCAAACCCAGCGAGGCGAGGAGCCTGCGGACTTGCCCGGCGATGAGCCTGAGGTAATTGACGATGTATTCAGGCTTGCCGATGAAGCGCTTGCGGCGTTCCGCATCCTGGGTGGCAACCCCCATGGGGCAGGTGTTGCTGTGGCACTGGCGGATCATGGCGCACCCCAGGCACACCAGTAGAGTGGTGCCGAAGCCGAATTCCTCCGCGCCCAGGAGCGCGGCGATGACCACATCACGACCGGTTTTCAGCTGGCCATCCGTCTGGAGGCGCACCCGGCTGCGCATATTGTTGACCACAAGAGTCTGGTGCGCTTCGGCCAGTCCCAGTTCCCAGGGCAATCCCGTGTGGCGGATGCTGGTGAGCGGCGAGGCGCCGGTTCCGCCATCGTAGCCGGAAATCAGGATGGTATCCGCACTGGCCTTGGCCACACCTGCGCTCACCGTTCCCACGCCCATTTCAGAAGCCAGTTTGACCGAAATGCGGGCCTTGGGATTCACCTGCCGCAAGTCATAGATAAGCTGGGCAAAATCCTCAATCGAGTAGATATCGTGGTGCGGCGGCGGAGAAATGAGGCTCACCTGCGGAATGGCGTGGCGCACCCCGGCAATAAACGCATCCACCTTAAACGCCGGGAGCTGGCCACCCTCGCCGGGCTTGGCACCCTGAGCCATTTTAATCTGGATTTCCTCTGCGTGGCACAAGTAGTCTGTAGTGACCCCGAAGCGACCGCTGGCCACCTGCTTGGTGGCGCTGTTGAGCTGCGTTCCGAAGCGCGAGGGCTCCTCCCCTCCTTCACCGCAGTTGCTGCGGGCTCCTATGCTGTTCATGGCTGCGGCAATGGCATGGTGCGCCTCTGGACTGAGCGATCCCAGCGACATGGCGCCCGATACAAAATGCTTCATTATCTCACCTTCGCTTTCCACTTCTTCCAGCGGAACCGGCGCTGCCTCACGAAAATCCAGCAGACTCCTCAGCGTGCACGGGTGCGCTTCCTGGTGGTCAATCAAGGCACTGAATCCGGCCATCTTTTCTTCGTTGTTTTCCCATACCGCTTCGCGGAAGAGCTTGATTGCCAGCGGTGTCCACAGGCGGGACTCGCCGTCCTTGTGATACTTGTAAACCCCGCCCGGCGGCAAGGCTCGGGAGGCGGATTGCGACTGCGCCAGGCGCGCAGCTGCATCGGCCGCGATGCGGGGCAAGCCCGCGCCTCCTATGCGCGTCACCGTGCCGGGTAGAAATTCGTTGATGAAATCAGAGCTCAGGCCCAGGGCCTCGAAGGCCTGTGCCGAGCGGTAGCTGCGGAGTGTGGAAATCCCCAGCTTCGACATAATCTTGAGCAGCCCTTTATCAAGAGCCCGCACATAATTGCCGGCCGCCGTGACCGCATCGCAGTTCACCTTGCCGGAGCGGGTCAGTTCGGTGATGCTCTGCAAGGCCAGCCATGGGTTGATGGCGGTGGCACCATAGCCCAGCAGCAGCGCGGCGTGCATGACCTCGCGCACTTCTCCCGAGCTGACGATGATTCCGGAATCCGGCCGCAGATTACTCTCAACGAGTGCTTTATGCACACAGACTGTGGCAAGGAGAGAAGGGATAGCGGCGTATCCGGCGGGCAGCTTCCGGTCTGTAAGCACAATAAGCCGCTGCCCTCGCTTCACGGCCGCGATGGCTTGCGCGGCCAAGCCTTGCAGCGCATGCCTGAGAGCCGTTCCATCTGCATCCGGCACAAAACCGCAGCATATTTCGGCGGTTTCGTAACCATTCCTGTCCAATGCGGAAAGGAGCATCAATTCGTCATCCGTCAGAATGGGGCGTCGCAACTTGATGAGCCTGGCGTGTTCCGGTGTTTCTTCCAGAATATTTCCTTTGTTGCCGATGTAGGTCATGAGGCTCATCACGAGTTCCTCCCGGATGGGGTCAATGGGCGGATTCGTAACCTGCGCGAAGCTTTGCTTGAAGTAGTTGAACAGCAGCTGCGGCTTGTCGGACAGCACCGCCAGCGCTGCCTCCATTCCCATGGAGCCTATGGGCTCGGTGCCTTTGTCCGCCATCGTTGATAATATGGTATCAACATCCTCCTTGCTGTAGCCGAACAGCAGCTGGTTTCTCAGCAAATCAGCCTCCGGTTCTGCCGCCGTTATCTCAGTAAACAGCCCGCGCACCGATAAGCGGTTTTCCTCCACCCAGCGGCGATAGGGCTTGCTGCGGGCCAGGGCAGTCTTCACCTCGGCATCCTCCAGAATGCGTTGCCCGGGGATATCCAGCACCAGTATGCCGCCCGGTTTCAGGCGCCCCTTGCGGCGGATTTGTTCCTGCGGTATATCCAGCACCCCGGCCTCACTGGCCAGAACCAGCAGACCATCATGACATTCCGTAAAGCGCAGGGGGCGCAGGCCATTCCTGTCCAGCAGGGCCACGGCCCGGCTACCATCAGTTGCCACGATGGCTGCGGGACCATCCCATGGCTCCATCAGCGCAGAGTGATACTCGAAAAACGCGCGGACATCACGCCCCATGTGGTAGTTCTCCCCCCAGGCCTGCGGAATGAGCATCAGCAGCGCATGCTCCAGCGGCCGCCCGGCTGCCACAAGAAGCTCCAGCATATTATCCAGACAGGCGGAGTCGCTCTGCGCTTCGTTGATGAGCGGGAGCAGTTTGCTCAATCGATTTCCGAGCACGTCGCTCTTTAACAGATTCTCGCGGGCTTTCTGGGCATTCAGGTTGCCGCGCAGTGTGTTGATTTCTCCATTGTGCGCCAGATAACGGAACGGCTGTGCCAGAGCCCAGGTGGGGAAGGTGTTGGTGCTATAGCGCTGGTGCACCACCACCAGAGTCGATACCATGCGGGTATCCTGCAAATCCGGGTAAAAGGAATCCAGCTGAGCTCCCTGCAGCAGCCCCTTGTATACGATGGTGCGGGACGACATGCTGCAAATGTACAGATCCGGGATGGCTTTTTCGAGGCAGCGCCTCATGACGTATAGGTTGAGTTCCAGCTCCCCGGGGACTTCCGTGTTGTCCGCAATGAATAACTGGCGGATGCTGGGAACAGTGTCCCGCGCCACCTGACCGATACGCTCCGTGCAGACCGGCACCTGTCTCCACCCGAGAACCCTGCCGCCTTCCCGCCGTATCACTTCCTCGATGGCTGCCTCCTGTCCCTCTCCGCCAAACATCATGGCTACGCCATACTGCCCGGGCGCCGGCAGGGGAAAATCAACGACCGCCCGGAAAAAGGCATCGGGCAGGGCAATCAGCAATCCGGCTCCATCGCCGGTATCAGGGTCAGCACCGGAGGCGCCTCTGTGCATCAGGCGTTTCAGCACCGTGATTCCCTGTTCAATAATGCGGTGACTTGCCTCGCCTCTCATGTTGGCCACCAGCCCGACTCCACAGGCATCATGCTCAAACCGGGCCTGATAAAGCCCCTTGTCTTCCGGTACGTATAACTGCGTCTTCATACACACGGTATAATGAATCTCTACTCTTTTTTCTCCTGCAAAAAACGTGCCAACTTTGAAATCCGGGCTGCTGTGTTCCAGAATTTGAGCAATGAGCGCGGAAAATTGATGTTTATCGTTATCGGAGCACGGGACTTCAGTCCCGAAATCACGGTGCATTTAATCGGGACTAAAGTCCCGTGCTTCGACAAAGTTCCTCCCCCGCAAATTCCAATTTATCGAGATAATGGGCTGTTCCCGGCGTTTCGATGCTTGTTGAATGCACCGCCTGTTACAATTTTGTAAAACCACCCACCGGAATTTTACATTTTTTACCAGTTGCGGGCGTTGAGAAAGCGTGTTGAAGCATGGGACTTCCGCCCCGAGCCGCCGTAAAGTGGCAATTTTTGGGATGTGTTGAAAAGTTGGCACGGTATTTGCTCGAGTAAAAAGTAGAGCCACCGGCTCGACAAAACAAAGGAAGAAACCATGAGAAATCTCAATCGCCAGAACGCAATAAGAGACATATCCACATCGAAGAGCCCGATTGTCACGGAGGCGGTACAAACCGGCATAGCCGATTACGGCTGCGACGTGTTCAACGCCGAGGTCATGCGCGACTACCTGCCCAAGGAAACGTGCAGCAAATTATTACAGACCATTGAGAAGGGAAAGCCGCTCAATCCTGCGATTGCCGGAGATGTGGCACATGCCATGAAGGAATGGGCCGTGGCCAGGGGCGCCACCAGCTATACCCACTGGTTTCAGCCGCTCACCGGAGGGACTGCCGAAAAGCATGATTCTTTTCTGGAACCAAGCGGCAGCAAGGCCTTGTTTGCGTTTTCCGGCAAGAACCTCATCATAGGCGAGCCGGATGCTTCCAGCTTCCCCTCCGGCGGTCTCCGTTCCACGTTCGAAGCGCGTGGTTACACGGCCTGGGACCCGACCAGCCCGGCCTTTATCAAGCGGCATGACAATGGGGCTACTCTCTGTATTCCCACAGCCTTCTGCAGTTATACCGGGGAGGCCCTGGACAAGAAGACACCGCTGCTGCGCTCCATTCAGGCTCTTTCCGCCGCCACCCGGCGCCTGATGCAGTGCTTCGGCTGCTCCGGCAAGGGCAAGGTGACTGTAACGCTGGGCGTGGAGCAGGAGTATTTCCTGATCGACAAGCACTTTTTCCTGCTGAGGCCGGACCTCATCCAGACCGGCAGGACCCTGTTCGGCGCGCCGCCCGCCAAGCACCAGCAGCTGGAAGACCACTATTTTGGCGCCATCCGTCCGCGCGTGCTCAACTTTATGAGCGATGTGGAGCAGACCCTCTGGAAGCTGGGCATTCCGGCCAAGACCCGCCACAACGAAGTGGCACCGGCGCAATTTGAGCTGGCTCCCGTCTTTGAGGAGGTGAACCTGGCCTGCGACCACAATATGCTGGTGATGGAAATACTGCGGCAGACGGCAGAGAAGCACGGTTTTGTCTGCCTGCTGCATGAGAAGCCCTTTGCCGGGGTGAATGGCTCCGGCAAGCACAACAACTGGAGCATCAACTACGAAGGCAGAAATTTGCTCAATCCCGGCAGCAATCCGCAGGACGATGCCATCTTCCTGACGGTGCTGTGCGCCATCATCGAAGCCGTTGACCTGCATGCCGATTTGCTCAGAAGCGCCGTAAGCGGAGCCGGCAATGACCACCGGCTTGGTGCCAATGAAGCGCCTCCGGCCATTATATCCATGTATCTGGGCGACCAACTGGAAGCCATCCTGGAGCAGTTGGAGCAAGGCAGCGTGCAGGATGCCGCCGATATTGCGCCCATGAAGGTCGGTGTGGATACGCTGCCGCCTCTCCCCCGCGATGCCACCGACCGCAACCGCACCAGCCCCTTCGCCTTTACCGGCAACAAGTTTGAGTTCCGCGCGCCGGGTTCAAGTCAATCCTGTTCCGGCGCAAACATCATTCTCAATGTGATTGTGGCAGAAGCCTTTGACCGCATGTCCGATTTCCTTTCCGGCGTGAAGGCTGCGGATTTCCATGAGAAGCTGCAGAGCCACCTGCAAGTCATTCTGAAGGCACACAAGCGCGTTATTTTCAATGGTGACGGCTACACACAGAGCTGGCTGGAGGAAGCCGCGCGCCGCGGCCTGCCGCATACCCGCACCACGATGGAATCGCTCAAGTGCCTGACCAGCCCGGAAAATGTGCAGTTATTTGAGAAATACCGGGTTTTCAGCCGCCGCGAACTGGAATCCCGCTTCGAGGTGGGGTTGGAAGATTACCACCGCAAGATTCGAATCGAAGGCAGAACGGCGCTGGAAATGGCGACCAGCCAGATTATTCCGGGGGTTCAGCAGCAGTATCTCACGGTGCTGAACAGCCTGAAACTGGCGCGGGAGACCGGCGTGAGCTCCGGGCTCGAAGCCCTGCGCTCTCAGGCGGCTGTTCTGGGCGAGGGGCTGGATAGCCTGCAGCAGCACTGCGATAAACTGCGTGTCGCGCTGGGCGGCTTGCACGAGGAAATACTGGCGGCCATGCAGAATCTGCGCCGCGTGGCAGATGAACTGGAGGTGAAGGTGGCCGATGAAAACTGGCCGCTGCCGAAATACCATGAAATGCTCTTCATCTACTGATTAGCGCTTTATCGACTTATGTCTGACGCCTTAAAACATGAATGTGCCGTGGCCATGGTGCGCCTGAGAAAAGACCTCTCTTACTACAAAAGGAAATATGGTATAGAGAATTACGGTCTCAGCCGCCTCATCCTTCTGCTCGAAAAGCAGCACAATCGCGGTCAGGACGGTGCGGGGATTGCGGCGCTGCATCTCCACCCCGAACCGGGCCTCCCGGCGTATCAGCTGGCGCGCTCGGCCGCCGATAATCCGCTGGCGGATGTGCTGCGGCAGGTTGGCGACGGGGCTCGATTCCACAGTGAGCTGCTTCTGGGCCACCTGCGCTATGCGACCTTCGGGCGTTACGATGTGAGTTGCTGTTATCCTTTTGTGCATGAATCGACGCAGCTGGGCCGCATGCTCCTGCTGGCCGGGAATTTCAATCTGACGACTAATACAGAAATGTATGAGCGCTTCCTGGCCACGGGGCATCACCCGGCGAGTCATGCAGATGGGTATCTGTTGTTGCAGACCATAGCGCACTACCTGGACCGCGAGGAGTCCCGCACCCCCGGAATGGTCAATCTTTCCGGGGTGCTGCGGGCGGCTCTGCAGCCTCTGGATGGTGCGTTCACGCTCTGCGGCATGACCGGCTCTGGAACCGTCTTTGCCATTCGCGATGCGCACGGTATCCGCCCCGGGTATTATTATTTCGATGATGAGGTGTTTGTGGTCGCCAGTGAGCGCCCGGCAATACAGGCGGCCTTCAACTGCACGACCGGGGAGGTGATGGAACTGCCCGCCGGAAAAGCTGTTGTGATGACTGCGGATGGGCAGCTGGAGGTCACCGACTGTCTGCCCGAAGCCGAGCCCCGCGGCTGTGTCTTTGAGCGCATCTATTTCTCGCGTCCGAATGATGCGGATATTCACCGGGAGCGCCGCAATCTGGGGCGCCACCTCATGCCACAACTGTTGCAGGCTGTCAGGGATGATCTGGCTCATACCTTCTTCAGCTATATCCCCAACTCTGCCAGAGTCGGCTTTTTCGGGCTGCAGGAGGAACTCATGCGCCTGGCTGCCGAGCGTGGCACCTGTATGCGCTCCGGGCAGATTGCCGTTAAGGATGCCAAGTTGCGCACCTTCATTGCAGATGCCGCCAGTCGTCGCGATTTGTACCGGCATGTGTATGACCTGACCTACGGCCTGGTGCAACCGGGAGAAGACACGCTGGTGGTCCTGGATGATTCCATTGTGCGCGGCAACACCATGCGGGATGCCATCCTCCCCATGCTCGACCGCCTGGACCCGGTTAAAATCATCGTTGCCAGTACGGCGCCCCCCATCAAGTACCCGGATTGCTATGGCATCGACATGTCCACCGCCGGTGAATTGATTGCTTTCCGGGCGGCGGTATCCCTTTTGCGGAAGAAAAATGATATGCAGACGCTCATGCGTGCCTACGACTGTGCTCGCGGGCAATTGCAACAAAAGCAGAGCAGTATCAATTGCCTGGCTATGGTTTATTCCGGCATCCCGGATGAGGAATTGATTGCAGAGATTGCCCGGCTTCTCACACCGGAAGAAATGCGGGCCGAGGTGCAGGTGGTGTTTCAGAGCTGCGCCGCGCTGCGGGAATGCTGCCCGCACCACAGCGGCGACTGGTACTTTACGGGGCGGTATCCCACTCCGGGTGGGTACCGGGTAGCCAATCGGGCCCTGGTGAACTTTGTAGAGAATAAGAATGAACGAACCTATTGATATGGAATACAGATGGAAAGAAAAGAGAGAACGGCGCGCCTTTCTGGCTCTGGCAGATGGTACGGTGTTCAGGGGGTACTCCGTGGGTGCCCCGGTGGATTCACCCGGTGAAGTGGTCTTCAACACCGGCATGACCGGCTACCAGGAAATCGCGACTGACCCATCCTATGCCGGGCAGATTGTGACCCTCACTTCACCGGAAATCGGAAATTACGGCTGCGCGGCGCAAGATGCCGAATCCCGGGGCTGTTTCCTGAACGGGCTCGTCGTGCAGGAACTGAATCCGCCCGCCAATTACAGGGCAGAGGAATCGCTGCAAAGCTATCTGCTCCGCCATGGCATACCCGCCATTGCCGGGGTGGATACACGCGCGCTTACCCTGCATCTGCGCTCGCACGGCACCCAGCGGGCCTATCTTCATGTCAGCGAAATTCCTATGGATGAAGCCACCGCGATTGCGCACGCTGCGGCCTGGGAAGGACTGGATGGGCAGGATTATGCCTCGCGTGTGACCACTCCGGTCGCATACGAGAGAAACCCGCAGGGAAAATACAGAATCGTGGCGTATGATTTCGGTATCAAATACAATATTCTGCGGAGCTTGCAGCGGCAGGATATGCAGGTGCTGGTGGTCCCGGCGCATACTTCTGCGGCTGAGGTCCTGCGCCTGCAGCCGGATGGTGTTTTCCTCTCCAACGGCCCGGCCGATCCCTCTGCCTTGGGCTATGCGCAGCAGGCCGTCCGCGAATTGCTGGGCAGGGTGCCCCTGATGGGAATCTGCCTGGGGCACCAGCTGCTGGGGCTTGCATGCGGTGCAACGTGCCACAGGCTTACCTTCGGGCACCACGGCTGCAATCATCCGGTGCTGAATGTGCAGACCGGTCGCGTGGATATCACCAGTCAGAATCATAATTTCGCCTTGCGGGATTTGCCATCCTCTCTGGAACTCACTCATATCAACCTCAATGATAACAGCATCGAGGGCATACGCCACCTTTCGGAACCGGCCTTCAGTATTCAGTTCCACCCGGAGGCGGCTCCCGGTCCGCACGATGCGGACTCCCTCTTCCTCGATTTCCGAAACCTGATTGAACACTCATGAGCGTGTCCCCCTATCAATTTAATGCGCAGTCTGTTTTTCAGCATATTGAAGCGCATTTCCGGCGCTGGGCGGCAGAGACCGGGGCTGAGCAGTTTGTGGTCGGGATAAGCGGCGGCAAGGATTCCGCCGTTGTGGCAGCCCTGTTGGCGCGTGTTTTCGGTCCGGAACATGTGCTCGGTGTCCTCCTGCCCAATGGATTGCAGACAGACATCCGCGATGCCCGCGAAGTTGTGGAGCTGCTGGGAATCCGCAGCCGGGAGGTCAACATCCGCCCATGCTTTTCCGCTTTGCTGGACGAGCTCCGCCCCCGCTGCGACATAAGCGAGTCCTGCCTTATTAACCTGCCGGCCCGGTTGCGCATGTCCGCCCTGTTTGCCATTGCCCAGTGCGAGCCCCATGCCTTTGTCGTCAACACTTCCAACTTATCAGAAGATATCGTGGGTTACGCAACCCAGTTCGGTGACAATGCCGGATGTTACGCGCCCATACAAAGCCTCACCGTCACTGAGGTCCGGGCGCTGGGCGATTGGCTGGGGTTGCCCGCTCACCTGGTTCATAAAACTCCGGCCGATGGCCTGCAGCAATGCTCCGATGAGGAGCGGCTCGGGTTCTCCTACGCAGAACTCGACCGCCTCATCCGCCTCAACGAGGGCAGTGCGGAGTTCCGGGAAAAGGTGCAGCACCTTTACCGGATAAACCGATACAAGCAGGACATTGTGCAGATGCCGCATCCGCTCTTCCCATTCCCCAATTTTGTAGCATCCTCCCAAAACTGACCATTCATTCTTATGCCCAGACGAACAGACATTCACAAGATTCTCCTCATAGGTTCCGGCCCCATCATCATCGGTCAGGGCTGTGAGTTCGATTACTCCGGCACTCAGGCATGCAAGGCGCTGAGGCAGGAGAGCTATGAGGTTGTGCTGATTAATTCCAATCCGGCCACCATCATGACGGACCCGGACATGGCCGACAGAACCTACATCGAGCCCTTGACGGCCGGTATTGTGCATGAAATCATACGCCGGGAACGCCCGGATGCGCTCCTACCCACCCTGGGCGGGCAGACGGCCCTCAATCTGGCCATGGAGCTGGAGGAAAGCGGGGTTCTGAAGCGCTACAACGTGGAGCTCATCGGGGCTTCGGCGGCGGCCATACGCCGCGCGGAAGACCGGCAGCTTTTCAAGGAAACGATGAACGGGCTCGGGCTGGACATGCCCCGCTCGGGTGCGGCCCATACCCTGCAGGAGGCCGAAGCCGTGGCCGGTGCCATCGGGAGCTGGCCGCTTATCATACGCCCCGGCTTCACCCTGGGCGGCACGGGTGGCGGCATTGCGCACAATCCGGAGGAGTTTGCCGATATTGTGCGCCGCGGGCTGGAGGCCAGCCTGAACAGCGAGGTGCTCATCGAAGAGTCTCTGCTGGGGTGGAAGGAGTTTGAAATGGAAGTCATGACGGATGGTGCGGGAAACAGCGTGATTGTCTGCTCCATCGAAAACCTGGATCCCATGGGGGTGCACACCGGCGATTCCATTACCATTGCTCCCATTCAGACTCTTTCCGATGCGGAGTACCAGGCCATGCGCGATGATTCGCTGCGCGTGTTGAAAGCCATCGGCGTGCAGACCGGTGGCTCTAACGTGCAGTGGGCTGTGCATCCGGAGACCGGGCGGCGCATCATCATCGAAATGAATCCTCGTGTCAGCCGCTCCAGCGCACTGGCCAGCAAGGCCACCGGGTTCCCCATTGCCAAGATTGCGGCCCTGCTGGCGGTCGGCTACACCCTGCCGGAATTGAAGAATGACATCACAGGCCACACGACTTCCTGCTTTGAACCGGCGCTGGATTATGTTGTTACCAAAATCCCGCGATTCACCTTTGAGAAATTCCCCAATGCGGATAGCACGCTCGGTACGCAGATGAAATCCGTGGGGGAAGTCATGGCGATAGGCCGCAACCTGAAGCAAAGTCTGCAGAAGGCCTTGCGCTCCTTGGAAACAGGCCGTTCCGGATTCGGCGCGGATGGCAAGGATGCCGCGTTTGAACAGGCTTCGGATGCGCAGTTGCAGGCCGAATTAACCCGTCCGAATGATGGGCGGCTTTTCTACATCCGGGCGGCATTCCGCCGGGGGTGGTCGGTGCAGCTTGTGCAGGAACTGACCGGGATTGATTCCTATTTCCTGCGGCATCTGGCAGAGCTCGCCGCGTTTGAGAACGAAATTGCATCGGCGGGTTCACTGGCAGGATTGGAGGCAGATGTGCCGCTTTTTCTCCAGACCAAGGAGCTGGGATACAGCGACCGGCAGATAGCTTACATTCTGAATTGCAGTGAGCCCGATGTGCGCGCGGCGCGCGGACGCATCGGCCTGCAGCCGGGGTATGCTGCTGTGGATACCTGCGCCGGTGAGTTCAAGGCGCTTACCCCCTATTACTACAGCTCCTACCACACGCAGGGGGAAGCCCCGCGCGTGGCTCCCGGTAAGAAGAGCATCATGATCATCGGCGGCGGGCCCAACCGCATCGGGCAGGGGATTGAGTTTGATTACTGCTGCTGCCAGGCTGCTGCGGCCCTGCGGCAGGCCGGCTATGAAGTCGTCATGGTCAACTCCAACCCTGAAACCGTCTCGACGGACTACGATACATCGGACAAGCTTTATTTTGAACCCCTGACCCTGGAGGACCTGCTGCCCATTTACCGGCGAGAGCAATGCAGCGGCGCCATTGTCCAATTCGGCGGGCAGACCCCATTAAACCTCGCGCAGCAGCTCAAGGACGCCGGGGTGAATATCATCGGCACCTCGCCGGAGCACATCGCACTGGCGGAAGACAGGGACTATTTCCGTAATCTGGCAGCCCGTATCGGCATCCGGCAGCCTGAAAACGGCATTGCCTTCACGGTAGATGAGGCCTTGCGCGTGGCTCAGCGCATCGGTTACCCGGTGCTGGTCCGTCCGTCGTATGTGCTGGGCGGTCGAGGCATGGTGATTGTCTACAAGGAATCGGAACTCCGTTACTTTGTGGAGCAGGCGGCCATTGTGTCCGAGGGTTCCCCCATTCTCATAGACCGCTTTCTGGAGAATGCCGTTGAGCTGGATGTGGATTGCGTGTCTGATGGAGAAATCACCGTCATCGGCGGAATCCTGGAGCATGTGGAGCCCGCCGGCATTCACTCGGGAGATTCGGCCTCGGTGCTGCCGCCTGTCACCCTCTCGCAGGAACTCCAGGACAGGGTGCGCTCTTTTGCGCATGCTTTCTCGAAGGCGCTGCATATATGCGGATTGATGAACATGCAGCTGGCGGTCAAGGATGGGGAGCTCTACATGATTGAAGTGAATCCCAGGGCCTCGCGTACGGTTCCCTTTGTGAGCAAGGCGATTGGCAAGTCGCTGGCCGGGCTGGCGGCCATGTGCATGGTCGGTGCCCGCTTGGCACAGCTGGGGTTCACGGAGGAGGTGAAGCTTCCCTATCATGCCGTCAAGGAGGCCGTGTTCCCCTTCATCAAGTTCCCCGGGGCAGATGTGACGCTGAGCCCGGAAATGAAATCGACAGGGGAGGTCATGAGCCTGGACCGGGATTGGGAACTGGCGTATCTCAAGAGCCAGATGGCCGCCGGAACCGAGTTGCCGGACTCCGGCAGCGTCTTCATGTCTGTCAAGGATAGCGACAAGGAGCTGTTTGTGCCTCTGGCCGCCACGCTCCAGCGCCACGGCTTCACGATTTACGCCACCATCGGCACCTCAACCATGCTGTACAATGCCGGAATCAAGACCAGGGCGGTCTATCGCATATCCCAGGGTCGCCCCAATGTGCTGGATTTGATTCGGGACAGGGAAATCAACTGGATTATCAACACCTCCGAATCAGGCCCCACCCCCATGCTGGATGAAACGCAGATGCGCTCGCAGGCTGTGGCCGCCGGAATCCCCATCACGACCACGGCTCCCGGCGCGGTGGCGGCCATCGGCGGTCTGGAGGAGAAAATAGCCTTCGGGCGGTATGAGGTATACAGCATCCAGGAATACCACCGCCACCTCATCCCCGCAGCCGGCAGACAGAATGCAACTTTAACCACCAATCAGATATGATTATTCCATTCTACAAGATGACCGGCGCCGGCAATGATTTCGTCATGGTCGATAACCGGGACGGCGCCCTCAGCCACTTGCTGACTCGCGAATGCATTGCCCGGCTGTGCAACCGCCGGTTCGGCATCGGGGCAGACGGGCTCATCGCTATCGAACAGGCCCGGAATCATGGAGATGCGCGCATGCGGTATTATAATGCAGATGGCGGAGAAGCCGAAATGTGCGGCAACGGTGCCCGCTGCTTCACCGCATTTGTAAGCCATTTGTCTGGCGGTAATATAACGGACCAGTGCTTTGAAACGATGGCCGGGCTCGTGCGCGGGCAGGTGAATGCGGATGGAAGCGTCAGTATCCACCTGACCGAGCCGAAGGGACTTAAGCTCAACATGTTGCCGGCGGATGACGTCATTCCCGTACCTGTCCATTTTCTGAATACCGGGGTGCCGCATGCCGTGGCTTTCCTGCCCGGGGTGGAGGGCATTGATCTGCACACGATGGGGGCGTACCTGCGCTATCACCGTGCCTTTGCTCCGGCCGGCACAAATGCAGATTTTGCGACGGTGATTTCTGCTCAGCATCTGAGACTGCGCACTTACGAACGCGGAGTCGAGGGCGAAACCCTGGCCTGCGGCACCGGAATCACGGCTACGGCACTGCTGCATGCCGTTTTGAGCGGCGCCCCAAGCCCCATCAAGGTGGACGTGGCCGGGGGAGACACCCTCTCGGTGGCGTTTACCCGAACCGGTGATGCGGGATTCACCGATGTTACGCTCACGGGACCGGCAACCATTGTCTTCCGTGGGGAAATCTCCGTTCCTTCCTGATTTTTCATCATAACCAGACATTTATATCATGGCCAACATCAATCATCATTTTCTCAAACTTCAAAGCGGGTATCTGTTCCCGGAAATCGGTCGCCGTGTGGCGGCATTTGCCGCCGCCCATCCGGAAAAAGCCCCCCACATCATACGCTGCGGTATTGGCGATGTGACCGAGCCGCTCCCGCAAGTCGCCATCGATGCCATGCACCGGGCTGTGGATGACCAGAGCAGGCGCGAGACCTTCCATGGTTACGGGCCGGAGCAGGGGTATGCATGGCTGCGCGAAGCCATCGCCGAGGTCTCCTACCGCCAACGCGGTATTGAGGTGGAGGCTGATGAAATCTTTGTGTCGGATGGCGCCAAGTGCGATACCGGCAATATTCTGGATATCTTTGCGCACAACAACAGCATCGCCATCCCGGACCCGGTCTACCCGGTGTATGTGGACACCAATGTGATGGCTGGCAACACCGGCTGCGTCCGTCCGGACGGCTCCTACGAGGGACTGGTATATCTGCCATGCACCCCGGAGAATGATTTTGTGCCCCGTATCCCCGCGCAGCATACCGACCTTATCTATCTTTGCTTTCCGAATAATCCCACGGGCGCGGTTGCTACATATGAGCAACTGAAGGAGTGGGTGGACTATGCGCTGGCAAACGATAGCATCCTGTTATATGACGGCGCCTACGAGGCCTTTATCACCGATGAAGGCATACCCTCCTCCATCTATGCAGTACCCGGAGCCCGGCAGTGTGCTATCGAGTTCCGCTCGTTCTCCAAGCAGGGCGGGTTCACCGGCGTGCGCTGCGGGTATGTGGTGATACCTAAGGAGCTCATGGGCCGCGATGCCGCGGGGAACCAGGTCTCCGTCTCCTCGCTCTGGAAGCGCCGCACCGGCACCAAGTTCAACGGCGCCAGCTACATCGTCCAACGCGGGGCTGCCGCTCTCTTTACCGCCGAAGGCCAGGAGCAGACCAGAGCGCTCATTGATTATTACCTCGGCAATGCCGCGCTTCTGCGCTCCGCCTGCATGTCGGTCGGGCTGCGGGTGTGGGGCGGCGTCAATGCCCCCTACATCTGGGTTCAGACGCCGGCGGGCTGGAACAGCTGGGATTTCTTCGATAAAATGCTCCGCGAGGTACTGGTGGTCGTAACCCCGGGCGCCGGCTTCGGGGCGCATGGCGAAGGCTTTTTCCGTATTTCCGCGTTCAACAGCCGTTCCAACGTAGAGGAAGTCTGCCGCCGCATCAAACGGCTCTTGTGAAGGCGCTTGCAAATTCAGCCCTGCGGGGCTTTGAGCTCGTTCTTCCACTCGGTGATGCCGCGGATGATTTCGGCGGAGATATTGGCCTTGGGGGTGATGAAGCTGGGGATGAACCAGGGGAAGCCGCCCACGAGGTCGTGGAAGACGCTCACCTCGCCATGGCAGGTGCCGTGGCCGGAGCCGATGCCGATAGTCGGGATGCTGCTGGCTGCGGTGAGTGTGGCGGCCACGCTGTGGCGCGTGCATTCGATGACCACGGAGAAAGCCCCGGCGCGGGTTACGGCCTGCAAGTCGGCCATGAGGGCCTCGGCTTCGGCATCGGTCTTGCCTTTCATCTTGTAGCCGCCTTCTTCCTTGACTTTCTGGGGCAGCAGGCCGATGTGCGCCTGCACGGGAATGCCGGCCTGCACAATGGCGCGGATTTCGGCTTCCTTGCTCACGCCGCCTTCGAGTTTTACGGCATCCACCCCGGTGCTCATGAGCTTGCGGGCGTTCTCCACGGCCTGTTCGGGGGTGTCGAAGGTGCCGATGGGCATATCGAGGATGACCAGGGCGTTTTTCGCTGCGCGGGCCACGCATTCGCCGTGGTGCAGCATGTGGGCCAGGGTTACATGGGTCGTATCCGGGTATCCCAGCATGGTCATGCCCAGGGAATCGCCCACCAGAATCATATCGAAACCGGCTTCGTCCACCATGCGGGCGGTGGGGTAATCGTAGGCGGTGAGTTCGGCTATGGGCTCCTTGCCCATCTTGGCCGTTATGGCGGCAATCTTTTCAGACGTTGTCATGTCGGAAGGGTCAATCAAAGAGGGTAAGCCGTGACCGCCGGGCCGGCGGGTAGCTCCGCCAGCAGTTGGCTCACGGTTCTGGTCTGCCCCGGCAACACGAGCTGCGCATCAAGGTCGCAGAGAGGGCGCAGTACGAACTCGCGTTCGTGAGCGCGCGGGTGGGGCAGGGTGAGGGTGCTGGTGTGGCAGCATTCATCCCCGCAGCAGATGAGGTCGATATCGCAGGGGCGGGGCTCACCGTAAACCCCGCTGCGGGTGCGGCCCAGTTCCTGCTCAATGCGCATACAGAGCTCCAGGATCTCCTCTGCCGGCATGTCGGTTTCCACTTCCACGCAGGCATTCAGGTAGCTCGGTGAACCTGCGGGGCAGCCCACGGGCTCGGTCTCATACACCTGCGAGAGCCGTAGCCCGCCAAAGACATCGGCCAGGTAATCGCAGGCGGATTCGAGCATACCCAGCCTGTCCCCCAGGTTGGAACCAAGGGCTAAGACACAGCGGCGCATGGTTGCGGGTGCAGCCATGGTCATCAATCGGTAAAACCGAGTACGTCCTGCATGCTGTACAGTCCCGCGGGCTTATCTGCCAGCCAGAGAGCCGCGCGCACAGCACCACCGGCAAAGGTCATGCGGCTGGAGGCCTTGTGCGTGAGCTCCACTCGCTCTCCATCCGTGGCGTACATCACGGTGTGGTCGCCCACCACATCGCCGCCGCGCATGGAGTGCATGCCGATCTGGCGTTGGGGGCGGGCTCCCACGAGCCCCTCGCGGCCGTGCATCACGTCCTTGTCGTAGCTCATGCCGGTTTCCTCGCAGACTACTTCGGCCAGGGTGCGGGCGGTGCCGCTGGGGGCATCGAGCTTGTGGTGGTGGTGCATCTCGATGATTTCGATATCGTAGTCCTTGAGAATCTGGGTCGCCTTGCGGGTGAGCCAGAAGAGGGTGTTCACGCCCACGGAGTAGTTCGAGGCGAACACGATGGGAATCTGCTTTGCAGCCTCGGCAATGGCGGCGCGTTCCTCGTCGGTGTGGCCGGTGGTACCGATGACAAGCGGCTTGTTCTGCGCCACGGCGGTGGCCAGCAGCTCCGGGGTGAAGCCATGGAACGAGAAGTCGATGGCGCAGTCGGCTGCGCTCATGGCGGCGGCAATGTCCTGGCCCACATCGTGCGTGGCGGCCATTTCGGTGCCTTCGTTCAGCTCCACGGCCTGCTTCACGGTCTGGCCCATGCGGCCGGAAATACCGGTTACAAGAATCTTCAGCATGGCAGTCTTACATCAGGTTGAAGCTCTTGAGCAGGTCGGCCAGCTTAGCGTGCTTCTCAGCAGCCAGCGGCACCAGGGGCAGGCGGATATCCCAGCCGATATCGCCGCGCAGGGCCAGTGCGGCCTTCACGGGAACCGGGTTCACATCCAGTGACATGAGCCCCTTCATCAGCGGGTAGTACTTCTTCTGCAGTTCGAGAGCCTTCTTGCCATCGCCGCTCAGCGCGGCATCCACCAGCGCCTTCATCTCGGCGGGGGCCACATTGGAGGTCACGGAGACCAGACCCACAGCGCCGCAGGAAATGAAGGGTACGGTCAGGCCGTCATCACCACTCAGTACGGCGAAGTCGGCGGGTAGGGCTTGCACCAGCTGGTTCACGCGCTCCACGCTGCCGCCGGCTTCCTTGATAGCCACGATGGTGGGGCAGTCGGCAGCCAGACGAACCACAGTATCCACGGCAATTTCAATACCGCTGCGGCCGGGGATGCTGTACAGAATGATGGGCAGGTCGGTGGCTTCGGCAATGGCCTTGAAATGCTGGTACACACCCTCCTGGTTGGGCTTGTTGTAGTAGGGGCAGACCTGCAGCGTGCCATCCGCGCCCATGGCGGCAGCGGCCTTGGTCATTTCGATGGCCTCAACCGTGCAGTTGGCGCCGGTGCCGGCAATCACCTGGCAGCGCCCGGCCACGGTCTCGATGCACACGCGGATGATTTCGAGGTGCTCCTCCGTGCTCACGGTGGGGGATTCACCGGTGGTGCCCATGGGTACAATGCCATCCACACCGCCGGCAATCTGAGCCTCAATCAGTGCCTTATAGGCTTCATAATCCACCTGACCATCCTTGAAAGGGGTAACAATTGCTGTATAAAGTCCCTGGTACTTCATAATTCGGGAGTATTCTTGTCGCGGATATTGTAGCACTTATCGCCTGAAAGTCACGCTTTTTTTGGATTTGCCCCATTTACCTGACAGAAAAGCACACGTGTCCCAAAGATTTGGTAAGCAATAGAAACATCAGCAACATTTTGGAAGAAGCCCCTATCTGCCCGACAAATTGATGTTTATCGATCAGTTTGCGAGCCGCAGGTGAGCGGAATTCAAAGCCCGTGAAACGGGCGACATACCCATAGCGAGGCGGTGGAGCACTCCACGCGGTAGCGTGGGGTGCGGAACCCCTCGTAGGAATAAAAAAAGGTAATTGGAACCCGTGAAACGGGTGACAGAAACGCTTGCGTATCATAGAGCTGCGCCTTCTGTCACCCGTTTCACGGGTTCCATATTTTTTATTGCCAAACGAGGGGCTTGCGCCCCTCGCTATGGATATGTCGCCCACTTACGTGGGCTATAAATTCCGCTCGCTTGCGCTCGCCAACTGCCCG
>JAGBDZ010000073.1 GCA_017937215.1 Akkermansia sp. | reverse complement strand
CCCAAACTTTCCGTGGCCGGTTCCTGCCGCATGTGCCTGGTGGAACAAGGCATGCCCCCGCGCCTGGCCCCCGGCGCCACCCCGCAGTATGGCGACGACGGCTACCTGCCCATCAGCTGGATGCCCCGCGCCGTGATTGCCTGCGCCAATACCGTGGCGGAGAACATGGGTATCCGCACCACCAGCAAGCTCACCGAGGAAGCCCGCCGCGGCGTGCTGGAGTTCCTGCTTTCCAACCACCCGCTGGACTGCCCCATCTGCGACCAGGCCGGTGAATGCAAGCTGCAGGAATACACCACCGACTACGGCAGCGGCACCCACCGCTTCACCGAGGAAAAGACCAAGAAGGGCAAGAACCTCAGCATCGGCCCGCGCGTAAACCTGGACCAGGAGCGCTGCGTGCTCTGCCGCCGCTGTGTGCGCTTCATGAAGGAGATTGCCGGCCAGAACGTGCTCGGCGTGGTAGGCCGCGGCACGCACAACGCCATTGCCTGCTATCCCGGCACCCAGCTGGACAGCAACTACTCCATGAACGTGGTGGACATCTGCCCCGTGGGCGCCATGACCAGCAAGGATTTCCGCTTCAAGATGCGCGTGTGGTTCCTGAAGAGCACCCCGACCATCGATGTGAACTGCGGCACCGGCACCAACATCAACATCTGGACCCGCGAGCAGCAGGTCTACCGCATCACCCCGCGCCAGAACGACGCCGTGAACAGCTGCTGGATGCCCGATGACCACCGCCTCAACTACAAGTTCATCAACGCGCCGACCCGCATCACCACCCCACTGGTGAAGACCGATGCCGGCGCCGGCCAGCGCCCCTCCACCTGGGATGCCACCTTCAACATGGTCGTGGAGCAGCTGCACCGCATGGCTCCCTCCGAAACCGCCATGATCTGCTCTGCCCGCATGACCAACGAAGAGCTCTACATGGTGCGCGCCCTCTCCAAGCAGCTCGGCGTCACCAAGCTCGACATCGTGCCCCGCAAGGGTGAGAACGACGGCATGCTCGTGAGCGAAGACCGCAACCCGAACACCAACGGCGCCAAGATGATTCTGGGCAAGACCGGTGCCGGGCTCGCCAACATCCGCCGCGGTGTGCGCAACAACACCATCCGCTTCATGATTGTGCTGGGCGAAGACCTGACCGAAGAAGCCGGCTTCACCGCCGAAGACCTCGCCGGCCTTGAATACCTGCTCGTTGTGGACCACAGCGAAACCGCCACCACCAAGGCTGCCGATGTGGTGCTGCCCGGTGTGACCTTCGCTGAAAAGTACGGCACCATGATTAACGTGACCGGCCGCATCCAGCGCCTGAACAAGGCTATCGAGCCCATCGGCGATTCCATGTCCGACTGGGAAATCTGCCGCAACCTCTCTGAGCGCCTGGGCTGCGACTGCGTGCGCGTCATCGCCTGCCCCACCCCCATGTCTGTGCTGGATGAAATGGCCCAGGAGTTCGAACCGCTGCAGGATATCACCTGGGGCAACATCGGCAACGAGGGCAAGGTCATCATGGATACGGGTGTCACCATCCCCCTCATCGAACGCGAAAAAGCCAAGAAGTAAACCGCTAACACACCATACCTCAAATGGACGCTATCATCAATTGGTATAACGACCTCATGAGCAACGAAATCTGGTTCTACCTGATTCACACGCTGCTCAAGCTGGTCCTCATGTTTGCCGTTATTCTGGCTTTCGTGGTTCTTTCCGTGTGGATTGAACGCCGCGTGGCCGGCTGGATTCAGGACCGCCCCGGTCCCAACCGCGCGGGTCTGCCGCTCTTCCTGCTCCAGCGCTGGGGCAGCAAGGAAAAGCAGCCGCTCAAGAACTGGCTGCACTTCTTCGGCATCCCGGAGACGAGCTGGATTGCCAAACTCTGCACCTGGCTGCGCCTGGACCGCGAGATTCCCTGCTGGGGTCTCATCCAGCCCTGTCTGGACGGCGGCAAACTCTTCCTGAAGCAGGAGACTACCCCCTCCTACGTGCGCAAGTTCTACTTCATCCTGGCCCCGATGCTGGTGCTGGGTCCGCCCATGGTGGCAGCCGCGGTGATTCCCTTCGCCTCTGAGGTGAACACCTGCTACGGCCACATCTCCATGTGCGTGGCCAACCTGGACATCGGTCCGCTGTGGATTTTCGCCATCTCCGGTCTTTCTGTGTACGGTCTGACCCTGGCCGGCTGGTCCTCGAACTCCAAGTTCCCGTTCCTGGGAGGTCTGCGCGCCACGGCCCAGCTCATCTCCTACGAGGTGTCCATGGGTCTTTCCATCATTCCTCTGCTCATGATGTTCGGCACGCTGAACCTGCAGCAGATTGTGCAGTTCCAGGCCGAGAACGGCTGGACCCTGCTTCCCCTGTGGGGCGAGGGTCTGAGCTGGCAGCGCTGGGCCATGATGCTGCCGCTGGGTATCAGCTTCATCATCTTCGTGACCTGCGTATTCGCCGAAGCCAACCGTACTCCCTTCGATATGGCAGAGTGTGAAACCGACCTGGTAGCCGGTTACCACGCCGAATACTCCTCCATGAAGTTCGCTTCCTTCTTCATGGGCGAATACGCCGCCATGGTCATCGGCTCCGCGGTGGTGGTCACCCTGTTCCTGGGTGGCTGGTCCATCGGTTTCGGAGCAGATGCCGCCCTGGCAGCCTACAGCGAGTGGCTGGCCGTGCTCTGCCAGCTGTGCATGTTCATCGTGAAGCTGCTGGCCTTCATCTTCTTCTTCGTGTGGGTGCGCTGGACCCTGCCGCGCTTCCGCTGGGACCAGGTGATGAAGCTCGGCTGGCTCTATTTCCTGGAAATCACCGTGGCCAATATCTTCCTGGCCGCCGCTGTCCTCTATTTCATCAAGTAACCCCCTTTTCCTGTTCCGAATATGTCTTACATTAAGATTAAACGACCCAAGTTCAGTCTGCTGGACAAGGTGTATGTGGTCGAGCTCGTCAAGGGGCTTGTCATCACCATGCGCCACCTGGTGCTTTCCCTGCTCGGCAAGAGCCGCGGCAAGGAAGATTTCAGCACCAAGGGCGTAGGTGTCTGTATGCAGTTCCCGGATGAACGCTGGGATTCCCGCCTGCCGGAGTACTACCGCGGCGCCCCCACCCTGGTGCGCGGCGAGGACGGCCGCGAGCGCTGCGTCTCCTGCCAGCTCTGCGAATTCATCTGCCCGGCACGCGCCATCACCATCACCCCCGGTGAGGTGGATCCCACCAGCAACTGCCAGAAGCAGGAAAAGGCACCTGCCAAGTTCGAAATCGACATGCTCCGCTGCATCTACTGCGGTATGTGCCAGGAAGCATGCCCCGAGCAGGCCATCTTCCTCTCCAAGGAATACCTCATCACCCTCACCGACCGCAAGCAGGCCATCCGCGACAAGGAGACCCTGTACCGTCTGGGCGGCACGCGCAAGGGTCTCGTCAACAAGTGGAACCAGTACAAATAAAATACCGTTATGTTTGAAACATCCCTTTGTCAGATTCTGTTCTACGTGCTGGCTGCTCTGGCCGTGCTCTGCGCCGCCGGCGTGGTGGCCTACCGCAACCCGGTGAACTCCGCCATGTGCATGGCCGTGTGCTTTGCTATGGTGGCGGCCATCTTCTTCGGCATGGGTGCCCAGTTCCTGGGCATTGTGCAGCTCATCGTGTATGCCGGTGCCATTCTGGTGCTCTTCCTCTTCGTGGTGATGATGCTCGACATCCACGACGAAGGCCAGAGCCGCGGCAGCTACATTCACGCAGCCATCGGCGTGCTGGTTGCCGGCGTGTTTGCCGGTCTGGTCATCAAGGTTTCCATCAACCTGCCCGGTGCCCATGACAACACCTGCCCGGCCATCACCCTCTGCGAAAGCGCCGGCGAACTCCTCATCGGCGATGCCCGCAAGGTAAGCCCCGCCCAGACTGCTGCCCCGCAGTACGGTGGCTGCCTGCCTGAGCTGAGCGCCGCAGCCGCCGCCCGCCTGGAGAATCCGGCCATTTCTGCCGCAGACGCCGCCAAGGCCACCTCCATTCCGGATGTGAAGCTGCTGGGCAAGTGCCTGTACACATATTACAACATTCCGTTCGTCATCCTCGGTTTCGCCCTGCTTTCCGGCACGGTGGGCGCGGTGGCACTCGCCCGCAAGATCCGCAAAGACTAACCCCTTTTCCTGACTCATGATTCCGTTAGCACATTACCTGATTCTGTCAGGCATCCTGTTCTCCATCGGTCTGGCCGGTGTGCTCATCCGCAAGAACATCATCGTGGTGTTCATGTGCCTGGAGATGATGCTCACCGCCTCCAACGTGGCGCTGGTGGCATTCTCCCGCGCACAGGGCACCGCCGGTGTCCCGGTGTATGATGCCCAGGTGCTTTCCCTGTTCATCACCGGCATTGCCGCGGCTGAAGTAGCCATCGGCCTTGCTCTCATCGTGGCCATGTTCCGTGCGCGTCGCACGGTGGAAAGCTCGGCCCTCAACTCACTTAAAGACTAAATCACCAGCATGAATATGATCCATAATCTCCCCTGGTTGTTCCTGCTGCTGCCCCTGCTGGTTGCCGCCATTGACTGGGTATGCTTCAACAAGCACCCGCGCATGGCTGCCGCGCTTTCGCTGCTTTCCGCAGCCGGCACCTTCGGGCTCTGCATTGCCTACCTCACCGGTCTGCAGACCGGCACCCCGGGTGTGTACACCTGGATGCCCTGCTCCCTGGAGCAGCTCTGCCTGCACCTCGGTCTGGTGATGGACCCGCTCGCCATGCGCATGATGCTGGTGGTCACGGGCATTGGCCTGCTGGTGCATTTCTTCTCCATCGGCTACATGAAGGGCGACTCCTCCAACCAGAGCCGCTACTATGCCGGTCTGAGCATCTTCATGTTCAGCATGAGCACCATCGTGCTGGCTGACAACCTGGCCATGACTTTCATCGGCTGGGAAATGGTGGGCTTCTCCTCCTACCTGCTCATCGGCCACTGGTTCGACAAGGCCAGCGCTGCCGATGCCGCCAAGAAAGCCTTTATCACCAACCGCGTAGGCGACTTCGGTTTCCTGCTGGGCATTCTGCTCACCCTGGGTCTCTTCGGCACCATGAACTTCGCCGACATGGCCGGCAAGGCAGCCGGTATCCCCACGGCTGTGCTTACCGTGACCATCGTGTGCCTCTTCTGCGGCGCTGTGGGTAAATCCGCTCAGTTCCCGCTGCATGTGTGGCTGCCGGATGCCATGGAAGGCCCCACGCCGGTTTCCGCCCTCATCCACGCCGCCACCATGGTGGCCGCCGGTGTATACATGCTGGTGCGTCTGCAAGTGAGCATGGGTGCCGAGGCCTTCACCGAGACGGCCTGCTGCATCATCTCCTGGGTGGGTGCCATCACCGCCGTGCTTGCCGCCATCATGGCTGTGCAGCAGGACGACATCAAGCGCATTCTGGCCTACTCCACCCTGTCCCAGCTGGGCTACATGGTTATGGCCGTGGGTCTGCTGGCCGGTGAAGCCGCCATGTTCCACCTTTACACGCACGCCTGGTTCAAGGCTCTGCTCTTCCTGGGAGCCGGCGCCATCATCGTGTGCTGCCACCACGAGCAGGACATCTGGAAGATGGGCGGTCTGCGCAAGCGCATGCCCCTCACCGTACTCTGCTTCATGATGGGCACCTGCGCCCTCATCGCCATCCCCGGTTTCTCCGGTTTCTTCTCCAAGGAGGCCATTCTGGATGCCGCCCTGGCCAAGAACCCCACCTTCTTCTGGATTGGTGCCGGCGTGGCAGCTCTCACCACTTTCTACATGCTGCGCCTCTGCATCGTGGCTTTCATGGGCCCGGCTCGTGACCACGGCGCCGAGCACGCCAAGGAAGCCGGCTTCACCATGGCGCTGCCGCTGCTGGTGCTGGCGGTCATGGCCATCATCTCCGGCTATGGTTTCCTGGCCAACGATCTGGTACCCTTCAACGGCTTCCACGCTCATGGCTTTGAGCTGGGTCTGCCCTTCTACGTGAGCATGGGTTCCCTGGCTGTGGGCATCCTGCTGGCGCTCGCCATCTATGGTCTGGGCAGCCGCACCAAGGACCCGCTGGCCGGCAACTGCCTCTCCAAGGCGCTCCGCAACCGCCTCTACATCGATGCTCTGTACGACAAGGTGCTCATCGGCGGGCTGCAGCAGGCCTTCTCCCACGTCATTGAATTCCTGGATATGTTCGTCATCCGCGGAATCATCTGCCAGCTTCTGGTGTGGATTACCGTGCGCATCGGCTACCTCTGCAGCTGGATTCAGTGCGGCTCCCTGCGGGCCTACACCCTGGTTTCCGGCATTGGTCTGATTATCCTTGTTCTCATTCTCGCATACCAATTCTAAACAACTTTCACAACCATGCTTATCTGGCTTATTCTTGTACCCGTGATTGCAGCAGCCTGTATTGGTCTGCTCAAGACACCGGGCCGTCTTACAGCCCTCATCAGCGCGGCCATCACGCTCATTCTGGGCACCTACGCCGTGCTGGCACCTGAGTGCTGCAGCGAATGCCTGAGCACCTTCTGCGGCACCCCGGTTCAGCTCACCCTTGAGCTGCCGCTCAGCCGCATCATGGTGCTGCTGTCCATTCTGGTCACCTTTGCGGCCGTGGCCGGCATGAAAGCCCCCGACGCCAACGCCGAGCGCAGCTGGGCCATCTCTGCCCTGCTCATCAGCACCGGTGCCATGGGTGCCTTCATGTCCGACAACATCATTGCCTTCTACGGCTTCCATGAGCTGGCCCTCATCCCGACCTTCATCATGATTGGCTGCTACGGCCGCGGCGACCGCCGCCACATCGCCTGGACCGCCACCATCTACCTGGGTCTGGCCTCCATGGTACTGCTGGCCGGTCTGCTCATTCTGTGCGCCGAGATGCACGCCTGGAGCTTCACCGGTCTGGCCGCTTCTGTGGCAGCCGGCATCATGCCCGGCTCCACGTGCCTCATTGCCGGTCTGCTGCTGGTAGGTTTCGGCACACTGGTATCCCTGTTCCCGTTCCACACCTGGGCAGCACCGGCCTACGCCAGTGCCCCCACGCCCATAGCCATGCTGCATGCGGGCGTGCTCAAGAAGTTCGGTCTGTACGGTCTGTTCACCCTGGCCATGGCATTCGGTCCGCAGTGCAAGGAGCTCTTCGGCTGCTGGAACAACTGGCTGCTGCTTCTCCTGCTGGGCAACGTGCTCTGGGTGGGTTACGTGACCATCTCCCAGACGCGACTGGACGACATGCTCGGTAACTCCTCCGTGATGCACATGGGCTATATCTTCCTGGCCTTTGCCGCTTATATCTCCTGCGCCGGCAACAACGAGCTGGCCTTCAACGGCGCCGCCCTGCTCATGCTGGCCCACGGTCTGACCATCGCCCTGCTCTTCCTGCTCACCGGGCAGATTGAAGCACAGACCCGCACCCTGGAGCTCGACTGCATGGGCGGTCTGGGCAGCAAGCTGCCGGCTCTCGGCTTCCTCTTCGGTCTGGCCGGCATGGCCTCTGTGGGTCTGCCGCTGCTGGCCAACTTCGCCGGTGAGTTCTCCATCTTCGTATCCTGCTTTGCAGGCTGGACCCCCGCCCCCGCCTGCGCCGATTGCTGGCTGGGCAGCGTGGCCAACTTCTTCGGCGGTCTGGGGCCGGTGCAGCTCACCCTCATCGCAGCCCTGTGGGGTCTGGTCATCAGCGCCATCTACATGCTGCGCGCCTTCCGCAACATCTTCGAGGGCCCGGTGGGTGCCGCTTCCGAGCGTGCCACCAAGCTCACCACCCTGGATATCGTGGCAGCCTGCTTCCTGGCCGTCTTCATCGTACTCTTCGGCATCGTGCCTCCCACCTGTCTGTAATTAACTGAACACCCAACATTGAGCAACATATGAATATCGTATCAACCTATACATGGTGTCAGTTCACACCGGCCTTTGCCCTGGTGGGGCTGGCAGCCCTGCTCATCCTGGCCGATGCCCTGCTGCCCAGGCTTCCGAAGCGTATCTATGCCTTCGTCGGCGCCATGGGCACCTTTGTGGCCGCCTACTTCCTGGCCACCGGCGAGCAGACCGATATCTTCGGGTTCATCGCCGCCATTGCCACCGGTCTTTCCATCCTGCTGGCCTTTGATTACACCAAGATCAGCTGCGAATCCATTGCCGGCTCCGGCAATGAAGAAGGCACGGGCGAGTTCTACGCCCTGCCGCTGGTAGCCTGCGCCGGCATTCTCTGCCTCACCCAGGCCCGCGATCTGGTCATGCTCTTTGTGAGTCTGGAAGTCATCACCCTCACCTCCTATGTGCTGGCCGGTTACTTCCGCCGCAACCAGGGTTCCATCGAAGCCGGCATCAAGTATCTGGTGCTGGGCGCCATGAGCACCGGCGTGCTGGTCTATGGCACCGCCTGGTACTTCGGCATGGTGGGCAGCTTCAACCTGGGGTCTGATGTCGTCGTCTCCGCCATGAAGGGCGGCGTGGCCGGCAGTCCGGTTCTGGCTTTCGGGTTCATGATGGCCACCGCCCTGCTCTTTGCCGGTTCCTTCTTCAAGATTGGTGCAGCCCCCATGCACGTGTGGATTCCTGACGTGTACCAAGGTGCCCCCACCCCCACCACCGCTTTCCTGGCAGTGGCATCCAAGACCGCCGGTTTCGTGGTGCTCTGCAGCCTGGCACTGCCCTTTGCCCCCTTCGTGGTGCCGGGCAGCGTTGTGGGCAAGCTGCTGGTGTGGTGCTTTGCCCTGGTGGCCGCCGCCACCCTGCTCATCGGCAACCTGGGAGCCATGCGCCAGACCAACATGAAGCGCCTGCTGGGTTACTCCTCCATTGGTCAGGCCGGCTTCATCCTGGTGTTCTTCCTCACCCTGAACGGCCCGGTGGTCTTCATGGTTTCCAAGTACCTGCTGGCCTATGCACTGGCCACCATCGCAGCCTTCTTCGCAGTGGCCATGGTGCGCACCCAGCGCGGCAGCGAGGAAATCGCCGCTTTCCGCGGGCTGGGCAAGACCAACCCTCGCACGGCTTTCCTCATCACGGTGTGCTTCGCCTCTCTGGCCGGCGTGCCCCTCACCCTGGGCTTCCTGGTCAAGATGTACTCCTTCGTGGCCATCATCACAGCCATGGAATCCTGGTGCTGCATCTGCTGGCTGCTGCCCATCATGGTAATTACCGCCGCCACCGGTTTCTACTACTACTTCAAGGTCATCCGCGCCATGTACTGGGAGAAGGCAGCTCCCGGCGCCCAGCCGCTGCAGGTGCCGCTGTGCACCGGCATTGTGCTGACCATCTGCGTGCTCGCCCTCATCTACCTGGGCACCATGCCGCTGCTGCTCCAGGCCTGATAATCAAGCATTCCATTTCATTCATCCCCTGCAAGCCCCCGCTTGCAGGGGATTTTGCGTATGCCTGGAAAATTACAACTGTTTTTTTCTGTTCATTAATACGATAGCATGCTACAATACCCCCAGCCATGAGTGCAGGTGACGGCAGAGAAGGCAAAATCCGCGTAGCCCTGGCCAAGGGTCAGTTGGGCGGAAAGCTGGCAGGCATGAGCCTGCCCCGTCAGATTGTATCCATTGCGCTCTGGCCCCTGCTGGAGCAGGTGATGAGCTTCATCTGCGCCTCCACCGCCCTGGTGCTGGCCACCCACATGGGCGACCACGGCGAAAAAACAGCCCAGATTGCCTCAGGCATCGGCGTCACCTCATACGTAATGTGGCTGGGCTTTGTGATGCAGGGCGCGGTGGGCATGGGCGCCACCGCCATTGTGAGCCGCATGACCGGCGCCCGCAAGTTTGCCGATGCGAACTACGCCGCCAACCAGGCCGGGGTGCTGGGGCTGATTGCCGGCATCCTCTCTGCCCTGCTGATGTATGCCACGGCTGACTTCCTGGTATCAGAAGTACTGAGCCTGAGCGAATTTGCACGCGAGGTAGCCCTGCGCTACATGTACACCGGCTGCTGGGTGGCCATTTTCTCCGGAATCGTCTTTGCGGTGAACGCCGCCCTGCGAGGCTCGGGCGACACGCGCACCCCCTTCATCATCATGCTGGTGGTGGATGGTCTCAACATCGTCTTCAGTCTGTTCCTGGTGCAGGTCTGCGGCATGTTCGTGGAAGGTCTGGCGCTGGGTATGATTGGCGGCATGGCCGCAGCAGCCGCCGTACTGCTGGGCATTCTGTTCAAACGCACCCTTTCCCTGCGCCGCGAAATGAACGGCCGGGAGCTGGATACTTTCTGCGCCGAGCAGGGCCCCACCTATGCCCCGCCGCTGCATCTGGACCGCAAGAGTCTGCGCGTGGACTGGGGCATGATGTACCGCATCCTCAGCATCGGCGTGCCCCAGGCCATTGAGGTGGGCGGCATCTGGGTCATTCAGATCGTCGTGCTCCGCGTCATCTCCTCGCTGGGCGATGCCGCCGTGGGCGCACACAACATTGCCATCCGCATCGAATCCCTGAGCTTCCTGCCCGGTTTTGCCATCGGCATGGCCGGCGCCACCCTGGTGGGCCAGTATCTGGGTGCCCGCAGCGTGCGCCTCGCTTTGGAAACCGTCCGCAAATGCATCCGATACAGCGTGCTCTTCATGGGCTGCATGGGTGTGGTCTTTGCCCTGTGGCCGGATGTGTTTGTCAATATTTTCGCCGCCGGCTCGCCGGAGCTCATATCAGCCACGCGCCCGGTGGTGCAGGCCTTCCTCATCATCGAACCCTTCTATGCCGCCATGCTCATCTGCAAGATGTGTCTGCGGGGCGCGGGCGACACCCGCCGCGTGATGTGGGTTTCCTACGGCGGCATGGGCTTCTTCCGCATGGTCTGCCTGCTGGTGTGGTACTGGCTGTGGCCGGAAACTCTCTCGCTGGTAGGCATCTGGATGCTGATTGCCTGCGACATGCTGGTGGAATACCTGATTCTGCGCAAGATGCTGTTCGGACTGCGCTGGGCCCGCAAGAAAGTATAAGCACCATGAAAGAAGCCTGGCTCATCCGGAATCCCGAAAACCGCCGCCTCATCCTCTTCATGCTGGGCTGGGGCGCCACGCCCAACGCCGTGCAGCATCTGCCCTTTCCGGCGGGGTATGATGTGGTGTGCTACTACGACCACCGCAGCCTCAGCCCGCTGGCCGCGGAGGATTTTGCCCACTACGAGCGCATTTACCTCTTTGCCTGGTCCTTCGGCGTGTGGGTAGCCGAGCAGAGCTGCCAGGCCCTGCCGCTGCACCGCGCCATCGCCATCAACGGCACCCCCTACCCCGCCAGCCCGCAGTACGGCCTGCGCCTCAAGGTCCTGCAGCGCACCATCCGCTCCGTAGCCTCCCTGGGTGGCAACGCATTCAAGGACGAATCCGCCCCGGAGAAATACGCCCCCGCGGGCAATTTTGAGGAGCCGAGCCCGCAGCAACAGGTGGAGGAACTCGATTTCCTGGCCGAGGCCTGCCAGACACTCCCCGAGCAGCCACACCTCCCCTGGCACCGGGCCTACATCGCCACCCGGGACGAAATATTCCCTCCCGCCCGCATGCGCGCCTACTGGGGTGAAACCGGGCAGGATTTTGAGAGCTACCACTTCCCGTTCTACAACCCGGAAATCGTGCTGGGGGAATTGTGAGGACATGACGGAAGAGGACGTTTCCGGAGCGGCACATGTGTCCCAAAGTTTGAAAAAAGTGCTCGACAAATTGATGTTTATCGGGCTGAAAGCCCGAGGCATTTTTGAGTCCCGGAGGGACGTCAGCCCGTAGACCGGGGTGAAGCCTCGAAGAGGCGGAACCCCGGGTCAGGCAAATAATATTCCCGGAACCCCCGAAGTGGGGTGG